>NZ_JALVUC010000026.1 GCF_027023865.1 Thermococcus sp. | reverse complement strand
CGAACAGACCCGACGCGTTAGACCCAGCTTTGAGAAGGCCTGGAAGGTTCGATCGCGAGCTTGAGGTCGGTGTTCCTGACAAAGTGGGCAGAAAGGAGATACTCCAGATACACACAAGGAGCATGCCGTTGGAGCCTGACTACGATAAGGCTATCGTCCTGAAGATCCTTGAGGAGCTTGAGAAGCGCGGCTCGTTTGAAGACAGAAAACTCGAAAGACTCATAGAAGCACTAGAAGAAGCAAAGAATGAGGCCGAGATAAAAGAAGCACTTAAGAAGGAGAGCGAGGTATACGCGGAGGTTAGAACCAAGTTAATCGACAAAATGCTCGAGGAAATAGCCGAGATTACCCACGGCTTTGTCGGTGCTGACTTAGCGGCACTCGCCAGAGAGGCGGCGATGGTAGTCCTCAGGAGGCTCATCAAAGAGGGGAAGGTAAGCCCCGAGCACGAACAGATACCCCCAGAGGTCCTCCAAGAACTCCGCGTTAGAAAGGCAGACTTCTACAATGCCCTTAAGATGGTCGAGCCTTCGGCCCTGAGGGAGGTTCTAATCGAGATGCCTAACATCCATTGGGACGACATAGGCGGCTTGGAGGATATAAAAGAGGAGCTTCGAGAGGCTGTTGAGTGGCCGCTCAAGTATCCGAAGGCCTTCCAGAGGCTTGGAATCGAACCGCCACGGGGGGTTCTCCTCTATGGTCCTCCTGGGACGGGTAAGACTCTGCTCGCTAAAGCCGTCGCCAACGAAAGCGAGGCAAACTTTATCGGGATACGCGGTCCGGAGGTTCTCTCTAAGTGGGTTGGTGAGAGTGAGAAGAACATCCGTGAGATCTTCAGGAAGGCAAGGCAGGCCGCCCCAACCGTCATCTTCATCGACGAGATCGACGCAATAGCCCCACGCAGAGGAACTGACACCAATCACGTCACTGACAGGCTCATCAACCAGCTCCTTACAGAGATGGATGGTATAGAGAGGAACAGCGGCGTCATAGTCATTGGGGCAACCAACAGGCCTGACATCCTCGACCCAGCACTTCTCAGGCCAGGAAGGTTCGACAGACTGATACTCGTTCCTGCTCCAGATGAAAAGGCCAGGCTTGAAATATTCAAAGTGCACACGAGGCGCGTTCCCCTTGCGGACGACGTTAACCTCAAGGAACTGGCCAAGAGGACTGAAGGTTACAGCGGTGCTGACATCGAGGCTCTCGTGAGGGAGGCCGCGCTGACGGCGATGCACAGGATCATGGAAGAGCTGCCGGCCGAAGTTGTCGAGGAGGAGAGCGAGGAGTTCCTTGGAAGGCTTAGAGTGTTGAAGAGGGACTTTGAGATGGCGCTGAAGAAGGTGCGCCCGAGCATAACGCCCTATATGGTCGAGTACTACAGAAACTTCGAAGAGAACAGAAAGCAGACCAGCAAAAAGAAAGCAGGGGGACCTGACTACTACACCTTTTAGCGGCCCTTCTCCCTTTGACTTTGGAAAAAGTTTTATACGTTGGTGCCCAAAGGGCTACACGATTAAACTGAGGGGTGGCGAAGATGGTCAAGATAATGGCTTCAAAGCTTAGGGACATTGAGCTTATAACCGACACCGGTGTGCGGCTCGGCTGGGTCTATGACCTCAGCTTTGACGAGGAAACAGGAGACATTCTTGTTGTCGTCGCTGAGCCGGATGAAGACCTCGACACGAGTGAGTTCGTTACTGACCATGAAGGGCTTCTGCTCATCCCGGTAAGCGCAGTCAAAAGCATTGGAGAGGTTATAATCATAGACTCAACGAAGCTCGCGGTGAAGTCAAAGCTCAGGAGGCCAGTCTCACCGCAGTGATATTCACAGGCCTTCAAAGAGCCTCTCCGCAAGGAAGCGCGGGAGGCCCGCCTCGATTATCTTTCTGGCCGCTTCTTCAACATCGTACTCAATGCGATGGAACTCAACGTTGTCCGGCGGCTCTTCTTCGGTGTCAATTAAAGCGTAGCTTGCCCTCCAGTCGCCGTCGCGCGGTTGTCCAACGCCGCCAGGGTTGATTATCCTCCTTCCGTCGATTACCTTGAGCATTGGGATGTGGGTGTGGCCGACGAGGAGGTCGTCCTGTTTTATGTAGCCCAAAACCGCCTGAAATTCACCCTCCGGGAGCCAGGGGAAGAGGTATTCATCGAGGGGCGCCCTTGGCGAACCGTGGATTAACAGGTAGCCCCGCCCTGTGTCATCAGTAAAGAGCCCCCTCACCGGGAGCCGCCTGAGGAACTCAAGGTTCTCAACCCTCATAGCCCGCTGGTGCCATCTCACTGCTTCCCTCGCGTAGGGATTGAATCCCCAGTCAGCACCAAACGCCACCGCGTTGTCGTGGTTGCCCCGGACGCAGAGGAAGGTTTTCTTCTCCATTTCTTTCCTCACGAACTCAACGACCTCGTTTGGGGAAGCGCCGTAGCCGACCAAATCACCCATGCAGAGGATTGCGTCAGCCCTTTTGATTTTTTCCCATACTGCTCGAAGGGCCTCCCAGTTTGAGTGGATATCAGAGATGAGGGCGATTTTCATAGCATCACCGTTTTGAATGACGCTCTCCAGGTTTATACAACCTTCTCACCGCAATGCCTATGAAGAACAACCCGAGGGTATCCCGAGGAGGAGCACCCCATTCTCATGCCCCATGTAGCTCTCTCCTCCCAGGATCGTGCAGTTTACATGGTAGGTATACGCCATAAGCCTTGTACAATTGTTGTAGAGTGTAAGGTTTTCGAAGGAGAATCCATCTTCCAAGATGATCGTCCTAGGCTTCCAGTCCACCACAACGCTGTGACTCTCGTATCCCGAGAAGTTGAGTTTCATATCCACCGTGTAACCGGTTACCCTCAACTGCCTTTCTGCCCAAAGTGAAGCCCATACCGTTCTCACCGGTTACAAAAAGGGAACCGCGCGGATAAGTGACGTTGAGATAAAAGCCGTAGGCGGAAACGTTAACCGATACGGCCGATGCAAGAATGAACTTTCCATCGGAGAAGTTCAGCGGGGGAAGATATCCCACAGGAAAACTGGAATAGAAGACGCGGAAGGTGGCATTATATGGAAGTTCTTGCAGGGCCACCCTGTCAACAAAGACTCTCTCCTCCGGGACGTATATGTTCCCCCTCTTTAGGAGGGATAAAGAACCGTTCTGGGTTAGAACTGTCAGCTTTGGAAGGCTGGAATTTGTTTCCACGGCCAGGAGAAGGCCGTCTATTTCGTCTCCGTTCGTTATGATCTCTGAATGGAGGTTAACGTAGGGGATGGTGAGTGCCGCCGAAACGACGAGGAAGCCGAGGAACGGGAAAGGGAAAAGCATAGAAAATTGGAGAAAGGGTTCACTCCTTCTCCTGCTTGGCTTTCCAGTTGCCCCACTTGTAGAGGGCAGCGAGGGCCTTTATAGCCCTGTCCGGCTCAGGATAGGCGGGAATGCCCTCCTCATTGAGCCTGTCGATTGCTTCCTTGGCCTCTATGCCACCGACGATGGCAACCACCAACGGCTTCTTCCTTCCGCTTTCTTTGTATTCGCGGATGACTATGTCAGCGAGGTCTCTCGGGTCGAGGACGGCCGTCTGGCAGTAGAGAACCGCTATGCTGTGCATGTTGGGGTTCCTGAGGGCTTCTCTGACGGCACCTTCATAGCCCTCGGCCCCTGCCATCCCAGTCAGGTCAACGGGGTTCTTGTAGGAGCCAAAGGGTGGCATGTAGTTGGAGAAGACCTTCAGCTCGTTAAGGTCGTCGTAGAGGTGCAGGCCACTCTCCTCGGCTGCGTCCGTGGCCATAACACCTATTCCACCGCCGTTTGTGAGTATAACGAGGTTCTCACCTTCAGGCTCTGGGAGGTTGCTGAGGGCCCTCGCATAGTCGAAGGCCTCACCTATTGTGTAAGCCCTTATGATACCGCTCTGTTTGAAGGCCGCATCATATATCCTGTCACTTCCAGCCAGAGAGCCGGTGTGGCTGGCTGCTGCCTTTGCACCGCGCTCGCTTCTGCCGGCTTTGATGATGACTATCGGCTTGGCCTTGCTGACATTTTTGGCCGTCTCAAGGAAGCGCCTTCCGTCCTTGACGCCCTCCATGTAGATGAGTATTGCCTTGGTGTTCCCATCCTCCTTGAAGAATTCGAGTAAATCGGCATCGTCAATGTCGCTCTTGTTTCCGATGCTGACGACCGCTGAGAGACCGACCTTCTCGAGGATGGTCCAGCCCATGAGGGCTATCCCCAAGGCACCGCTTTGGCTGATGAGGGCAAGGTTACCCGGCATGACGTCGGTCGGTCCAAATGTGGCGTTGAGCTTGTCGGGGGTGTAGACGACGCCGAAGATGTTCGGCCCGAGGATTCTCATGCTGTACTTGCGAGCGGTCTCAACGAGTTGCTCCTCAACCCTCTTGCCCTCCGGGCCAAGCTCTCCGAAGCCCGAGCTTATGATCGGGAGAACCTTAACGCCCTTCTGTCCGCACTCCTCGACAACCTGCGGCACGAACTTGGCGGGAACGACGATAACGGCCATATCAACTTTATCGGGAACATCGAGGATGCTCTTGTATGACTTGAAAACACGGTTGCCAACCTTGATCTCAACTCCCTTGACGTTGACGGGGTATATCTTGCCCTCGTAGCCGTACTCCACGAGGTTCTTCATGACAGCGTAGCCTATTTTGCCGGGCTTCTCGGAAGCGCCAATGACGGCAATGCTCTTTGGCCTGAAAAGCGCCTGTATGTTCGGGTCAACCATTTTTATCACCTCGAATGACATTCACACTTTTACGTCTGTAAAAGGCAGTTAAAACCTTTCCCTTCTCTTTTTGACGAGAGAAAGCTCGACGGACGTTAAAACCAGTGACTGCACGAATGAGGAGGAACCCTCAGTATGCAAGTTCTAAGGATTTCAACCATCCAAAAAATTTAAGTGCTCCCTAAATGAACCGTAGGAGATGGCAATGAAGCGGGAGCCTACCATCCTTGAGTCCTTGATAATGAAGTGGCTGACAATCAGCTTCGACCTAGTGGTAATAGGTCTCGCCACGATTACAATGGGCTATGTGCTATACATGATGTGGGGGCTTGTGACAGCCAGCCTACACAGCTTTAACATTGAGGAGATCCTCCACCAGGTAGTGATGGTAATCATCTTCCTAGAGATACTGGAGCTCCTAGCGATGTACCTCAAGGAACACCACGTCAGCATGAGGAACGTCGTAGAGCTCGGCGTTCTGGCGATGGTGCGAAAGATAATCATAACGCCAGACTACTCAAAGCTCGGCTGGCAGGTTTTATTCGGCATGGCGGCACTGCTCTTTGTAATGGGATGGATATACGTCCAGGAAAGGCAGAGGCGAACAAAGCACGAGGAGTTCATGGTAGAGCATGGTTTAAAGGAGGCCCAAGGCAAACCCTAAATACTTTTCCACCTTTTCTCCATCGGTGGTGAGAATGGGTGTACAGATTGGAGAGCTAATCCCTCGGAGGGAGATAGAGCTTCAGAAGCTCTACGGGAGGAAGGTCGCCATCGACGCGTTCAACGCCATGTACCAGTTCCTCTCGACGATTAGGCAGCGTGATGGAACACCCCTTATGGACTCAAAGGGTAGGATAACCTCCCATCTGAGTGGCTTTTTCTATCGCACGATCAACCTAATGGAAAACGGCATAAAGCCGGCATACGTTTTCGATGGAAAGCCGCCGGAGTTCAAGAGAAGGGAGATAGAGAGAAGAAAAGAAGTTCGCGAGGATGCAGAGGTGAAGTGGCACGAGGCCCTTGAGAGCGGAAACTTAGAGGAGGCCAAGAAATACGCGATGAGGGCGACGCGCGTGAACGAGAGACTCATAAACGACGCCAAAACCCTGCTCGAGCTCATGGGTATCCCTGTAGTTCAAGCGCCGAGCGAGGGCGAAGCTCAGGCCGCATATATGGCCGCTAGAAAGAGCGTTTACGCATCAGCAAGCCAAGACTACGATTCTCTTCTCTTCGGAGCACCAAATCTGGTGAGGAACCTAACCATCACCGGTAGGAGAAAGCTCCCCGGAAAGAACGTTTACGTTGATGTGAGACCGGAGCTGGTCGTTTTGGACGAAGTGCTTAAAGAACTTGGCATAGACAGGGAAAAGCTCATCGAAATGGGAATTTTAGTCGGAACCGATTACAATCCCGGCGGAATAAAGGGAATCGGCCCTAAAAAAGCTTTAACCATAGTCAAACGCACAAAGGATCCCCTCAAGAAGTATCAAAAGGAGAGCGAGGTAGACCTTTATATGATAAAGGAGTTCTTCCTCAATCCACCCGCCACCGACGACTACAGGCTGAAGTGGAGGGAGCCTGATGAGGAGGGAATCCTAAGGTTCCTCTGCGACGAAAGGGACTTCAGCGAGGAGCGGGTTAGAAACGGGCTTGAAAGGCTGAGGAAAGCCATAGAGAGCGGGAAACAGAAGACCCTGGAGAGCTGGTTTAGAGGTGGCTAAATCGGTATCTTGAGGTCAAGTTTGTCCACCAGTTCTTTATACCTGTTCCTGACTGTAACCTCAGTAACGCGCGCGACCTCGGCCACTTCTCTCTGAGTCCTTTTTTCATCCTCAATGAGGCCAGCTATGTAGAGCGCGGCAGCGACTAAACCTGCGGGACTCTTTCCGCTGGTTAGGCCCCTCTCATAGGCTTCTTCAAGTATGGCTACGGCCTTCCTCCTGACCCTCTCGCTCAGTTCAAGCTCGTCAGCGAATTTGTTTACATAATCTGTCGGCTTAACAAAGAGTTTTTTAGGGGTGAGGTTCAGGTTCCTAGCTACAAAGCGGAAGCTCCTTCCTATTTCCTTCTTGTCGACACGTGAGACGTCAGCTATCTCGTCGAGTGTCCTTGGAACCTTGACGAGTCTGCACGCGGCGTAAACACACGCGGCTATAACGCTCTCTATTGATCTCCCTCGGATGAGTCCCTTTTTGACTGCCTCACGGTATAAGCGTGCCGCCTCCTCTTCGACGTGCCTCGGGAGGCGGAGGTTGCTGGCAAGCCTATCGAGCTCGCTCAGGGCGAAGGCAAGGTTGCGCTCGGCTGCATCGCTGACGCGGAGGCGGGACTGCCATTTTCTAAGGCGATACATCTTCTCACGCATCAGACCGGAGAGGTTCCTATCGATGCCGATGTCTGTTGAAAGACCCTTATCGTGAAGCAGAATGCTCTCGGGTGCACCTACACGCGCCCTCTTCTCTCTCTGGCTCGCGTCAAAGGCCCTCCACTCGGGCCCCATATCAACAACGTTCTCCTCAATGACATAACCGCAGACCTTACAGATAATTTCTCCCCTTCCGGGGTCGTAGATAAACTCCGTCGAGCCGCACACCGGGCAGACCCTGTGTTTATTCACTCCAACACCCCCGACCGGCCGGCTATTTAATGTGCCCCTTATAAACCTTCGCCTTTTTTTGCCACGTAGCGGAGTAACCAGACGATGTCCTCGCGCTTGAAAGTTATCCTCTCTAGGACTCTGACATCACCGTCCTCCTCGACGATGTTGGCGTAAATCCAGAGAAAAACGGGATCATCACCGGTTCCAACGTGGAGGTTGCGGTAGAGAACGTCAACGGTGCCATCGCTGTTCTTCTTGACGGAGAGAGCCTTCCAGGTATCGAGACTGACCTCTCCCTTTTCGTCGAGAATTCCCACTATCCCCCGTGCATCCATGGATTCACCTTCGCTACCACTTGATTTTGAAGTCTCTTCTCGTCCTCGCGTCTATTTGCGCCAGAATCCTCTTGAGCTTGGCGTCGTCTATCGGTTCAGCTATCTGGCCCGCCTGGTAGAGTTGGACGAGAACGAGTTCGACCTGTCTCGCGAGTTCAGGCTTGACGAGCTTCACCCTACCGAGCCTCTCCCTCGCTTCTGGTGTGAGGATTCTCCTCATTATTGCATCGAGCTGAGCTTCAAGCTCCATCTCTTGCTTCATAGCCTCCTCTTGAGCCTTCTGCTGCTCAAGGTACCTCTTCTGGAGTTCCATGAGCTTTTTTTTCCTTATCTCCTCTATGTCTTCGGCCATCTCCCTCACCTCCGGGTTAAGATTGAAAATGAAGTTAAAAGACTTTGCACCCAATCACTAAAAGCACAGAAGTGAGCACACAAAGGGTTGAGGGACAAGCGCCCTCAGTACTTCTTAAGTTCGGGAATCTGCTCTTCAAGCTCCTTCTTTAAGTCGGTGGCTATCTTGTCGAGGAAGCTCTGGCCCTGAGGGGTAACAACTCTACCCTCACCTGGAATCTTCTGGACGAAGCCAGCGGTTTCAAGCTGCTGGAGAGCCTTCCTGATTATGCTTCCGCTGGCCTTGTAAAAGTGCTCAGGAGCGTGTCCGCGGTTCTTCCTGCCACCATACCAGGTCCTGAGCCTCTCGATGCCGACCGGCCCGTCAACGTAGACCTTCCTGAAGACGCTGGCGACCCTGTAGTACCACCAGTCGTCCTGCTCCGGAAGCCTCTCCTTATGCCTGCTGGTCTTGACGAACGGGGCCCACTCGGGTGGTTTTATAGCCTCTATCTCCTTGAGCTTCTGGGCAGCCCTCTCAACGAGCAAATCACCGGGAACATCATAGACTGTCGCCATTCTTCAATCCCTCCCCTTCTTGAATTTCCTCCTGAATTGAGCGATATCGAGCTTGACTTTCTTAACGGGCTTCTCCTCCCGCCTTTCCTTCGAAAGCTCCTTTCTCTGGAGCTTCCTTAAATACTTTTCCCAACCTTCCCTCGGCCTGAACAATATAAACCTTTTGCCGCGGACGTCTATAAGCTCGCTGTCGGTAAGCTCGGCGACCTTTCTCGCGAGAGCGGCTCTGTCTAGGCCGGTACTTATGAGTGCGCCCTTTCTCATCTCAATCTTGAGTATACCATCCTTCTCAAGCTGAACCTTTATCTCGTCGATGACGCCCTCTTCTAGACCTCTCTTCCCGACCCAAGCCCGTGGGGGGATGTTGTAGTATCTCGCGCGAATGGCCCTTCTCACCTTTCCGGATAAGCGTTTCTCCATAACTTCCACCTTCCCCAGAGTTGAGGCCGGGCTTTAAAAAGGTTGGCCTCTTAAAAGTATCGGTGCATAGTAGAAAGGGAGGTTAAACCATGCTCGTCCATCATCTCTACTCCGGTGGAAAGGACTCGAGCTTGGCCGCGTGGATGCTCACAAGGCTCGGCTACGATGTCGAGTTGGTAACGGTGAGCTTCGGCCTTCTGGACAACTGGCGCTTTGCGAGGGAAACCGCCGAGAAACTCGGCTTTGATCACAAGATTCTCTACCTGCCAAGGGAGATGCTTGAGAAAGCGGCCGAGATGGCCATGGAAGAAGGTCACCCCAACAATGCCATCCAGTTCATCCACGAGAGGGCTTTAGAGGCCCTCGCCTCGTTACCGGAAGTTGAGAGGGTCAGCGACGGGACGAGAAGGGACGACCGTGTTCCTATCCTTGACCTGCCGAAGGCCCGCTCGCTGGAGGACCGCTTCAACGTTGCCTACATAAGACCCCTCCTCGGCCTCGGCTACAAGACGATAAAAGAACTCACAGAGAGACTTTTCGTCATTGAAATGGGGGAGAGCGAGCATTTAGAGAAGGGGGACTACGAGGTTGAGCTGAGACATCTGCTCCGTGAGAAGGGAATCGACCCGCTGGAGATATTCCCAAAGAGCCACTACCAGTCGCGGGTTATGGGATGGAAAGGATTATAAGTTTCATTTCAAATTTTCTCCTGTGATCACATGAGAACCCTCACGGTTACCCCATGGAACCCGTTCTTCGGGGGGGTAAAATGGGCCATCAGGGAAGTTCTAGATGCCGTGGAGATACTCGACAACGCCGTCGTTTTTCCGAAGAACCTCAAGGCGGAATACGGAACTTTCATGGCTGGAAGCAGCGTCCTGATCGGAACCAAAATGGGTGGTGGCAGATGGAGCTATGTTAACAGCTACACCTCAGGATGGCTCTTCAGCACCTCCAGAAAGTTTATCCCCCGGGAGAACGTCCTCTCGTCCGAGCTTTCCGTCTCTCCAGCCCCCTACAGATTGGAGATAGACACGCCGGGTTCCGGGATAATGGAGGTACCAGGCTACAGACTTGAAAACGGTGTTCTCCTCCTGTACACCACGCCAAGCTACGAATTCAGATACCCAAGTGACGTTCTGACCATAGGGGGCCTTGAAGACTACGCCCAGCTTTCACTGAAGCCCCTTAGGGACGGCTTTGAGGGGGAGGTAAACCTGAGCCTCAAGAAAGGAGGATACGCAGAGGTTGCCATCAGGGGAAAAGCCGTTGAGGACATAGCGTTCTTTAAGGAAGAGTCGGGTGCATTTACCTACGAGTTCATCCGGGAGCCGCTGCTCATAGTCTCTCACGAGAAGGTTCTTTCACCGCAGGGGCTCCAGAAGGCGATGGGCGGATTCATCGGCCTCAGCGGACATGGGGAGTTTTCGCTGAGGTTCAGAGTCGGAAAATCCAAAGAGAAGATGGTGTTTTCCGTGAGCCTGCCGAGGAAATGAAAACAGATCAGAGGCCGCTGAGCCTTCTGACGATCGGGTTCTCGGCCTCTTCGGGCTTTATTTCCTCAACGCTCTCGACCCATATCTTGTTCCTCGGGACACGGTGCTTGCTTCCAACTTCAGAGTAGAGGGTCTCAATAACGTCCTCCTTCTTAAGTCCACGGTACTCCCTGGTGAACCTCTCCTTCTTTCCGTTCCTCTCAAAGACGCCCTTAACGCGGAAGACCTTAACCTCCATTTCTCGCACCTCCATCATCAGTCAAGGAAACCCAACGCTTCTTCGATCTTAACTATCTCCGGTCCAGTGGTGAGGTGTCCAACGACGACACCATGAGAGTTTGCCAGCAGGCAGGAGCCGACGAATGGGACGCCCATGTTGGCGGTTCCAACGTAAACGTCGACCTTGAAGAGGTCATGAAGCCATTCAAGCTCCTCGTCGGTTGCCTCGGGATGAACTATGCCGCCCCTGTTGGTGACCACTCCAACGCTTCCAACCGCGTGGTAGTCACCTACCATTCCCCTTTCCACCTCGACGCCGAGTACCTCCCCGAGCTTCTTCGCCTCTTCCTTAGTGAACTTGGTGCTTATCAGAGCGGCCCTGTCGTTCGCCAGGATGAGGTTGCCGAAGGCCGTTAAAGTACTCTGGAAGGGAACAACTTCCATGTCGATTCCATACTCCTTGAGCTGACTGTTTATGGCCTCAAGCTCCGCATTCCAGACGTACCAGGGAACGACTATCGCGTTGGAGTTGCCTGCCGCAAAGATGCCAACTATCCTGGACTTCATTATGCTCGTCTCGATGAGCGGGACCTTGAGAACCTCCCTGAGAACCTCAAGCTTCTTCTCGCCGAGTCCCTCCCTAACCAAGACTACCCTGTCGGTCGCGGTACCATAAACGCCGAGATACGGGGAGTTCTCAAAATCGAGCCTTTCTATGTGCATCTCGTCACCTCGCTAAATTAAAAGATCAAGCGAGGGAGACCTTGGCAATCCTCTTGCCTTCGCTCTCCTCGACGATGACCTTGACGCGGAGCCTGCTCGGTGGCTTCTCGGCCCCGCGCTCCCAGATCTTCTCGTTGACGTCGGTGCCGATTACCACTTCTTCGGCCTTGGCGTGCCTCGCTATCCACTCACGGAGGAAGCGAGCGGCCCTCGGTGCTCTCTTCCAGCGCGGGACGCGCTTCTTTATCCTCTGGATCGGGACGACGAATATGACTTCCTCACCCGGCTTGATCGGCATTTAGATCACCTCACTCCTTAAGTTTGGTCCTTCTCCACATTCTCCTCTTGGGATGGGTCATGACCTTCCTGTTGGTCTTGACAATGACCCAGACTGGAACGCGCCTGTTCTGCTTCACGGCCTTGGCAAGTCTGAGCTTCTTCGCAAGCGGCTTGTTTCTCGCCATAACTACACCTCCCGGATTATCATGATGCCTGTCGATGCTTTGATTATTCTTTTTTAAGCTTTTTCGTGGGGCTTGAGGCTTTCTAATAGGACTTCAATCATGCCTCCTTAGGAGAACCGGAACAAGGGTTAGGCCAACCAAAAAGGCAGGCCCGCATATTCCATGGCTTTCTGGCGTTCTGGTTGTGCTAGTGTTCCCAGGAGCATCAATGGACACTGCCACCGAGTTAGACGTGTCAAGATAGGGAATGCCAAGCTCCACCTTCCACGTCCCTATGGAAACGTTCACGGACACTATTCTGAGCTTCAGAGCGAACGTTATGTTCCCTCCCGAGTCGTAGAATAAAATGCAGGTCTCGTTCAGCCCCACTAGGGTAGCGGAATCATAAGAATCCCCGAGCACGACAGTTCCATGCCCCAAGATGGAGACCTTGGGAGAGTAGTTGGGTAGTAAACCTCCTCATCCCTTGGAAGTTCAAGCTCCGGAAGGGAGGAGCTTCCCCCAAATTCCGCCCGGCTTTCGTTTTGGATTTTCATCACCGGCCAGGAGCGGAGGAACCTTTCTCCGTCCACAGGAGTCTGGTTGAAAGCCTCAACGGAGATGTTCACAACAGGGAGGAGTCTTCCACCGCGGTAGTAGAGCAGGGACGGAAATATGGCCTCCGTCATGGGTTCAGAGGTTTTGTTGTCGGGGAGGCAGACGAAGCCTCGATATCCAATCCAGTTGGGGGGAGTAGGCGTTGAGTTCGTTCCGGACGAGGAGGTATTCCCTGAGGGAGTATGGCTCAGGGGCGTAAGGCTTGAGTCCGTAGCCTGGAAGGTAGAGGAGAACACCGTTCCTAAACAGAACCGCGCGGAAGAGCCTCAGGAGGTTTTTCTGGAGTATGCCATAGGCGTCGCTGAAGTTCAGGAGTTGCAGGTATTCATCAAAGGCAGCTACTGGAACAGAACGGGTTTTACCTGCGTAGGGAAAGCTGAAGACCAGCGAGTCCTTTAAGGTTTTCCACCAACCGTCATCGCTTCCGGCAGGTTGAAGAGAATCCACGCCTCGGTCCGTGGAACAGGAATTGGTCTTCCTATCCTCCCTCCGGGAAAGTACTCCATGACCGTGTAGCTCACGTTGGGGCATATACCAAACTCGCAGGGAGAAATCTCGCGGACGCCCACGATGAACCACTTCTTCCCCAATGGGACGACGGAAATGGCCGTGAAGTTGAACCCGACGAGAGAACCCGTGAGGTCAACGTACCTCACGCCGTCACCGATTTCAAGAAGGAGGTACTTCCTCCCAGAGAGCTCGCGGCAACCAAGGTACGTGCCCGGAGAGTCTATTGGACACATGTACTTGGGGATCTTCCCATACTCCGAAAGGGTGATACCAACAACTGCGAAGCTGCCGTTGCTGGCGACACTGAAGTGCATCATAAGGGGGTGCCATGGAAACCTGTACTCCTCCAAGAAGCCCGAGGCGAGGGGAAGTGCCAGGAAGGCGATTAAAAGCGCGAGGAGGACTACCTAAAGGCTCCCATGTAATCACCGGGCTAACTATGGAGGAGAATTGAAAACGTTTTGGAAGGAAAAAAGGAAGCCTCAGAATATCAGCGGAGCGCGGTACTCGCCCCAGACCTCGCGAAGAACGTCCGTAACCTCGCCAAGCGTTGCCAAATGCCTGTGCGCCTCGATGATGTAGGGCATGAGGTTCTCGTCGTCCGTTTCGGCGGCGTTCCTGAGCTTATCGAGGACCTCTTCCACCTTCTTGCCCTCGCGCTCGGAGCGGAGCTTCTCCAGCCTCTCAATCTGCTTGCCCCTCATGCTCGGATCGACCTTGAGTATATCGACGTCGAGCGGCTCGTCCGTCACGAACTCGTTGACGCCGACGATGATGCGCTTCTTCTCCTCGACCTCCTTCTGGAACTTGTAAGCAGACTCGGCTATCTCCTTCTGGATGTAACCGCGCTCTATGGCGCGCATCATGCCGCCCATCTTCTGGATCTTCTCGATGTATTTCAAAGCCTCCTCGTAGATGTGGTCGGTGAGCCACTCGATATAGTAGCTCCCTCCAAGCGGGTCAATGATGTCGGCAACGCCGCTCTCGTATGCTATAATCTGCTGGGTTCTAAGGGCTATCCTCACGCTCTTCTCGGTCGGGAGACTCAATGCTTCATCGTACGAGTTGGTGTGTAAGGATTGAGTTCCGCCGAGGACTGCCGCCAGAGCCTGAATCGCAACGCGGACGATGTTGTTCTCCGGTTGCTGGGCCGTCAGTGTTGAGCCTGCCGTCTGGGTGTGGAAGCGCAGGAGCATCGAGCGTGGGTTCTTGGCGTTGAACCACTCCTTCATGATGTAAGCCCAGAGCTTTCTCGCGGCCCTGAACTTGGCAACTTCCTCAAGGAAGTTGTTGTGGGCGTTGAAAAAGAAGCTCAGCCTTCCTGCGAACTTGTCGACGTCCATGCCACGGTCGATGACGGCGTTAACGTACTCAATACCATCGGCGAGGGTGAAGGCAACCTCCTGGACGGCGTTGGCCCCGGCCTCGCGGATGTGATAGCCACTTATACTTATCGGGTTCCACTTGGGAACGTGCTCGGCGCAGTACATTATGATATCGGTCGTAAGGCGCATGCTCGGCACCGGCGGGAAGATGTAGGTGCCGCGCGCTATATACTCCTTGAGGATGTCGTTCTGAACCGTTCCGCGGAGCTTATCCGGTGTAACACCCTGCTCCTCAGCCACAAGGATGTACATGGCTAGAAGATTTGCCGCTGTAGAGTTGATGGTCATTGATGTAGAGACCTTGTCAAGCGGTATTCCGTCGAAGAGAATCTTCATGTCCCAGAGCGAGTCAATTGCGACGCCGACCTTTCCAACTTCACCCTCACTCATCGGGTGGTCTGAGTCGTAGCCGATCTGGGTCGGCAGGTCAAAGGCAACGCTCAAACCCGTCTGGCCCTGCTCAAGGAGGTATTTGTAGCGCCTATTGCTCTCTTCTGCCGTTCCAAAGCCTGCATACTGTCTCATCGTCCAGAAGCGGCCGCGGTACATGGTGGCGTAAACACCCCTCGTGAACGGATACTCACCAGGAAATCCCAGCTCCCCCATGTAGTCCCAGTCCTCGCCGAGGTCAGTGGGAGTGTAAACGCGCTTTATCTCAAAACCGTCATCCGTCATGAACTTCTCCTTTCTCTCTGGCCTCCTCTCGATGAACTTCTTAACCGTCGTCTCCTCCCAGCGCTTCTCTTCCTCCTGAATCTTCGCGAGCTTCTCTTTATCGAACGTCACAACTATCACCTGCCCTTACTTGGGTGCCGAAGTATAAAAACCTTTTACATAGTGAAAGTCCCCTCTTTACCTTGGATAAAATGTCCATCAGTCCGGGAAGTCGCGCCTCACGAGGATTGCCCACGCGGGTAGGAGCATCGCAGTGGTCAGGGCAACAAGGGCTATGGCTGAATGGGACGGAACACCGACAAAACTGGAGATGTTAACCTTATCAAAGCCCGCCTTGAGGAGAACTGCGGTCTGATAGGTGAGGGTGTAGCGCTCGGCGTTCTGGAGGTAGGGTATCTGCGGAACGAGGAACTGGAGTATGAAGACTACTCCAAAGGTCGCGAGTGAAGCGTAGAGGGGCCTGTTGATAATAACAGATATGAACATCGAGAGCGCGCCAAGGAGGGCCAGGATAAGGACGCTCACTCCGAGGACGAGCAGGAGGTCGGGAAGTCCCTTCCAGAGACCGTCGAGGCCGGTCTTGTAAACTACCGGGTTGTAGAGCCAGACCGTCGCGTAGGGAACCCCAAAGAGGACCGCGAGGGCCGAAATCCCAGCCAGGAACTTCGAGGCTATGAGAGTGCTTAGCCTAAGGGGCTTCGCGAGGAGGAGCCTTATAGTGCCTCCCTCCATCTCGCTCGCCAAAAGGTCGCACATGAGTATTATCGCTATGAGCTGACCGATTATCCCGAGCCAGTAGTTGGGGAGCAGGTTGAGCATCATGGCCTCAAAGGCCTTCAGCATGGGGTTGATGCCATCTCCAGCTGGGTTCGGGCTCAGAAGGTATATGAGTGACGGGAAGAGGGTTACCACGAAGAGAATTTTGAAACGCCGAGAGCGGAGGATTCTACGTAGTTCACTCTCGAAAACGACCCAGAATCCAGTTTCAAAGAAGGCATTCATTCCTTCCACCCCACGTTGAAGCGCTTCATAAGGATCCTCTCAAGGGGACTTGTGTGTGGCTTGAAGAGCCGGAGGGCGAGCTTTTCACTGGCTATGAACGCTGGAGCTTCAATGAAGAACTCCTCAGCAAACCTCTCGTCGAGCTTCACCCTTAGGATACCCTCTTCCTCCCAAGCTTCCCTTACGTAAACCTTGTCCCGGAGGAAGGCTAAGAGCTTCTCATTGTCCGAAACGAGCACATCGTAATCCGTTCCCTCCACCCTTGCTAAGTCCCTCACCCTGCCCTGCTCGATGAGCTGGCCGTCCTTTATAAGACCAACGTAGTTGCATGTCCTCTCGATTTCGCTAACTATATGCGAGCTTAGGAATATCGTTTTACCACCCTTCGCAAGCTCAAGAACCTTCCCTATAAACTCCATCCTACCGAGGGGATCTAAGTTGCTCGTCGGTTCATCCAGGATGAGGAGTTCGGGATTCCCAAGGAGCGCGGTAGCGAAGAGAACCCTCTGCCTCTGACCACTGGACAGCTCCTTGATTCTGTTGAAAGCGTGCCTCCCAACGCCGGTGTAGGCCATCAGCTCCCTCGCCTGCCTCACCGCTTCGACCTTAGAAAGCCCGAGGAGGCGCCCCATGTAGGTAAGAAACTCAAAGATAGTCATGTCCTCATAGGCTATGGGCCTCTCCGGCATGTAGCCGACTTTCCTCATGATTTCAACCCTCTCTCGCGGCATTTCCATACTAAAAATCCTGGTATCGCCGTAGGTGGGTTTTAGGGCGCCGGTGAGCATCTTAATCGTCGTTGTCTTACCGGCCCCGTTCGGGCCTAAGAAACCGTAAACGACCCCTTTGGGAACCCTTAGATCGAGGTGGTAGACAACGTTCCTCTTTCCAAAGAACTTCGTCAGCTCTCGCGTTTCAATTATGTAGTCGGCCATCTACACCCCCAGATGACTATCGAATTGGGGACCTAATAAGCCTTTCCTGCAGGATCAATTGATAAACATCAAGATAATAGACAAAAAACCTAATAAACTCTGGATTTAAAATACTAAAACCAATAGATTCTTCGGGAGGATTAGGATGCAGGCTCTAAAAAAGCGCCCCAAGTGGGTGACTGGGTTGAGGCCGAAGCTCGAGGCGACCCTTCAAGGTAAGAGTGGGGTAGGGACCATCATCGGCAAAGGTGTCCTCAGAGGAAGCGACATGATTGAAATCCTCGAGGTGAAATTCGTAGATGGGAAAGAGGGCCAGCCAGCGGGCAAAATCTCCGAGAACCTCGTCCTGTTTGACTATCCCGTGGGAGAAGACGAAGGGGCCGACGATGTATACTATAAACTAATGGGAATGCTCAGCAGGGTCTGATTCCTTTAGCCTTTTAAGCTCCCTGGATAACATAGAATGTGCTGATTGGAAAAGTCGGCCTTGATAGCTCGGCGCGCTTCACATTCCAGAGCCACGCCCACACGGATCACTTCGTTAGTGGGAGGGTTATCTTCGCAACCAAAGCCACCAAATTCCTCAGCCACCTCAGGAAGGGCGGTTTTTACCGTGAGATAGGATTTGGGAAGAGTTTCTATCTCGGCGATTACAAGGCAAGGCTCTATCCGGCCGGCCACATGCTCGGCTCTGCCGGGATAAAGCTCTGGCTTGATAACGGGACACTCTTTTACACTGGCGACACAAAGTGGTTCAAGCTCAGAACCGCTGAAAAGAGCCGCTTCCCAAGGGCGGACTTCCTAATAATCGAGGCAACCTTTGGGGTTCCAAGCTTCACATTTCCCTCACCTAAAGAAGCGGAAAAGAAGCTGGTCGCGTTCGTGGAGGAGGCACTCGACAGGGGGGAGAGGCCGGTTCTCTACGTCAACCAGACTGGAAAGGCCCAGGAGGTCATGAAGATACTCGACGTTCACGATTACACTGTAAGACCGAGCGAAGAGATGGTCAAAGTTGCGCGTGTATATTCAAAATTTGGAATTAGATTCCGAAACATTGCGAGCAATGGAGACGTCGTCCTGCACTCCTATCACTCTCCGAAGGTTGAGAACCCTCTGAACCCCTGGGAGCTGACGGTTTCGGGCTTTGGTGGTCTTAAGCTGAGCAACCACGCGGATTTCTGGGAGCTGATGAGGATTATAGAGAGGGTTAACCCCGAGAGAGTATTCACCGTCTACGGCTTCACCAGAGAATTCGCGAGAATCTTGGAGGGCATGGTCATCGAGGCACATCCGATAGGTGTGAATTCTCCCATTGACAGATTTTTGTGAATCCCTCAAGGAATATTGCAATCTTATTAGAGAATGTCCAACATTGAGCGCGAAAAGTTAATATACCTACAATATACTATCTACTGATGGAGGACATAGGTTCCCACCCGTGGATGATGGGAGGTGCGGGCACGGGGCAGTAAAGCCCGCCGCCTTGGAATTGCAGGTGGATCGCACGACAACCTGAAGGGGGTGGTACCAAGGGGACCTTTCCCCCTCCCTTCCCATTCCGGTTTTTCAGGCTTTTTTTCTCTTGATGACTCTTCAATGCCCACCGGTTGTTCTTGTATAAACTCCAATTTAGCAATGGCATATTCCTATACTTCAATGCACGTATCAAAACACAAAACCTTTTAAACCCATTCTCTTTTAGTAACTATCAGTAAGCAAAATGGGGGTGATAGTGATGGCTTGGAGGAGGGATCGCTATTGGGACCCATTTGACATCATGAGAGAGATACAGGAGGAGATTGACGCTATCTTCCGCGACGTCATGCGAGGTCCAAGGCTCTGGGGAGATAGAGAACCCGCTGGAGGATACGAGACCACCAGTGAGTCATGGAGGGAGCCTTTCGTTGACATTTTCGACCGCGGCGATAGGTTCGTCATAACCGCGGAACTCCCGGGTGTTAGAAAGGAGGACATCAAGCTCCGCGTTACCGAAGACGCCGTCTATCTCGAAGCCCAGATAAAGCGCGAGAAGGAGCTTGAGGAGGAGGGCGCCATAAGGATCGAACGCTACTACAGCGGCTATCGCAGGGCCATCAGGTTACCAGAGGAAGTTATCCCGGAGAAGGCCAAAGCCAGGTACAACAACGGCGTCCTCGAGATAGAGGTTCCAAAGAAGAAGCCCACGAAAACCGAGAAGGGCGGCTTTGAGGTCAAAATTGAGTAGCCGGATAAAGGGTCTTTTCGATTTTCCCAATTTTGGGCTTGATAAAATCAAAGGGACCACGATCATCGGTCACGAAAAGTTTGGAGGTGTGAAAAATGACTGAGAAGAGGGAGGTTAAGCTTAAGGTTGCTTCCGCTTACCAGCGCGACGTTGGTAGGGGAATCGTCAGGATAGACCGCAAGGCCATGCGTGAGGTAGGTGTCCAGAGCGGTGACATAATTGAGATAATCGGAACCAAGAACACTGCCGCAGTCGTCTGGCCCGCCTACCCAGAGGACGAGGGGCTCGGGATAATCCGCATGGACGGAACCCTCAGGAAGAACGCAGGGGTCGGACTCGGTGATGAGGTTACCATAAGGAAGGCCGAAGTTAAGGAGGCCCGAAAGGTCATCGTTGCCCCAACCGAGCCGATGCGCTTCGGTGGGGACTTCATAGAGTGGTTCCACAGCAGACTTATCGGCAGGCCGGTCGTGAGAGGAGACTACATAAAGGTTGGAATCCTCGGTCAGGAGCTGACTTTCGTCGTTACCGCGACGACTCCGGCTGGGATAGTCCAGATAACCGAGTTCACAGAGTTCCAGGTTAGTGAGAAGCCCGTTAAGGAGGTCAGCAAGACGGCAGCGCTTGGTGTCACCTATGAGGACATCGGCGGCCTCAAGGACGTCATTCAGAAGGTCAGGGAGATGATAGAACTCCCGCTCAAGCACCCTGAGATATTCGAGAAACTCGGCATCGAGCCTCCGAAGGGTGTTCTGCTTTATGGTCCTCCTGGGACGGGTAAGACTCTGCTCGCCAAGGCCGTCGCCAACGAGGCCAACGCGCACTTCATAGCCATCAACGGTCCGGAGATAATGAGTAAGT
>NZ_JALVUC010000025.1:11825-235310 GCF_027023865.1 Thermococcus sp. | reverse complement strand
TATAGTCTACCATCATACCCCTCTGATCACTGCATTTAAAGCCTGCCTGTTGCAGTTCCGTCCCGTTTACTGGGTTCACTTCCACCTTCACTTCCTCCCAGTTCTTAGCCCCGTACTCGTTGGGTTTGCTGTCGTAATTGTCGAGGAAGACTTTAAACGTGTGGTTCCCCACACCGTAAACCGTGTAAGAGAAGGTGATATTCTTCTCACCATTAGCCGGAATCCTACCCTCAAAACCGTCAATTCTCTTGATGACAGCCCCTTCCTCATCCTCGACGAAACCACTGAGCGGAAGAGCCCCATTTTCAAAGTTCTCAACATGAACCGTGAACCACACCGTCCCACCACCCTCAAGCTCCTCAGGGAAAGATGGAGAAGTTTATGGATAGAGAATAAAGCCCTTTAGTAATTTCAAGGCGAGAAACAAAAATAGATGAAACAAAAACGAGAATGATTCCCGAGATTGATAGCTTCGTGTGCTTTCTCATAGTACCGTCTCCTTGTGGCCATCCAAGCTTTTCGTGCACCGTGAAACACAGTTGACAATTTAATGAGGCAATTGCGGAGTCGTGGCTTATGTAACACTCTAACACCTTACTCTCCCCTAACTTCGATAGTATCACCCATAACCTTGTTTCATTATCCAGACCCAGGGTATCAAAAAGCTTCCCACGTAAATGATAGCAAACCATGACGGACACTGCAACACCAGTGAAATTGCCAAAACAGGGGGGAGGTACTCAAGTGTGAAAACCGCCAGGGGCCTGAGCCTCCGGTTTAACAGGGCAGTGAAGTGGAGCATAGCCCAAATCCATAAGACTATCAAGCCCCATCTGGGATGGAGGAACCAGGCCACTTCGATGAGTATGGATCCTCCTATAACTACCACAATGGGTCGGGGGACGTCTTTACGCCTGATGCCATCTTTCGTTAAGTCATCGTACATTGGAATCCGCGCCCATTTTTCGTAGGCTATGTAATTCCTTGAAGTTGGGAAAACCACGAAGACCAGCCAGATTATGAAGAAAATGACTACAGAGTCTGGGGGATTTGCGAAAAATATTATAATTTCCAAGATAGGAATGGAGAGAATGATGTAACTTTGAACGGATTTTCTCAGGCTCCGTGTCTTACTGAACAGAACCAGAAAAAGGAAAACCTGGAGGGACAACATCCACCACCCACATATCTGAAAGTTCATTTGGATCACCCTGCTGTTTGATATAACCCCACAAAGAAAGACAGTGCACCCATAGCAGTTAATGCCGGGGCTGAAACAACGAGTCCAACTAGTGTGGCCGCAGTTCCCCCAATGAATATAGTGGAACTTATTGCCGCTTGCGTCGAGTCCTGAGTTATCCAGGCACTGCCAATTCCGATGAACTCTTCACTGAACAATCCATTGGTGGAGTTAAATTCATAGTGCAATTTCACAGTAAAGGGGAGTCCATACAGGTCATGTTCTAAGTGATAGACGTCAATGCTTGTAGTGTTTCTGTAGAACAACACGGTATAATAGCCATTGGGGGCAATGTTGATGGTTGGTGTATACCCCCATTCCCCAACTAGGTCGTTATCAAGCACTTCTGGAGTAATCTCGACTGCATACACATCAGTTATGCTGCCCCGTAGATAGTACTGGGCAGGATTATAGAGAATCGCCCTGCATGTTAGCGTTCCTTTATATAACAAATGATGTTCCCTATCTAGTCCCGTGGACAGATACAGGTCATCGCATTCAAAGCCTATTTGTTTTAGTTCTTTCCCGGTCAAGGACTCCACCCCCTGCCACTCAGAGTTTTGTAAATTATTTGGGTTTATTGTAGAGAATGATAACATAACCCGAAACTGTTATTATAACTCCCCATATTATCCCAAGGGAAATCGATAAAATTCCATTGTCTGTAATCTGATAAATCCCAAGAATGTCGCAGGTTACTATAATTAATCCCAATACTGTCATTTTCTCCCCCGAAATTTCTGGACTTCTGTATTTTCTGAAGTATGATGCCAACAGTATTAAAACGCCCAAGAAAATCTGAAACTTAATAACTTCAATTGAATTAACAACTTTGTACGTCATGAAAATAGCAAAAAACACCAAAATCAAGGAAAGAAAGGAATAAGTAAATACTTCTCTTTTTCTTTTTAATGAACTTGCGGTTGCCATATTATATCACCCCAAAACTTTATTTTTGATTTTCCCTATTACTATAGGTCCAATGAAGTCCCATGCTATCTTTGCTGTCCTCGGAAGCTCCACTAATTCTCCAAGCACAATTGTCACACCCACATTAACCCCAATATCACCCATCACGTCACTGTTATCCTGCTTTATGTTTACTATACCTGTGCCTACGAATGTGACATCATCTCCACTTTTGGGGGATATTGTGTATTTAAGTGATACTGAGATATAAGCTCCAAATAAGTCTTTTTCAAGGGTTATGAGTCCTGTGTGCGCTGTATTCTCGAACGTTATCACTCCAATCTTTGACGCGTTTATAGCCTCTGGGTATTTTACTACCCAGGCATGCTCTAGAGCATCTTTTAGGTCGCGATTATTCACTGACCATTCTTTGACGCTTACAATGCTTATTCCGACGCTATTTTGAGCGGGATTGTAAACAAACGCCTTGCACACTAATGTAGCGGTGTACTCACCACGGTTCCAGTTGAATTCTGGGTCATCACACTCAAACCCCACCTGCTTCAGTTCCGTCCCGTTCACTGGCTTCACCTCAACCCTCACCTCATCCCAGTGCTCCTCTCCCGCGCCATTGGGTTTCCCATCATAATTGTCGAGGAAGAGTTTAAACGTGTGGTTCCCCACGCCGTAAACCTTGTAGGAGAAGCTGATGTTCTTCTCACCATTAGCCGGAATCCTGCCCTCAAAACCGTCAATTCTCTTTATCACTGTCCCATTCCCATCCTCAACGAAACCACTGAGCGATAAAGCAGTATTTTCAAAGTTCTTAACATGAACCGTAAACCACACGGTACCTCCACCATCAAGCTCCCTCGGGAAAACTTGTTTCTTGCGTATTGGCAGAAGTATTGTTTAATGACCTTAAATAGTAGCCCCTGAGAAGGTAAGTGTAGAGCGCCGCCCATAGAGCATCACTAAAATAAGCGCTAAGCTTGGGAGGATTATCAACCGCGAATCCGAGGTAGATAACGACGAAGGCGCTCACCAGAAACACCGGGAGGGGCATAGTACCATTCTCGAGTATCCACCACACTTCCACACCCCAGAGCAGAAGCAGCAAAACCTGAACAACAAGAGAAAAATCTAAATACCAATAGTAGATATTAACAAAAGTCTCCCATAACAGTAATAAAAGAGGAAGAGAAAGAAGCAATTTAAACGTGAAGTTACCTATCCTGCATCACCCCCAAAAGCCCTTTACAAACTCCCATAATTTGTCTTTTGAGTAGGATATGGTGACTATGAGTACTATTATCTTTATCGCATTTTCGCCGAACTCTTTTAATCTCTGAATCCTCATATCACGGTCAATTTTTGCCTGAGTGCTACCCTGATAGAATAAAGTTGTGGAGGCTGTTAGAGCTTTGTCCTTAAGCAGGACATTGCCATTTTTATCGAAAACGTCCAGCCTAAGAGTGAGGTGGTATTCTGTGTCCCAGTATGCTACTTGGTATATTGTGTTTGGATTCACGTCACCTTGGACAGTTGAGGACAACAAACGATGATTGTCGGAGAGACCAAAATGAGAAGCAAACTCATCATCCACCCTGCCAAGGTCAATTGGAATGCTCCGGGACGAGTGTGGAGGCACTTCTTTAAATGCACTTAGATAGAAGGTTCCCTCTACCCACTGGAAACGCACGTAATTAATATCAGCCTCCTCATACTTCACTTCGCTCCAGAAGGTAATGTTGTTTAATTATACTTCAATTGTTTCTGAATTGTTATTCTTAACCTGTAAAAGACATTCTAAAGAATCCCCCAGACCAACTCTTGAAGGACACTTTACTTCCATGTTTATCTTGCTACTTAGATCCTTGGCAACACTCACACTCCCGCTTTCCTCGTCCTCCTCATTCTTCCGCCCGTTGCTAACAGAATACAGTTTAACCGTGTAAGAATGCTCTCCAGCCTGAGCAAGCCAGCGGAGAGTGAAGCTCTTCTCAGAGTTTGCACCGATGCTGCCGTTCACCAGGTAAACCTCCTTCCCATCAACGTAGAGTTCCAATCCCACACTCCGACTTAAAGAGTAAGAACTCTTAACCTTAACCGTGAAATTCACCAGACTGCCGTCCCTTGGAACCGACGGCTTATACGTAACACTCTCAATCCTCAAACTCCCAGAACTTCCACTTGAAGTTACAGTGATGTACCCCTGATCCCCCTTAGAGGAAACACCAAAATCAAAGGTGCCGTGGTACTCTGATGTGCCCGGGGAGCCGTAGTTGATGGTGGTAACATGAAGCGTTTTGGTCTTATGGGCTGGAACTGACACGTGGTCATTGTAGGATGCCCACTCATAATCACCGTTCGGCTGGGGAACGCTGATCTGGAGGGAGTAGCTCCCGCTGATGCCCTTATTGTTGTCATTTGTGATTATAATGCTGAAGTCAACGCTTTCGCCGGCGGTAACATGAGTCTTTGAGTGTTGGATAGTGAAGTGGACCTTGGAGGGGTCGATTGGAGTGTTTATCCTTACAGTCTTGGAGTACAACTCTATTATGGTGTGAGGCACATTGCACGTCGCAGGAACAGTTCCCCCGCGAGTGGCTGTCGGAGCAGGACCACAGCTTGGAGTATAAGTGATTGAAACGCTCCCGTGAATGTTAATGCTGTCACCGGTGACTGATGCGGTGAACTCGCGGGACGTCCATGATGTGGAGGAACCCCCGTATATATTCCCAAGGCTCCCGCTATCACTGCCCCCCGTGGTGTCGTCAGTGAGGTGTACACTGACGTCGCTTACAGCGTTGTTCTCTGCCTCCACCGTTACTTTAATGCGGTAGCGGACGGAGTTGGAAGATTTACTGTCAACGATGACGGAAACGTCGCTCACTGTAAGTTTACCTTCATTGTTATCGGGTGTAAGCGCCTCAAGCTCAATCTCGGTTGGAGTGCGCGAGGTGGGTGTATACCCCACGGAGGTCTTTGTTCCCGTCACTTGGAGGGAGGATGAGCTTCCGCCCCTGGACTGCATCCCAATGGGCTGGTGGGTGGTTCAATGTAAACTGGAGGAGCACGTTTGATGGGTGTTTCAGTCGTACTTTCAGAGACATAGACCTTGAGGGAGTCTTTGAGTTCATCCATCTTCTCGTTCAGAATCCAGCGGAGCTCGGGGTTGCCGTTCCCCAGTTCAATAGCCTGTGCAACTGTGTAAATCTGTCTCGTAAGGTTGTATGCCCTAAGGGCCGCGGGCCAGTAATACGTGGTTGTAGAGGTGATCCTCTTGAGGTCATTCCAGTCGTACCGCGTCGAAGAAGTCTTGATAACAACAAAACCTCCCCTGTAGAATACGGCGCTGGTTACTGTGGTGTAGTATAACATTATGTTTCCTCCCGTCAGGTCCTCAGAAAGGCCCTTGAAAGAGGACGGGGATGTTAAAAGACCATACATCTTTGAGGACAATGCGTTAACGGCATCCAAGAGCTTTGTTGTATTACCCTCACTGTATGCTTCGTAGAGGTCTATCCACTCGTCGGCAAGTAAGGGATTGATGCTTACATTTGATGGAAGGGCACCATTAAAATTCTCAGAATCAAACCATTTCCACTTCTCAAGTGCCCATGTTTCATAGTTGGCGTAATTAAATCCTACCCTCACAAATGCATTGGAAAAGTTCTTAAGGAACTCGAGCATATCAAAGCCGCTTGTTATGCTGTCCGCGTTCTTGCGGATGTAGTCCTCAAGGGCTTTGATCTCATCGTCGGTCCAGCCCTGCTCCTTGAGGGATTTAACAGTATCCTCAGGAAGGCCGTTTTTGCTGATGTTCTGGGCCATCGCCCTCAGCTCGTCCGCCGTGTAGTATGTTTTAACACCCGAGGCCTTGAGTTCGTTCCTCGCCACCCATATCAGGGCAGATATCTCCGCCGCGTTCTCCTCGCCCCTGCGCGAGTTCTTGACGAGGGCAGGCGCAACGGAGAGGTTGTGAGTGACGTTGAGAGTATACACAAGATAGGACTCGTTCTCCAGTATATCCCAGAACTCATTGTAGGCAGAATTTGAATCCACCACCTTGGAGGCAGATACAAACGCACCCGAAGAAACCGCAGAACTAACCGCCAAACCCAGCACCAGCACTACCATCAGTATTCCAGCCACCTTCCTCATAGCATCACCAGACATTAAAACTTAGAATGTTATTAAAAACTTTTTCTATTCAAAAATTACATACCATTTTAAAGAGTTAGTAGAAAGTGGAAAGTGACTACCACGGCACGCTCTTCCAGCCCATCTTATAGGCAAAGTAGTTCGCCCCCCAGTGAATGAAGGGCGAGATAACGAGGAGGAGGATGATCTGGCCGCTGGAAAGGGTTTTTACAGGATAAGCGAGGGCAAGGGCCGCTATAAGGAAGCCGAGCTGATCGAGGCCTATCGCAGGGGCACCGCGTGGGAGATCCGCTCTCCTCTTGAGGAAACTTCCAACTAGGTCACCCAGGAGCGCGCCGAACGATAGGAGGAAAGCGAGGAGGAACGCCGTCTTAAAGTCACCGTAGAAGCCGGGGGTTATGAAGTACTGAATTAGGCCAATGAGAGTTCCAATTGAAACGCCACCAATAAAGCCCCTCCAGGTTTTTCCGTCCCCAAGAATCCTCCTGCCATCTCCCCACTTCCTCCCACCGTCTATAGGCCTGCCCCCTCCCACAAGGACGGGGGAAGCGTTGGCAAAGTAGGCCGGAAGGATGTACCAGAACGCCCAGAGGATTGATGACAACCAGCCCATTATTCCACCGGTTGAAATTGGAATTCGGAGTTTTAAAGCTACCGGGACGGAAACGTTTAAACCATGAGGAGCGAAATATAAGAAGGTGAAAGAATGAGGTGGAAGCTCCTGTTAGCCGGCCTGGCGCTGGTTTTTCTGGTCTGGATAGGCTACGTCGGCTACGCGGCAATAACCGCACATCCAGAGCTTAAAGCCCACTGGGGAGATGTCAGCGAGGCAAAAACGGACATAATCATAGACGGAACGTTGGCCAGGCCCCTGATGGTTCCGGCCTCGATAGAGAACCTAACGATAGAGTTCGCTGGTATTCCAGTGGCGAGAATCAAGGAGTTCAATTACAGCCCGACGGGAAGGGAGATAGGAATCCTACTGGCCGTCGACAACCACAACCTCGTTAGGGCGCTGGTTAATTACCTCAACAATGGGCAGAAGGGCAACGTCAACGTTATTGTACGGGGCAAGCTCCTCGGGGTGGTGCCGGTTAACCTCGACCTCAAGCGAAGCATAAGTGAGAACATACTCTCCCGCCTGAACTTCACGGCGGAGAGTAAAGAGTACTTCGGCGGAATACTCAAAAGCCCGGCCCTCGTTGAGACGAAGTTCGACTGGGCAGGCGAGCGGAACGGAAAGGCAATCCTGCTGGCACACATGAAGTTCTACAACCCCAACTCCTTCCCAATTCCGATTGGAAACGTGAGCTATGACGTCTACGCCAACGGGATAAAAGCCGCTTATGGTTCGTCGGAAAACGGCGTCGTCCTGCCCGCAAGAGGATACGGGAATATGATACTCAAGATGTATATCATTGAGTCTGCCCTGCCAAAGGTATGGGAGCTCCACGTGAAGAACGGGGAGGAAAGCAGGATTAAGGCAGACGTGTTCATGACGATCAATGTGCTCAACAACGAGTACACGATAAAGCTAGGAAGCTACGAGGAGACCGTGAAGAGCAACATCATGGGACAGCTTAACGAGATGCTGAGCAACCTCGGCAGTCTGAAATGAAGGTTTTTAAGGTCCTTTTCCTTTCCATTTTGGGTGTGTGAGATGAATGTAAGGGAGATCCACGATTTTCTGAACAGAATGTGGGGGGGGATATTCGGGCTCAACGAAGAACTCAGGACGGAGCTACCAGAGGGCTTCCAAGTAGAGCCTGTAGAGGAGGTCTTTAATGCCTACATCTTCCTAGACGGTGAGTGGAGACGGATGAGTTACCCCCACCCGGCCTTTGAGATAAAGCCACAAATTGAAGTGGGGGCGACACCGGAGAGCCATTACCTCGTCGTCGCAGTCCCGAGGGAGAGGATAAGCGAGAACTTCGTCGGCCTCTTCTTGGAGGTCTTCCCAAGGGGCTTCATCTACGGTAGTGAGGACTTTCTCAACGACGTCTACAACTGGAGGCGTGATGGGAAGGTTTCCCCAACGGAGATTCTCGAGAGGATTTCCGAGAGCAACGAGGGGATCTTCCAGTTCGAGGCCAACTTCGGAAGCGTCAGCGCTTTAAGGCAGGGAATAAGACGGGTGATTGACCTCGGAAGGCGCTTTGAAATCTTCGAGTTCTGAGGTTGTGGCAATGAGCTACCAGGAGGCGTTTCCACCCGAGCTGAGGAGATATTACAGGAAACTCTTCGGGCGCGAAGCGGAGGAGATAATGGCCTCCCTTAGGACGCCGGTGGAGAAGTACTACCTCCGGGTCAACACGCTCAAGACGAGCCGCTCAAAGCTAATGAGCATCCTAAGGAAGGAAGGTCTCAAGCCGAAGCGAAGCCCCCACCTCAAGAAGGGGATATACTTCAAGCGTGGGGGACCAAACTTCCCTGACGAGTACAATCCCGACCTCCCGGTGGCGATGGCCAATAAGTTCGCGGCCGAGAGCATCTACCAGGGGGCCAATCTCTACGCCCCCGGCGTCCTCCAAGCAAACAGGAAGATAAAACCGGGCGACGAGGTTGAAATCCGCGACCCAAAAGGTTTGCTCGTCGGCGTTGGAATAGCCAGAATGGGCGCGAAGGAGATGATGACTTCAACACGGGGCCTGGCCGTCGAGGTAACCCTGCCGAAGTTCAAGCTCCCCAGTCTGAACGAGCTGGAATCCTTTAAGGAAGGTCTCTTCTACGCCCAGAGTCTGCCCTCAATGGTTGTTGCCCACGTTCTGGAGCCGAGCGAGGAGGAACTGATAATCGACATGGCCGCCGCCCCAGGCGGAAAGACGAGCCACATCGCCCAGCTGATGGAGAACATGGGCGAAATAGTAGCGATGGATAAGTCAAAGAACAGGTTGAGGAAGACCAAAGAAGAGCTGGACAGGCTCGGCGTGAAGAACGTTAAGCTGATCAGGATGGACGCGAGGAAATTACCGGAGCTTGGAATCGAGGCCGACAAGATACTCCTCGATGCCCCCTGCACCGCCCTTGGCATAAGGCCAAAGCTATGGGAGGGAAGGACACCAAAAGACATCGAGGCTACCGCACGCTACCAGAGAGCCTTCATCCGGGCGGCGGTGAAGTCGCTCAGGAAGGATGGCGTTTTGGTTTACTCGACCTGCACGCTCTCACTTGAGGAGAATGAGGCGAACGTGAGATATATCATTGAGAAAGGCCTAAAGTTAGAGGAGCAGAGTCATTTCATAGGCTCCCAAGGGATGGGGCTTGATGATGTCCAAAGGTTCTACCCCAACAGACACCTCACGCAGGGCTTCTTCATAGCGAAGTTCAGGAAGGTGGGGTAATGGGCAGGAGAAAGTACACCCTCATAGGGGCCGCACTGCTCGTCATAGTCCTGCTCCTCTGGTGGGCTGGGATAGAGGACGTCCTCGAGATACTGGAAACAGCCAGACCCGACTACTTCCTCATGGCGATCGTCGTTTACATTGCCTCACTGATTACGTGGGCGCTCCGTTGGCGGGTCCTCCTCAAGAGCCTTGGGGTGAAGGCAAACTTTGCAACCATACTCGAGGGACTTCTCGTGGGCATCTTCATCAACAACATAACCCCCGGCGCTAGAGGCGGTGGGGAACCTGTGAGGGCATATTACATCCACAAAAAGACCGGAGACCCCTACGGTCCGATTTTCGCAACGGTGATGATAGACAGGCTCACCGACGTTATTCCTGTTATGATAATGCTCATCCTCAGCACAGTTTACGTCTACGGTCTGGGCTCAATGACGTTGATGGTGACCCTCCTCGTCCTCGACGCGTTCTTTGTGGGGATGACCTTGGTCTCGGCTGGTATAATACTGAGCGAACGAAAGACGAAGAGCATTCTTTACTGGTTATACCGCCAGTTTGGTAGGATAATGCCCAAAAAAGCTATGAACTACGAAGAGAAGTTCGTAAAGACCGTTGAGGTGAGCGTGCCCCAGTTCCAAGACAACCTCAGGATTTTATTAACCCACAAAAAAGCCTTCGCCCTCTCGGTGTCCTGGTCGTTCATAACCTGGACGCTGATAATCCTGCGCTCGTACTACATTTTCTACAGCATAAACAGTCCGATACGACTCCTCGACATTATGGTCGTGCAGATGGTCGGCATAGCGGTGGGGATGTTCGCGGTGGTTCCGGGTGGGGCAGGTCTTATCGCGGCTGTGAACTCGGCAGTTTACGTCCTCCTGGGGATAAACAAGGAGATAGCGGTTACAGCGACGCTTCTGGAGAGGTTAATCTCATACTGGGCACCCACAATCATAGGAGCAGGGCTTACAACACGCTTTGGAGCTATGGTGAAGAAACTTAAGAGGAAAGCCGGCGACAACGATATAAACGTGGAAGATGAAAATAAGACTTAACGGTGCCATGCCATGGGCAAAAAAGTTCTCCCCGTGGCCTGCTCATCACAGGCACCCGATAAAGTGGGCCGGTTCCGAGGGAGTCGCCGGGATCGCAGGTTCCTGGAGGTGGAAGCTTGAGGTTTGGGGTGGTGGCAAGGCGCGACAGACCCGCGGCACTGAAGTTAGCTTACAGGGTTTACGACTTCCTCAAGGTCAGCGGGTACGAGGTCTTTGTGGACTTGGAAACGTATCAGCACCTGCCTGAGTTCGCTGAGGAAGATATCATCCCACTGGAGGAGTTCAACGTCGACTTCATGATAGCAATAGGTGGCGACGGAACAATACTACGCGTTGAGCACAGGACTAAAAAGGAGATACCCATCCTGGGAATAAACATGGGCACTCTGGGCTTTCTCACGGAGGTCGAACCCCACGAGGCGTTCTTTGCGTTGAGCAAACTCATGGAGGGGGACTACCATATAGACGAGCGCCTAAAGCTAAGAACTTATATCAACGGCGAGAAGGGCGTGCCGGACGCTCTGAACGAGGCGTCAATACTGACAGGGATTCCAGGTAAGATCATTCACCTGAAGTACTATGTGGACGGGGGCCTTGCCGATGAGATAAGGGCCGACGGCTTAATAGTCTCCACCCCGACGGGTTCAACCGGCTACGCCATGAGTGCAGGGGGGCCGTTCTTAGACCCCAGGCTTGAAGCGGTCGTTATAGCCCCTTTAGCCCCAATAGCGCTGAGCGCAAGACCCATGGTGGTTCCAGCTGGGAGCACCGTAAAGATCAAGAACCTGGCCAAGGGCAGGGAGCTTATCCTAGCCATAGACGGCCAGTTCTACACCCAGCTCGACCCGGAGACGGAGATAGAAGTGCGGAAATCCCCCAGAAAGGCAAAGTTTGTCCGCTTTACTGACGAGATATATCCCAAGTACACGATTAGGCTTAAGGGGAGGTTTTAGAGGGGCTCAAACTCCTTCAGGAGGAAGGACTTCTCCTGGGGGGTTACCACAGTATCGTCCACGAATATCATCAGGGTGCCCTTGAGGGCCAGCAGGTAGTCCTTGAGGTTGACAAGGAACTTGAAGACGATCCTGAAGTCGTTGTAAAGGAGGAGGTACTCGACGGAATCAACTATGACCACTGCCTCTGGGTTCTCCTGGACAAAGCGGATTACCTTGTCCTGGATAACATGAAGGGCCGTCGGCTGAATCCCCCCAGGAACCTGAGTCACCCACAGGACCTCGATGTTGCCCCTATCAAAGCTCTCGTATATCGACGGGGAACGCGTAATGGCCATTATTGGGAAATCTGCATCCTTGAGAAGCTCGAGAACATCTGAGAGCCTGTACCGGGAGAGTATAATGTAAACACCCACGGAGAAGGGAGAGTCCCCACGTGGCACCCTCGGGCGGGATTTAACCCCCGTCCCGGCGTTTACCACCACCGACGGCATGTACCTGAGTTCCACGAGCATGATATACCTCAGAACGGTGTATATAACACCAAGGATTGAAATGAAGTAGAGAATTTCCTCCACCAGGGCAAAGTCGGTCCCGCAACAGAAGTTGTCCACCAAATCAAGGATCCTGCCGATCTCGGCCAGCAGGAGGAAGACGAAAGAGTACTTTATCAGGATGTTGAGTTCAACGTCGTATTTATCGAGCCTCATGTAGAGAAAGAAGATGGCGTAGCCTATGGCGAGGGCCAGGATAAGATCCAGAATAAAAACATAGAGCGGGACTATTAAACCCATGTCACTTTCACCTCATCCGTGCGGAACTTCTGCCTCACAACGGTATCTTCTATTTTAAATCTTACGCCGCCACGGTACATCCTCAGTCCGGTGTAGGCTATCATGGCCCCGTTATCCCTGCAAAGGTCGTAGGGGGGAACAAAGAAGTATACTCCCCTGTCCTCAGTCATGACCTCCAACATCTCACGGAGCCTGTTGTTTGCCGCAACTCCTCCGACGAGGACAACTTCCCCCTTACCTGTATGGGCCACTGCCCTCTCGGTGACCTCAACGAGGGAGGCAAAAGCGGTTTCTTGGAAGGAATAGGCAAGGTCCTCAATGCGGTAATTGCCCGTCCGGTATTTCCTGACCGCTTCCGTCAGGACACCAGAGAAGCTCAAATCCATGCCTTTAACCGCGTAGGGAAGCTCAATGTACTTCTCGCCCTTTTGAGCGAGTCTCTCTATCTTTGGCCCGCCGGGGAAACCTATACCCAATTCACGCGCGAAGGTATCTATTGCGTTGCCTATGCCTATGTCTAAAGTCTCGCCGAAGACGCGGTAGCGGCCGCCCTCCAGAGCGAGAACCTGCGTGTTGCCCCCGCTTACGTACAAACCGACGGGGTCTTTAACCCCGAACATCTTGGTAATCTCGACGTGCGCGATACAGTGGTTTACCCCAATGATGGGCTTGTTGTGCTTTATCGCCAGCGCCCTCGCGGCAGTGGCGACGACCCTGAGGCACGGCCCGAGTCCAGGCCCCTGGGAGAATGCTATAACGTCAACGTCCTCAATCGTTATTCCGGCCTCTTGAAGGGCTTTCACTAGAAGGGGCTTGAAAAGGCGCGCGTGGTGCTCGGCCGCCTCCTTGGGGTGTATTCCCCCCTTCTCGGTGGTGAGAGTGTGGAATACGTTCGCCAAAACCCTCTCCTCAGTTACGATTCCGATTCCAACGGTGTGGGCCGTGCCTTCTATTCCGAGGGCAATCATGTTAGTGAACTCCCAAGAAGGGTATAAAAAGGTTGTTGAAACATTAACACCGACAACTAAAACTGAAATTTTAGACGAGAACGGTTTTTTACATTCCGATAAAAACGCGTCAGTTGTGAAATTAAAGAGAAAGTTCACCGCTCTGAGAGCCAGAACAGGGCTTTCGCGACCCTCTCAGGGGTGGGGAAGTTCTTAATCCCGGCCTCTTCCAGGACCTCAACACCTCTCCCAACCAGCTCCCCAGCCATGAAGTTGACGATGAGCGGTTTATTGCAGGAAGCCTCGATTACAGCCCTCGCTATCTCCTCGCTCGGGATGAATATCGGAGGAACGCAGATGATGAGAAGAGAATCAACGTTCCCGTCTTTACAAACGGTCTCAATCGTTCTCTTATAGCGCCCGTAGTCTGCATCGGCTATGAGGTCAATGGGGTTCTTCACGGAACACTGGGGCGGGAGGAAAGAGAGGAGTTCTCTGACCGTTTCTTCGCTCAGCTTCGCAATCTTAAGGCCAAGCCTTTCCAGCTTGTCAGTCGCCAGAACACCCGGCCCGCCGGAATTCGTGATTACCGCAACCCGCTTCCCTGCCTTTGAGTAGGTCTCAAAGGCCTTAGCGGCATCAAAGAGTTCCTCCATCTCCTCAACCTCAATGGCACCGGCCTGCTTGAAGGCAGCTCTATAAATCTCGTAGCTTCCGGCGAGAGAACCCGTGTGGGAGGCGGCCGCCTTAGCACCGCTCACGCTCTTTCCGGCCTTGAGGATTATGACGGGCTTTTTGCTTGAGGCATAGCGAAGTGCTTTGAGAAACCTCCTTCCGTCCTTAACACCCTCGATGTAAAGGGCTATCGCTTTCGTGTTCTCATCGTCAGCGAAGTATTCCAAAAAGTCGCTCTCGTTCAGGTCAGCGGCGTTCCCGTAGGAAACGAAGGCCGAGAAGCCTATCCCCTCGTCGTTCCCCATGGCTAGGGCCGCACCGCCGAAGGCCCCGCTCTGACTGATTAAGGCAAGACCTCCGAGCTTTACGCGAATCTCAAAGGAGCCAAAGAACTTACCGTAAACCCCGAAGATACCGGCGCAGTTGGGACCTATCAAGCGAACACCGTGCTTTTTAGCCTTCTCAACCAGCTCACGCTCGAGTTCATCGTTCCCAACCTCAGAGAAGCCCGCGCTTATAACGACGGCACCCTTAATGAGCGGGCCGATTTCATCGATCAGAGCGGGAACGATTTTGGCCGGAACCGCAATGATGGCTGTATCAGTAGGTTCATCAAGCCGTCTCCTGATTTCAAAGGTTTTTCCTGCGACCTCAACCATCCCGCCCTTTGGATTTACCGGGATGACCTTTCCCTCAAAACCACCCTCCACGATGTTCCTGAGGATTTCCCTCGCTATCGCGCCCTCCTTGAATGATCCGAAGACAGCAACGCCCTCTGGATAGAAAAACGCATCGAGACTCATTCCACCACCCAGAGCGGATTGGCAGATGAACAAAAAAGCTTATTGGTTGGACATTCCAACGGGGGAACATGAGGAAAAAGTACCTCAAGGTCGTCGTCGGCGGAACCTTCGACAGGCTCCACTTAGGCCATAAAGCACTCCTCAGAAAAGCCTTCGAAGTCGGTGAATACATCTACGTCGGGTTAACCTCGGACGAGATGATAAAAGAGAAGCCCTACGCCGAAAAGATACTCCCATACGAGCTTCGCCTGCGGGATCTGCTCAAGTTCTTCGAGGTCAACGGCTACTCCAACTACCGCGTTATCAAGATTCACACGGCGATAGGCTTTGCTGACAGGATGAAAAGCCTGGAAGCAATAGTCGTCAGCGAGGAGACCTACAAAGGAGCGCTGGTCGTCAACCGCGCCAGGGAGGAGAACGGGCTTAAACCGCTTGACATTGTTGTGATTGGACTAATCAAAAGCTCCCTCGGGCCGAAGATAAGTTCCTCCCTCATACGGGCCGGATTGATAGACCCCTTCGGGAGACCCCTCCAGTGGAAACGAAACTCCCGAAAGACGTTTAAGGGGAAATAAAATAACACTTCCGGTGATACCCATGGAGAAGCTTAATGAGCCGATTATAGCGATAAACTTCAAGACCTACATTGAGGCAACCGGGAAGAGGGCATTGGAGATAGCCAAGGCCGCGGAAAAAGTCTGGAAAGAGACGGGGGTAACCATGGTCGTCGCCCCACAGCTGGCCGACCTCAGGATGATAGCCGAGAGCGTTGAGATTCCCGTATTTGCCCAGCACATCGACCCAATAAAGCCCGGAAGTCACACGGGTCACGTTCTGCCCGAGGCGGTAAAGGAGGCCGGTGCCGTAGGAACGCTCCTCAACCACTCGGAAAACAGGATGGTTTTAGCGGACCTCGAGGCGAGCATCAGAAGGGCCGAAGAAGTCGGACTGATGACGATGGTCTGTTCCAACAACCCTGCCGTTTCAGCCGCCGTTGCCGCCCTCGGTCCAGACTACGTAGCGGTTGAGCCTCCAGAACTCATCGGAACAGGGATACCCGTCAGTAAAGCCAAGCCCGAAGTGATAACCGACACGGTGGCACTCGTCAGGAAGGTCAACCCCGACGTTAAAGTCCTCACAGGGGCGGGCATCTCCACAGGGGAGGACGTCAAGAAGGCCCTTGAGCTGGGGAGCGTCGGCGTCCTCCTTGCGAGTGGCGTCACGAAGGCGAAGGATCCTGAGAAGGCGATAAGGAACCTGGTCTCATTGATAATCTGAGGTTTCTACCTTCTCCCCTTTCTGGCTGTTCTGACTAAATCCCTAGACAAAAGAGAACGGATGGAAAAAAACTCACATGGCGGTGTAGCCACCGTCGACGACGAGTTCCGTCCCCGTCACGAACATTGACTCGTCGGATGCAAGGTAGAGAACGGCGTAGGCAACGTCTATAGGCTCGCCAACCCACCCAACTGGATTCATCCTGGCGAAGGCCTTCCTGCACCCCTCCTCATCTAAGATTCCCATTTTCCTGCAGGCCTTCTTGAGCATAGGCGTCCAGATGCTACCCGGATACACCGAGTTAACCCTGATGTTGTCCTTCGCGTAGATGAGGGCGTCGGTCTTCGTCATCAGCCGTATGGCCCCCTTGGAGGCGTGGTAGGGCGGAATGCCCGGAGAGCCAACGATGCCATAGATGGATGAGATGTTGACGATGCTCCCGCCGCCGGTCTTCTTCATGTAGGGAATGACGTGCTTCGTGCAGAAGAAGACGCCCTTGACGTTGACGTTCATCACCTGATCCCACTCCTCCTCGGTAAGCTCGTGGGTGGGCTTGTCAACGCCCGTAACACCCGCGTTGTTCACCAGGATGTCGATCTTCCCGAACTCGCGCGCTATCTCGGCGAAGACTCTCTCAACTTCTTCCTCGCTACTGACGTCGAGCTTCCAAAACTTAGCGGTTCCGCCGGCCTTTCTAATGCTCTCAACGACTTCCATGCCTCTCTCAACGTTCCTTCCGGTAACGGCAACCTTCGCACCCTCCTTCGCTAAAAGCTCTGCTATGGCCCTTCCGATTCCGGAGGTGGCACCGGTGACAATGGCGGCCTTCCCTTCGACCCTTCCCATTTTCATGCCCCCAAGTGTTCATTGAACAGCCAAAAAGGTATATTTAATTACGAGCCACAGATTTTAAATTTTTCCTATTACCACTCTTCCAGAGTTATCATCGGGAGGGGGCCGGATCGGCTTAAGGTTTATAAGCCCTGAAGAAGTTCAACTGAATGGACAGCCCGGTGGTGTAGCGGACAATCATCCCGGACTTTGGATCCGGGGACCGGGGTTCGAATCCCCGCCGGGCTACCATAGAAACTTTGCCTTCACAAAGTTTCATCAAGGTTTGTAGCTCCTTTTTGACAGGCTAAACTTTTGAGCGGGTTTTCGTTTAATTGCCGTTTTGAACTTGAGAACTTTTAAATTGGCCCGTTAAACCCGTTTTTGTAGGCAAGTTTAGAGTGCACGCTTGATTCTCTGTCAGTTCAGCAGAAAGGGATCCTTTTGGTGAAGCTGTAATCCTCTTCTGGGATTTCTCTCATCGCCTTGCCCATTAAATGCCCGCTCCACTTCTTCTTGTTCGTGACGAACTTCAGCTCTGGAATGAGCGGCTTGAACTCAAGCTCGCCGAGCTTTATGGGCTTGATCTTAACCCTGAGCGGGTAAGTCTCGTTAATGTGAGGTGGACTCTTGAAGATTCTGCTTGAGTCTGTGTAATGCTCACTCACAACCTCAAAGATGCCCACGATCTTTGGTTCTAAAATTTCTTTGTCCTTCCGCTCCTGCTTGACGTAAAAAACGAGCCTGTCGCCCGGTTTAACCTTAGCAATGGTGTTTTTATGTCTCTTCGCGACTCCCCAGACGTTTCTCTCCTTAATTACTTTCCAGTTCTCCCGGGTGGTGATGCAGAGCCAGTAGGTCATGGGCTTTCACCGATTTTTATTAAGCATTAGAGGAGGATGAGTTGAATATATCTAACTACATTTGTCGAACACCTTATTAAGGCGAATATAAGATTAGGGGATGCGATCGATGGTAGAACATGGAGTTTAATGGAATAGTCAAGAACGGGTTTGGAGGCGATTAGAAGTGCCGGATTACTTTTTGGTATCCCTTTCAAACAGGGAGAACCTGGAACTCTGTATGAAACACAACCTTGCGGGGTTTACAAGCAGTATAAACGGCCTCTGGACGTTTTTTGATATAGACGTTGGGGATCACATCTCATTTCTGTACGGGGCCCGGGTGAGGAATCTGTATAAGGTTGTGGGAAAAGCTGCATACAGGAACGCCGAGAAGCTCCCTCCGTGGCCTTCGATAACATTCAGATCAGGAAAGACTTATTACTTCCCATTCAGGCTGTTCTTAAAGCCAGAGCGAGAGTTCGATGAACCTATGGTCAGGCAAAATTCTCATATGTCGCCGAGAATCTGCTTTTAAGGGGCGGCTACCGGAAAACTCACTTCCAGGCAGATACCCTCACGTTTTACAGTGTTTCGGAGATGGGGGGTGCCATATACCGACGAATCAACTTACATTTTTCTTCTGAAAGCCTCGCCCTTCACGGCGGAGAGGAGTCAGATACTCAAAAACGGATACCAGAACCCTGTAAAGGCGAGTATCAAAAGCTGAACTCCTCAACAGTAAACGTCTCCATGACCCTCTCGAAGTCCGTCTCCGGGGCGTAGGTGAAGCCGCAGTTGGGACACTTCAGAACACCGTTTTCCTCACTCAGCGGGGAGAAGCAGACCGGACAGCGATACTCCTCGCGCTTCAACTTGTCGTAGATCTCATCCTTCATGACAACCAGGTTAAGCTCTGTCTCCCAATCCTCATGGAGCATGCCCCAGTAGGGCGTCTCGACCGGATAGAAATCCTCAAGAACCAGGGCGTTTATTCCTATGCCCCTGACCCCCGGTGGGAGCTTATTCGTCGGTTCAATCGAGACAACGTACTGGCCGTAGAACTCTATGTTCTCTGCCCTTATCGTAAGACCTCGGGAGAGCTTTGAGCGGAGTGGGATCATCTGGAGGAAGAGGCTCTCCCGCTCAACATCCCAGCTCGCGCTTATCGAAACCCCGCCCCTCGTGAAGAACTGGGTTATATAGCGGTCGTCACGCTCCTCTCCAGCTAAGGAAAAGCCCAGCTTGCCGAAGGTCCTGGAGAGAAAGTTCGGTCTGGGGAGTTTTCCGTAGTTCACCATGTATTCCCCTATCCAGCCAGCAAGGGGCATGGAGTAGCCGATGAAGGCCTGCTTTTGAACGCGCAGGTAGGCGATGGTAGGCACTAATTTGAACTGGCTGGACATCAAAGGTAATAACACAAAGGACTATAAATACCTAACCCTTTATCGGAGGGAAAATAAGGCCCAAGACATCTCCAAACCTCTTTATCCCACCCTTTATCAGTAGTACAGGAGATTTTTAGGAAGTATTACATGATCATGCAACTCTTTTACTTGAGCTTCTTTTGACTCATTCCAAGTGGAAAATTTAAGTTAGGATAAATTCATACTCGAAAAAAAAGGAAGAATTTTTACGCTAAGTAAAAGGAAAAATTTATAAGGATAAGTTGATTAGAGCATAATGCAAAAACCTCAAAGAGGTGAACCTCGTGAAGTTGAAGTTATTGTTCGCAGTCCTATTGGGACTGCTGATGATCGGAGTGACGGCAGGAAGCGCGGCGGCAGCACCTATACACAACCAGCCGGCCCCACAGGGCGGTGTTGGTGCAGGTTCGGTGATAGACACCAGATTCGAAGGTAATGGTGTCATCTCCACATCAACGTATCCAATATACCTCCCCCAACTCCAGAGATGGCTCGTATACCAGAAGGTGAGACATGGTTCAGAAGGATACTTCAAGCTGACAGTATACAGAATCCCCGTTTTTGGCTATGACACTTTGATAGCATTCCCAGATGGCATGAAAGTATACACAAACAAAGCATCAGGCATGAAGTACGAAGGAAAGGTTGGAATAGCATATCATTTTAGGAAGAGCGGTTGGTTTGTATGGAAGATCCAGCTAAAGCTTCCCGTTAAATTCACTGCAGGAAGGGGGCACCACGCAGTGATCTCTGTCGGTGGGAGCCCAGAAGTTCTTATTGGTGGCCCGGTGGCATCCCTCGTAAATGGGGAAAAACCAAAGCTCTTTACAGCGCTAAAAGGCCTATTAAGCGGCCAGATTACCAAGAGCAACGTCATTAGCATAGTGGCATTCGCATTGGCATCAGGGGCCAATGTCGACGTCCTAGTATTTAACGAGGTGTGAAGAATGAAAACCACCAAAATTATCCTTTCTGCCCTGGGGGCTACCTTCTTCTATTTTTTTGCAAAATACTACATTACCCACACTACTGAGCCAGGATTTCAAGAGGCAATCTTCCTAGCAGGTATCATGGCTTTTAGTTCATTTATACACAACTTCTGGGAACTTACAGACCCGAAAAGAGGTAGAAATTCAAAACGGGCGTTTGCTAGAGTAATCAGCGCGGGGCTATTTGGTTTCATAAGCACTTTGTTGCTGATCCATGAAACATCCCTCCCAGCGTTTTTGGGAATCGTTGCCCTTTCAATTGCACTCAGCTGGATAAATCAAGTGATCACAGGGAATTGAGGTGCTGAGCATGAAGGCAGAAACACCCGTGAAACTTCTTAAAATTTCAGTTTATGGGTGGACGTTTTATCTGCCTCAGATAATAACCCTCTCAATGATAGGTAGCTTGGCGGGTATCTACGGATTCTTGATTGTATTCCTCACAGCAAGTATCGGATACACCGTCAGAGCATTGATTATGATGGGAATTTCTGTGGGGATTATGTGCGTTTTATTTCAAAAGAAGCCCTCGCTGGACGCTTTCGACTATTTCCTGCCGTTATCCGGGTGGGGAATTTTATCCCTGCTGTTGAGGACTGTAAATTGGATGGCCCCCCAAATTCTACAGGTCAGGATACTCGTGGAGCAAATATCCCTGCTCACAGCATGGTTCCTCTCATACTATACGCTGGGTAAGCTGTTTAAAGAAAATAAGTCCACAACGCGACCAGTGGTGGTAGCACTTTTAATCGCCGTTCTGTTGTTTTTCTTATTACCACCACCCATCTGATTCCCAAATCAAGAGTTACCGCCCGAGATATTACAGGGATAAAAGTGCAAACGGGGGCGACCTCCCCAAGGACTCTCTGGAAGGTTCTGAAAAACTCATCCCCCGAAGAACTCGTCGAGGCTTACACCCTTCTTTTTCTTCTTGTCCTTCGCCTTGCGCTCTTCCTCTTTTCCCTTTTCATCCGCAAGGTACCTTTTGAGGGCTGCCTTTTCAAGCCCAGTAGTGGGCTTTGTCTTCTTCTCGGAGCGTTTGGGCTTCCCGACTTCTTTTGGAGGAGTTTTCTTAGCTCTCTCCACTCGGTTCTTCTTTCCGTTTCCGTTGGCCTTCAGCTCGTCGAGGTAGCCGTTCTTCCCGTTGGACTTGCCGGTTCTCTCCTTCACCATCTTCTCACAGATATCGGCCGAAAAGCCCATCAGGGTTCTCTGCCTCTCGGGAAGAACGTTCTCAAAGAGTGTCTTTATGTCCTTCTCGGTTATGCATATTCTCTGCCTCGTGTAGTCGAGGACGTTGTACTTCGTGACAAGCATCTTGGCCGTCGGCAGGTACTTCTCGATGGCGCCCTTGCTGACCGTCAGAACGATTTTGCCGCCGCACTTGGGGCACTTTCCCCCGAGGGGAGGCCTCCTGTACTTGGTGTTGCACTTCACACACCGGAACTCCTGCCTTGTGAAGCTCCTGAGGTTACCCCTCAGATCAGGAACGAGATGAGAGTTAATGATGGTTTCAGCAACGTGGTTCTCGTCCACTGCGCGGATGCGCTCGGCAAGGGTCAGCTGTCGTTCAACCTTCTCCACCATATCACCGAGCTGCTTGTACAGGCTCATCTTCGGGCCGAGACCGATATCGTCGGTATCGTGGGTGAACTTTATGCCCTCGTACATCTCTGGCTTGCCGAGCCTGTCCTCGACGCGCTCGATGAACTTTATCGACTTCGGCGACTTCAGCTCGTAGGTTGCCGCGTAGAATTCGAGGGGGTAGTACCGGACGACATCCATGTTGTGGACCTCACTATCGACCTCGCGCGGGTCCAACCTCGTGGTAACGACCAGGGGCGCGTCCATCTTGCCGCCGCGCTTTTCGGGCAAATAGTAACGAGAAAAGTTTAAAAGTGCATCCATAAGTAACATCACACTGTCCTCATCTCCGTCGCAGTTTCTCCTCTTTGCCGCATGATAATACGGGTGCGCGTAGCTTACAAGAACGTCGGAGAAGCCTATTATCCTGCCGATGATTCCGGCAGAGGTGTGCGGGGCAAGGCCTATCACGAGGTGACCGACCAGATCTTCCATATTCTCCGCGTTGTAGAAACGCGGGAGACCATAGAACTTCTCAAGGAGGTCGTCTATGAAGTGCGCCACCTTAAGGAGGTAACGGCCGGCCTCATGGGGGAGGATTACATCCTGAACTTTGAGTTCCAGTATCTGATCGTCCCTCTCAAGGGGCTTGCCCTCAAAGTCGTGGGTGTAGCCAAGTTCGCGGAGCTTTTCAACGCTCGTGCCTATCTCCCTCGGCTTGAAGTGTGTTATCGGGGCATCGGTGGCATCAAAGCGGATCGTACCGTCTTTGAAGACGTAAACGTCGTTCTTCACTCTGAGGAGGCCCTTTTCCAGAGGCTCGGCCATTTTGTAGCCGGAGGTCATACCCATGACTCCTTTGAGCCTGTCGATGCCGTAGACTTTAACGTTCTCCATCGCTTGCTTGAGAAGTTCTGAGGGCTTTATCGTCCTCCTGACGTAGGGAGAAAGTTCAACACCACATTTGGGACAGCGGAAGTCGAAATTTTTGGCCTCGCTCTCCGTGTAGTCAACGTTACACCTGGGACAGTGCCAGAGGAGTTCCTTCCTCGTTCCACAGCGCGGGCAGAGGTGCTCCGGTCCGACGTGACCACAGTTGGGACACTTGAAGAAGGCTATCTCAACGCTCGAAACCTTTCCTGCCTCGGCGACCTTCTTTATGTCTCTACTCGAACCTCCAGCCAAGCCGATGGGGAAGAGAACCTGAACAGGAGGCTTCATTTTCCTCTCTTTGGCCTTCTCAGGCCTCCCCATTCTTGCCCCAATCCAGCTTATCCCCTTATCCCTAAGCTTTATCCGGTTGTTCTCGTTGATTATGTCGATGACGGTGTGGAAAGGCTTGGCCTTGAACTCCCATTCGAGGTTGCCAAGCGGCGTGAGGAGGGCCGAGGCCCAGGGGTAGTCGATTACGATGGCCTTCCTCCTGTTTTCGGTCCGCTCGAGTCTGTGGGGAAGGCCCAGGAGTTCAAGGTAGCGCTTGATTTTGGGATCGCTGTCGAGGACAACCTTTCTCGCGAACTTGTTCTTCCTGAACTCGTCCCACTCGATTTGAGCGTTCGCCAGAGTCCTCTGGAGTTCCTCAACTTCTTCTGGTTGAAGGGTATTCCAGTAGAGAGTGTAGTAGGGGTGAAACGGAATCTCCAAAACCTTTGAGAGATGTATGGCCATCTCAACATCCGGCCTGACGCGCAGGGGGTCGCGGAGGAGCTTCCAGAGGAACTCCGGGTCGGCCTCGATGTATTCTGCCGCTTCCTCAACGGCCTCGCGAGGGTTCTCTGCGAAGGGTTCAAGCTCGACCTCGTAGGTGTCGGCTATCGCTTTGAGAAGCTCCTGGATCCACCATTCCTCAGCGTAGTTCGCAGGCGATAGCGTCTGGTTGTTCTCGACGAAGTCGCCGAAGTTAACCAGCGCGTCCCCAACGTAGAGAATCTCGTCAAGCTCATTCTTCACCCGCAGGGCAGTCTCGTAGTCATCCACCTTAATTACAGAGTCGTTCTTGAGCTTAACTACCGGCCCTTCAACCGTGGTTACCGGCGTTGTGATGCAGCCTTTTCCGGGTCTCTCAGTCTTCATCTGCGTTCCGATGGCTATGAACTCATCTAAAATCAGCATGGTTGCGGGGTTGACACTCCACGTCGCGAAACCGCTAACGCGGGAACGGCCGTAACGCAAACGGAAGCCGCCGTTGGCTGAAGGTTCGGCGAAGAGGGGCCTGCCACCGATTATCTCTTTTATATACTTTTTATTAGGCGCAATATTGGCCCTGAACTTCTCGTAAATCTCATAGTAGAAACCCTTCTCAACTTTCTCCTTGACCTCGTCTTTTTCGGCCTTTTTGGTCTTGGAATCAGTCAATGGTTTCTCCTCGGCGGATTTACCCTTCTCCTTGGCATCAACAAACTCCTTTATCCAGTCCCAGCCGTCAATGCCCATTTTATCGATGTACTTGATGAGCTTCTTCGCCTTCTGGAGGACGCCCTCCGCCATGACCAGGATTGCACCGCCACGGATGTGGTTCGTCTCAACGCCGGGAACGTCCCTGTGACTCACTTCCACCTTGTCGGTCTCTTCCCCGGTTATCTCGATGGGGATGTTCTTCATGGCAAGACTAACTTCATCAACCTCCGGATGATACTGCAGTCTCGTAACCGCGCGGTGATAGAGGTCAACCTCCTCAACCATCCTTTCTATATGCTCCTCGCTAGGCTTGAAGCGGTTAAGACCGAGCTTTTTGCGGACGTAATCTCCGACAAGGACGCTCAATGCCTGAGCGGTTCCGCCGGAGCTTCTTATCGGCCCGGCGTAGTAGAGGGCCAAATATTCACTGTTATCTGCCCAAGTGTTGCGCTTTATTTTAACATCCGCTATCCCCTCAAGCGGGGCGGAAACGATTCCCTCTGTAAGGATCGCCAGGGCGGTTCTAACGGCCTGTTCCGCATAACGCTCCTTGCTCCCGAGGTCACCGAACTTCCCGTCTATTATTTCGTCAACTATCTTGAGAGAAGCAATCTCCTTGCCGTACTCCTTGACAAGCTCCCTTATACGGGGAGCAACGCCCTTGGGCCCGACGAGGCTCTCAACACGGCCGGCCATATCTGTGGCTTGAGGAACCTCTACCTCTAAGCTGGGGTCCTTGCCCTGGGCGCGGGCCTTTCTCGCTATCTCGTAGGCCCGGTCTATCTCGCGTTGAAGTGACTCGAAGTAGGCCTTCATCTCCGGAGAATACAGTTCCTCAGACATTTCACACACCCTCACAGAAGCGGTCGAAGCTTACAACTGCCCTAAGACGGGCGGTTTCGACGTCTATTATCGGCACGCGCGCCGGAGTCGGGACGATGTTCACCATCTTCTGGAACTCGGTCTGGGCCTGCCAGGTGCCCGCGTTTATCACGAAGACTCCGTTGTAGATCTTGTACTCCATAACGTGAACATGGCCCGTCTGGAAGAGATCCGGGACGGACTCTATGACCAGTGTATCCTCAGGATCGGGGGCGATGGGAACCTTCTCGCCGAATGTCGGGGCAAGGTGGCGGAGCTTCAAAAGGTCAACGGAAGCCTCTGCCGGCCTGTGATGGCTCCGGTTTGGGATCACATTGACGACATCCTCGATTCCCCTGCCGTGGAAGATGAGAAAGTCCCTCCCGTGGAGCCTCACAACGGCGGGGTTGCTTATCATCACCGCGTTCTTGAGCTTGAAGAGGGGTCTAGCGTACTCCTCGTAAAAGCCCGGCTGCGGAAGGGCCGTCCTTGCAGCGTCATGATTTCCTGGGCCGATGAACATGGTTATGTGCTCGGGAACGTTCCGCAGGAGGTTGTAAAGGGCCTCATACTGGTCGAAGATGTCAGGGATCTCAAGCTCGTTGTATTGGCCAGGGTAGATGCCGACGCCGTCGACAACGTCTCCTGCGAGTATCATGTACTTGATCCTGCTCACAAGTTCCTCCTCTTTCCGGTTATTGACCTCACCGTTGAGCCACTCCAAGAACTTCTCGAATGCCCTCTCACAGAATTTGTTGGAACCGACGTGGATGTCGCTCAGCAGGACCGCATAGACCTTCTCCTCCAGGGGCGGCTTCTCACGCTTGTACCTCGGAACGTCGGGGAGGAAGATCTTGTTGGCGAAGAAGATGTTCCTGCCAGAGTAGTGGCCACGGAAGCCTATCACAGAGTCAGGCATTATCTGGAAGAACTTCTTGCTCTCCTCGTTGTTGCGGTTTATGAAGACCTTGATGAGTCCGGTGTTGTCCTCGACCTCGAACATGTAGCCCTTAGCGGTCTCTCGCTTGCTGTTGATCAGCCCGATTATCGTAACCTCTTCATCCCCCCCAACGTAGCCGAGCTTTCCGATGTCGATGACGCTCCCGAGTTCAGGGTTCTCGCGGAGGATCCTGCGCATCTTTCTCAGCCTGCTCTTGAAGTAGTCGGTGTAAGATTTAATTATTATCTCACCCTCCTTGCTGGCCGCATTCTTCACCTTGGGGGCCTCGAACTTGACGTTCTTGACATCAAAGACCATCTCCCAGTCGTCGGGTATCTCCTTCGCGCGGTAGTGGAAGCCCTCTTTGGGGGTTATGATGAGGTCACGGTAAACGGAGTAGCTCTTCTCGCCTTCTGGTACTTCCTCAACGTAAGCAATCGGAACGCCGTAGTCGCCGTAGACTATCTTGGGCTTCACCTCACCGTTCTCCTCGTAGTACTCTTCTGAGTCGGCATAGCCGTTTCCATTCGAATAGCCATTAGAGTAATCGCCGTTGAGAGAAGTCCCAGAGGGAACCTCGGAGAAACCATCAACGGGAAGTGCGGAGGACTCACTGGCTGATGCTTCCGATGACTCCGCGGCGGAAGTCCGGAGGGAAGATCCGCTTTCCAGTGGAAGGATCTCATCAGATTCAGCCTTTGATGGGTTCCGGACTGTCTCCCCCAGGTCAGCGGGAACATTTAACCCCCCCTTGGTATCGGTAGTTCCAGTGGAAACAAAACTCTCCCCCTCTGAAAATGCGGTCTTTTCAGGCTTTAATTCCATAGAAGAGACAGATTCAACGGCCGTTTCAGGAGGTTCTCCAGTGGAAATGGATGTCTGGGGGGTGCGTTCAAGATCGGGATTTTCATCCAAGCTTTCGGCAGGAACTATATCATAACCAGATGTTTCTACGGAAGCAGTAAGTTCAGACCCATTATCCCCAGAAAGAGAAACCTCATTGCCCCCAAATATTTCTGATTCCTCATGGATCTCTTCGGGTGGAGTCTCCAGTGGTGCACTGGAAAAAATGCCCTTCTCACGAAGAAAATCGCTGGCTATGGAGGAGTCAATGACAAAGGTGCCCCGAGATTTGGCGAACTTAACAAGCTCCGCGAGCGTGAAGGCTTCCATGTAATGGTCAGCCAGGAGGTAGTAAGCGGGAGGGGTTATAAGATACTTATTGCCCAGCAGATCCTCAACAAGTCCCATCAGAGCAGCCTCCTCTGGTTTGACATGCTAATGGTCAGGACGGTCTGAAGCTGGGGGTCCTGGCGGTATATGTTCTTGACCTTGTAAGGCGTCACATTCAGGCGAATCTCTTTGGTTCTGCCGTAGCGGCCCTTGCTCACGACTTTGGCGTTTATGATACCGAGCATGTCAAGCTCGTTGATCAAATCGCTGACGCGCCTCTGGGTGAGGGGCTCCAAATCAATGTGGTCACACAGGGATTTGTAAACCGAATAAACGTCACCTGTGTTGGCCGGAAGCTCGCCGTTTTCATCGAGGAGGACTATCGCGTAGAGGAGGACTTTAGAGTGAAGGGGAAGGGTCTTTATGACCTCTTCCATAGTATCCTGCTCTATCTTCTCCTGGGCCTTCCAGACGTGCCTCTCCATGACCTTGCTGGCCCCTTCGCGCTCGGCTATCTCACCGGCGACGCGGAGCAAATCCAAAGCCCTCCTCGCGTCGCCGTGTTCCCTCGCCGCTAAGGCCGCACAGAGGGGGACGACGCCCCCGTCCAATACACCTTCGTTGAAGGCATCCTTAGCACGCTGCATTAGAATATCACGGAGCTGATTGGCATCGTAAGGTGGGAATACAACCTCCTCCTCACTAAGGCTCGATAAAACGCGTGCATCTAGGTATTCCTTGAACTTAAGGTCGTTGGATATTCCGATTATGCTGACCTTGGCGAGGCGCAGTTCGGTGTTTATCCTCGTGAGGGAATAGAGGATATCGTCACCGCTCTTCTTGATGAGTTTGTCTATCTCGTCGAGGACGATTATAACGAAGCGCTCACGGGCATCTATAACCCCCTTGAGCCGGGAATAAACCTCATCAGTCGGCCATCCCACGAGGGGAACCTCAACACCGCTCTCCACTTTGAAGTAATTCACTATGTTGGCCAGAACGCGGTACTGGGTATCAACTATCTCACAGTTGATGTAGATGACCTCAACGGGAATATCGTACTTGTCCGATATCTTCCTCAGCTCTTCCGTAACAAACTTGATGGTGACGGTTTTACCTGTGCCAGTCTTGCCATAGACAAAGACGTTAGATGGTGTTTCACCCCTGAGAACCGGAACAAGGATGTGTGCTAGTTCCTCTATCTGCTCACGCCTGTGGGGAAGTTCCCTTGGGGTGTAACTGTGTCTAAGAACCTCCTTGTTCTTGAATATTTTTTTAGCATGGAGGTACTTCTCAAAGATTGAATCGAGGTAGTCGTTGGCCATTCCCCTCACGCTCCACAGGAAACACCGCCGGTGCTGTATAAAACGTCTGTGAAATCCCACATAATATGGATATTATCCTGCATTATGTAAATTTTTTGTAATTCATTCCATTTTTTACAGGGTAATGGGAGTATCTCCAGCCACTCCACCGGACGCACCGGATACAGTGGAAAGCATTGGGTTGGTAGGAGCAGAGGTTTATATGCGTTGTTGAACAAAAGGGTGTAAAAAATCGGGGAAAATCCCATCGAAAGAGGCACTAAAACTAGTCTAGTGCACAACTAGAAATAACCCATTTCCACATCTTCATCACTGTTCTCTACGGCATTAAAGATCTGGGTCAGGAGCGCCTTAGCATCGCCCTCTGGCATTCCAACCTTGACGGTGAGGAACCGCATAAGCTCCTCCCTGCTGGCCCCTCTCTGAATTCTCTCCACGACCATACCCACTATACGGTCGAATATCTCGTCCTCGAACTCCTTCTCAAGGCCAAGTGCAGAAACCGCGGAGAGAAGACCGATTAGCAGGGCGGCAAGGGCGTCGTTGAACTCATCCTTTCCGAGTGTCTTTTTGTCAAGATCAGCGCGAAGGTAAACGTCATCGTTCATTCCCGAGAGAGCAAACTTCATCAGGTGTACATCATCATTGAGCCTCAGGAGAGTATGATACACTTTGAGGCGCTCCTCTGTCGACATTGAAAGGGTCTCAAGACCTAAGGGGACTATCAGACGAACAAAATCCCCAGAAAAAGCCACCATGAGCGAAAACGGCATCCGCGGATGCTCTGCCAGGTAAACCCCAGGTTGCAATTCTTTTAGGGACCAAGGGAGATCCACAATATCCCGGGCGGAATCGGCACCGCTCTTAAGCCATTCTATAACATTTGACTCAACGTTGTCCACTGAAATCACCTAAGACGCTACGACTTGGGGGTTAATTAACTTTGCAGTGGAAAGGGGACGGGAAGACGAAGAACTCCAAGGGAATGGGAGAGCCTCCACAGGAAACAGACGGATTGATAGAACATCTATGTCAACTAAAATTTTAGATATATAAAGGTATTGATGAATCCATCTAGTCATTTCCACTGGGAGATGGATGCACATGAGGATACATCAAAAGCGGTACTCCAACGAACATATACGTACGATTAAGTCAATTAAGTAAAATAACATTGTTTTCATTTTTAATAAAAGAAAACACAATTGTACCCCCCAGGGGGTTCCATTTCCAGTGGAATCAGGTTTCCGGTTACTCCATTTATCCTTTTGAAAACCGGTAAAACTCCCCCGTCTCTTATCGAGGGATAATATTTATTTATTTCTATATACAATGTTCATCTATAAATAGATTTTAGACAATATAATAAACGTTTGACCATAAATTCGTACGGTATCTTTTAAGGCTGGTTATTTGGCATTGGAAAAGTGGCTTGTGAACATTCCTTTCTCTTTTACCCCTACTCAGATCCATCCTTTACCCAAACCCAGCTCCAGTGGAAATAGAACTCTGGGGGGTCTTTCAGATATTCATCGAAAAGGGCCTCTGTTTCCACTGGAAAAATTTCTTCATTGGTGGACTCTAAAGTGCAAGGGTGGTAACTTTTTAAGTTATATGCTATAGATGTCTGTTTGGGTAAAAAATCAAAGGTGAGGTGGCCAAAGTGATGCAGGCTTCTACGGGGTAACAGTGTCAGAACGAATGCGGTTTCTTTCCCCCGGCAACTACCTCAATGGGCTGCCTTGCCCCTGCCCTCCGGGATGTTATCCCATAAAACTCGAAGCTTATCATGATGGTTAAGCCTGCGGTTTCCACTGGAAACTAAGGGGTTTATTTGTTTTCTTAGAATTTTCAAGGAGATGTTAGGTTTTTATCGGGACATTGTGCGCATGTTTGTGTACTGGTGTCCCACGGATATGGGAAGAAAAGTATATAACCCTTGCACTTTTTACCCCTATAAAAGGTAGAGACTTAGGGTGATGCTCATGCCGAAGAAAAAGATGGCGGAGGATGAAATAAAAGAACTCGAGGAGTTCGAGGAACTGGAAGTCGTTGAGAAGCCTCCTTCAAGCTCAACCTCAAAAAAGAAGGAGAAGGATATAAAAACCCTTGAGGATCTGCCGGGCGTTGGTCCTGCAACTGCCGAGAAGCTCCGCGAGGCTGGCTACGACAGCATCGAGGCCATAGCAGTTGCCTCTCCGATGGAGCTTAAGGAGATAGCTGGGATAAGTGAGGGTGCCGCGCTCAAGATAATTCAGGCAGCAAGGGAAGCGGCGAACATAGGGACCTTCATGCGTGCCGATGAGTATATGGAAAAGAGGAGCGCCGTCGGTAAGATCTCAACTGGAAGCAAGAGCCTTGATAAACTCATAGGCGGCGGCGTCGAGACTCAGGCTATAACTGAGGTCTTTGGAGAGTTTGGGAGTGGAAAGTGCTTTGCCAAGGACACAAAGGTTTACTACGAGAACGACACACTGGTCCACTTTGAAACCATTGAGGGGATGTATCGGAAATATGCCGAGACCTCTGGAGAGATTCCCTTCGATGGTGGCTATGCGGTCCCCCTGGAGACCGTCTCGGTATACACTTTTGATCCTAAATCTGGCGAAATAATAAGGACAAAGGCTTCCTACCTCTACCGCGAGCGCGTCGAGAAGCTTGCGGAGATAACTCTATCCAAAGGTTACTCACTTCGAACCACGTTCCCCCACCCGGTTCTTGTCTTCAGGGACGGCCTCCAGTGGATCCCAGCGGCTCGGTTAAACGTTGGAGACATAGTGGTTGGTGTTAAGCGCGTTCCAGCGAACAGAATTCCCGTTGGGGAAGCTCGGGCGTACTTCCTGGGACTCTTTGTAGCAGAAGGCACGTCGAACCCGCTCTCGATAACCACGGGTTCAGAGGAGATTAAGGACTTCGTGGTAAACTTTATCGAGGAGCATGACGGCTACAGACCGACCGTTGAAGTGAGGCGTAGCCTTTATAGGATACTGCTCAGAAAAAAGACTGCAGAGTGGCTTGGCCCCCTGGCCAGCTCAAGCGCATCAACCAAGGCCGTGCCAGAGGAGATAATGAACGCCGACGATTCAGCAATAGTGGCGTTTCTGGCTGGTTACGTGGATGGGAACGGCTACGTTCGGGAGTCACTAGTGGAAATGACTACAAAGAGCGCTGACCTATCCGAGGGTCTGGTTTTCCTCCTTAAGAAACTTGGAATAACTCCAAATGTTTCCACTAAAAACATTGAGGATGAGGTTTATCACCGCATTTACATCACGGGGGAAGGTAGGAAGGACTTCGAAGCCGTTCTCAGAAGAACCCTCCTCAAGTCAGTGAACATGAACGGTGGCGGTGTTGGGAGGTATCCCCCGGCACTTGCCAAGTTCCTTGGAAAGCTCTACTCCAAGTTCCGCCTTCCAAAGAGGGATCATGAGACCGCTTATCACATACTAACGAGGAACCGGGAAGTCTGGTTCACGGAGGAGACACTTTCGCGCATTGAAGATTACTTTAAGGAAGCCTTGGAGAGACTCAATGAAGCGGAGAAGGCAGTTTTATCCGGAGAAAAGCCCGACCTTCCGTTTGCTTGGACGTCCCTCATTAAATATGGGTTCACTGCGGGGCAGGTGTCCAACTACCGCACAAGGGGGCTTCCGAGGAGGAAAGACCTTAGAGAACGGGTGGTCTCGGCGATCCTCGCGGAGATTGGTCGCTTTAGGCAGGTGGCCACCCTCGCCATTGACACGATAAGTCTTGTGAGGAAGCTGGAGTTCTATGAGGTTCGCTCCAGTGAGCCAGTTGAGTACAAGGATTGGGTTTATGACCTAGTTATACCATGGACACACAACTTCATCGCACCCAATGGTCTAGTGCTTCACAACACCCAACTCGCTCACACTCTGGCCGTCATGACCCAGCTGCCGCGCGAGGATGGCGGCCTTAACGGTTCCATCATTTGGATAGACACCGAGAATACCTTCAGGCCTGAGAGGATAAGGCAGATCGCAGAAAATCGTGGCCTTGACCCCGACGAAGTCCTTAAGAACATATACGTCGCGAGGGCCTTCAACAGCAACCACCAGATGTTACTCATAGAGAGAGCCGAGGAGATCATCAAAAAGAAGGCCGAGACCGACAGGCCGGTTAAGCTCCTCATAGTTGACTCTCTCATGGCCCACTTCAGGAGCGAGTACGTTGGCAGGGGAACGCTAGCGGAGAGGCAGCAGAAGCTGGCAAAGCACCTCTCCGACTTGCACCGCCTTGCGGACCTCTATGACATAGCGGTCTTCGTCACCAACCAGGTTCAGGCCAAACCCGATGCGTTCTTTGGCGACCCGACGAGGCCCGTTGGAGGGCACATCTTAGCGCACAGTGCCACGCTCAGAATCTATCTCCGTAAGGGGAAAGCCGGGAAGAGGGTGGCAAGGTTGATAGACAGCCCGCACCTGCCAGAGGGTGAGGCGATATTCAGAATAACCGAGAAGGGTGCCGAGGACTGAGTTAGCTTTTTAACCCTTCTTTTTTTACTCGGTTTCATGTCAAAGGTTCGGGCAACTATCAATCCGTCACGGGAGGAACTCAAGCATCTCATTGATTCTGCACTATCAAACGAGGCCCTCTTAACTATTTTCGCGCGTTGCAGGGTCTACTACGACGGTAGGGCAAAGAGCGAGCTTGGTTCCGGCGACAGGGTCATAATCGTCAAGCCCGACGGGGCATTCCTCATCCATCAGAACCGAAAGAGGGAGCCAGTAAACTGGCAGCCGCCCGGGAGCCTCGTTTCCCTTGAAGAGCGTGACCCCCCAGTTCTCCGCTCCGTCAGGAGAAAGCCGAAGGAGGTTCTTGAGGTCGAGCTTGAGGAAGTTTACCTGGTTTCCCTCTTCAAAGCTGAGGACTACGAGGAACTGGCCTTGACAGGGAGTGAGGCCGAGATGGCCGGGATGATATTTGAGAACCCTGAACTCATAGAACCCGGATTCAAGCCCCTCTTTCGTGAGAAGGACATAGGACACGGTATAGTTGACATCCTGGGCAGGGATTCCGGCGGGAACTTAGTCGTCTTGGAACTGAAGCGGCGGAGGGCCGAACTCCATGCTGTCAGCCAGCTTAAGCGCTATGTTGAGACCCTTAAAAAAGAGCACCCGAACGTGAGGGGAATTCTCGTTGCTCCTTCCCTCACCTCAGGAGCGAAAAAGCTCCTTGAAGTTGAGGGGCTTGAATTTCGGCGTGTTGAGCCTCCAAAACGTTCAGGAAAGTTCCAAGGCAGGCAGACGACGCTCGTTTAACTCATTCCCATCTCGTGGGGCATCAGTTCGCGAATGCTCACGGTCATCATGTGGTGCTTTCTCTCGATTTCGACAACCCTCCCGAGGCCGACCAGCTTTACCCTAGCTCTGCAGACCGTTACTTCCCTCTCGTCGCTCTCCTCCCAGGGTATTCTAGTCTCAAGTTCCTCCATGCTTAGGAGTTCCGCTAAGATGCCCTCCGTTCCAATGTCAATATCCGTGAGAGGATCGTGGGTCAAAAAGAGCTTCATTGTCTTTTCCAACGCCTCTTCCACTGCCAGAACGTTCTTGGCGCTTCTCAGTTCTATCGTCCTGTGGGGATTCCTCATCAGTTCATCCAGCACACGCCGCGAGATGCCGGCTAAGACCATCGCTTCCATAGTCTCACCTCACAGGTAGATACTTTCGTAATGCTGTTGAGCCTTTTTCCTGGCCTGCTCCATCTGTTCGTGCATTTTCCTGAGCTGCTCCTCTATCGCTTTTGCCTCCTGCAGAAGCGGCTCTGTTGAGACCTCCAGCGGAACGAGCCTCTTGAGCGCCTCGATGACGTTGGCGGCGGCCTTTGGATCCGGTCTGTCTCCAAAAGTTTCCCCAAGAATGACGTAGGCATCCAGCTTGTTCCTACTCGCCTCAAGGAGAAGCCTGCCGCTCATTCCCATTATCGAGCCGTACTGGAGGAGCTTGACCCCGTTTCCTTCTAGCTCTTTGTTGAGTTCCTCCCGCGCTCCAACACCCCAAACGTCCATCTGCTCCTTAAAGAACCCAATACCAATGCCTCCTAGGGATATCACCTTCTCCGCGTTTCTCTTCTTCAGGTAAGTTGTCAGCTCCCTCACTATCTCGTTGACGAGCGTTGGAGCCACGTATACGTCCGCAACTGCGATGATTACGTTGTCCTTTCCATAGAAGCGCAGTGGTGGGTTTGGCTTTCCATCAAGGATGAGCGCCATCGGGGGGATGAAGGGGCTTTCGACGTAGCCTACCATCTCCATTCCAAGCTCCCTGACGAGAAAGTTCGCCGCTATATGGCCGACCAATCCAACTCCAGGATATCCCTCTATCAGTAAAGGATTCTCAATATCTGGCAGGACTATGCTGACCGGCTTTCCGTTCTCCATTCTCTCACCCCACCTATGTTTAATTCCAAATGGTTATTAAATTTTCGGAAACTCTGGAGGTTTATCTCCACTGGAGAGACCGCCTACGCACACAATCTTAAAGCGGTAGCAACCCTTAAATAACTCGGGCGATATTTTTGAGTTTTTCTTCTCGAAAGCCTCGTCCTTTAGGGTTGGGGATGTAGTAATCTAGGATTCGGTCTTTAAGCAGTCAAAACCCTTTTAAACTTTGGAGTGTGATAAGGCCTCGGAGAGGCCACTCAAGGACAACCCGATGAGACGAGGGGTTTCACGTTACCCTCCAGCATTGGGGGGTTTGACGCTGTTAAGCGTCTTCGAAAGACTGCCCGTTGAGGCAGTCTGAAACTCGATTAGTGGCCTTTGGAGCGATAACCCCAAACCGTTCAGCGGTAGGGGTAACGGGCCGAAGACCCGGCCTTCGGGCTGAGCCGAAACCGGCAACGGGAGTAGGTGATGGGCCCGTAAACCGAACCGCCATTAGCGAGGGATTAAGCCGAACCCTCGCCATTCACGGCGGAGAGGAGGTCAGGGGGTGATGTCTATGGTGAAAATCGGTATCATCGGCGGCTCCGGCGTCTATGGTGTCTTTGAGCCAAAAGAGACGGTAAAAATGCACACCCCCTACGGCAGGCCGTCGGCTCCGGTGCAAATCGGGGAGATTGAGGGTGTTGAGGTCGCATTCATCCCACGGCACGGCAAGCACCATGAATTCCCGCCGCATGAGGTTCCATACCGGGCGAACATTTGGGCGCTTCACGAGCTTGGCATCGAGCGCGTTATAGGCGTTACCGCCGTTGGCTCCCTCAGGGAGGGGTATAAACCGGGGGACATAGTCATAACGGATCAGTTCATAGACTTTACCAAAAAGCGCGACTACACCTTCTACAACGGACCTAAGGTGGCCCACGTCTCGATGGCTGACCCCTTCTGCCCCGAGCTGAGGAGGATATTTTACGAGACGGCTAAAGAACTCGGCTTCCCCGTCCACGAGAAGGGCACCTACGTCTGCATTGAAGGCCCGCGCTTCTCAACTCGCGCCGAGTCGATGATGTTCAAGCAATATGCCCATATCATTGGGATGACGCTCGTCCCGGAGATAAATCTCGCGCGCGAGCTCGGAATGTGCTACGCGAACCTCGCAACCGTCACCGACTACGACGTCTGGGCCGACAAGCCCGTGGATGCGCAGGAGGTCATCAGGGTCATGGCCGAGAACAACGCCAAGGTCCAGGAGCTTCTTAAGAAGGCCGTTCCAAAAATCCCAGAGGAGAGGCACTGCGGTTGCGCTGATGTGCTGAAGAGCATGTTCGTCTGACCTCTTCTCCCCAACCTTTTTAACTTCCACTGGAAACACACCTCTTCAAAAGGGGTGATGCTCATGAGCATTCTCATCAAGAATGGTAAGGTCATCTACGGGAGGAACTTTGAGGTCGTTGAGGCCGACGTTTTAATCGAGGGAAACAGGATAGCAAAGGTCGCGAAGGGCATAAACGAAAGCACCGATACCGTCATAGACGCCAAAGGAAGAATCGTTTCTCCTGCCTTCATTAACCTCCACACCCACTCGCCGATGGGCCTTTTCAGGGGTTTGGCCGATGACCTGCCTCTTATGGACTGGCTCCAGAACTACATCTGGCCACGCGAGGCAAAGCTGACGCGGGAATACACGAAAGTCGGGGCATATCTCGGCGCGCTTGAGATGATAACGTCGGGAACCGGAACCTTCCTCGACATGTACTTCAACATGGATGCCGTAGCTGAGGTGACGCTCGAGAGCGGTCTCCGCGGTTACCTCTCCTATGGCATGATAGACCTCGGCGACCCGGAGAGAACCGAGAAGGAAATCAAGGAAGCCCTTCGCACGATGGAGTTCATGGAGAGGCTCAACTCTGACAGGGTTAACTTTGTCTTCGGACCGCACGCGCCCTACACCTGCTCGATAGCACTGCTGGGAGAGGTCAGAAGGCTCGCGAGCGAACACGGCAAGATGATAACCATCCACGTAAGTGAGACGATGGCGGAGATAGGCCAGATAACCGAGCGCTATGGCAAAAGTCCCGTTGTTCTGCTCGACGAAATCGGCTTTTTTGGAAGGGACGTCATCATCGCCCACGGTGTCTGGCTCGACAGCAGAGACATCCAGATACTCGCGAGGGACGGGGTTACCGTCGTCCACAACCCAGGGAGTAACATGAAGCTGGCGAGCGGTGTCATGCCCATTCAAAAGTTGCTCAACGCTGGTGTCAACGTCGCCCTCGGTACCGACGGAGCGGCAAGCAACAACAACCTAGACATGCTTGAGGAGATGAAGTTGGCAGCGCTTCTTCACAAGGTTCACAACCTCGATCCGACCGTTGCCGATGCCAAAACCGTCTTTAGGATGGCGACTGCCAACGGTGCGAAGGCACTCGGAATCGAGGCTGGAGTAATAAGGGAGGGTTATCTGGCCGATCTGGCGGTAATCAACTTCACCAGGCCACACCTCAGGCCGGTGAACAACGTGATAAGCCACCTTGTCTATTCCGCCAACGGAAACGACGTCGAGACTACGATAGTGGACGGAAGGGTTTTAATGCTCGACGGGGAAGTACTGACACTGGACGAGGAGAAAATTCTCAGCGATGCGGAAAGGGTCATCGGTGAGCTGGCATGATTGAGTTCGCCTTTGGGGTGGCCCTGCTCGTTGCCTATGTTCTTCTCTTCTACAGGTATCACTTCACCAACCGCCGCTCCTTGGCCTACTACTCCCTCGCCCTCTTCGCCCTCGCGGTCCCCTTCTTCGTGAGGGACGCCAGTGTTTATTCTGCATCCCTTGCATTCTCAGCAGCCTTTCTGTGGCTGGCCAACATCGAGGCCGCCGACGAGCTTTTCAAACCCCTGCCAAACGCCAGGGAGTTCCGCTACCTGGCCCTCGTTCCCCTCGCGGGCCTCATATTCCTCTTTCCGGGACATCCGACCGTGACCCTCTTCATCCTCGTCGGGAGCATTGCTGGGGCTGGGTTCTACCTCATGTTTGTCAAAAGCAATGACCTCCGCCGTGTGGGCCTCACAGAGTTGATTTTCTCCAGTACGGCGACCGTGTGGGGGTTTCTCTTTTCCAGCGTCTACGCCGAACTCTCGGCGGCTTTGGGGGCGTTCTTGATGGCCTACGTTGTCCTCGATGTTTTCATGGGTGCGTCCTTATTTGAGGACTTCGAGTTCACTGATTCCCGCCTGGATGTGAAGACCGGTCTCCTGATGATGTCTTCCGTCCCAGAGGGGGTTCTCGACGGCGCCCTGGTCTTCTCCCGCTCCCGCGGTGACGGCCCCAACCGCTTCTGGATAACCAAAGTTTCCGGAGAGAGGTCTGTTAGTCCCACGAACCTCGCTAGGATGCTTGACATGGCCGTCAAGTTCATGGCCCGGGCGGAGGAGAAAGGCGTAAGGCCTGTGGTCGTTATAGACGGCCTCGAATACCTCATGTTAGAGAACGGCTTCATCCCCGTTCTGAAGTTTCTCACCACTCTCCGCGACTACGCCCACCTCCACGGCGGCACTGTTATTCTGGTTGGTGATGATTCCTTCTTGGATGGGAAGGAGCGCACTCTATTGAAGAGGCTCATGGGGTGATCCCTGTGGAGTTCGAGGTTGTTAAAGGAGATATAACGAGATTCCCGGCTGAGGCGATAGTGAACGCTGCAAACCGCTATTTGGAGCACGGCGGCGGTGTTGCCTATGCGATAGCCAAGGCTGCGGCTGGAGATGCAATGGAGTACATCAGGATAAGCAAGAAAGCCATGCGCGAACAGCTTGGAAAAACCTCCATCAACCACGGCGAGGTCGTTGTAACTCCCGCACTGAGGCTTGAGAGATACGGAATCCGCTACGTCATCCACACGGTTGGACCTTGCTGCGGTGGAGTTTGGGACGGGGACAAGAAGGAAAAGCTGAAAAAAGCCATTCTGGGGGCGCTGTGGAAAGCAGAGGAGCTTGGTGTTAGGAGCATAGCCTTTCCTGCGGTAAGCGCCGGCATCTACGGCTGTCCTCTTGAGGCGGTCGTTAAAACTTTCGAGGAGGTCGTTGGGGAGTTCTCAGGGAAAGCGAAGAGCGTTGAGCGGGTTTACCTCGTGCTGTACTCGGAAAGGGATTATGGGAGAGCGCTAAAGGCGCTTCGCGGCCCTAACCTCTAACTGCCAAAAGCCTTATAATGTTTACAATCAAACCTCATAGGTATTTAGACCCCGTTCGGTGCCGTCCATGGCTTGGGGAATGGCAGATGAACATGCAGAGAACGGTAGGCCTCTTCCCCTAGGGGGTAGGAGGTACTCCCTTCGGCTTCTGCTCTTTCTGAGGTTCTTCCTGAGGCTTTTTGCCTTTTCGTATCCCCTTTCCCTTACAGTAATGTACAACTTCTGGGTCTTCGGAAGATTACCCATGGCCCTCTGGATTGGTTATGTGGCCCTTATGGTCATCTTTGAGCTCGCCCTCGGACTGTTTGCGGGTAGACCCTTTTCAAAGATCCTCCTGAAGGCCTACGTTGTTTTAGCCCTCTTCCTTGAGTTTCCCTCCGCCATCTGGGAGGCAGATTTTTCCACTCTCTTATCTTTTCTGCTTTGGGCTTTGCTATGGTATGGCTCTCTAGTGATTATGGCATTTTTGGTCGTAAAAACTGAAAGAGGAGAGCTATGTCATCTCTTGGAGAGAGCCTGAGGAATTCGTAAAGAAGATCGCTTCCTCGATTGTCCTCTTATTCTAGGGCTTTGCGCCACTCGGACGGTCGCTTATAAGGATCATATTTGAACGTACCTTGCCCGCGGATGTTAGTATTCTACAGCCGTTGATATGCTTACATTTTTCTTCTGAAAGCCTTGCCTTTAAGGCTGGAAGAGGCCAGCGTTGTCTTCTTCTAGGCCCTTTCATCGTGTTTCTCTAATACTCCTCCCGCGGAGAAGGATAGTCTTTTATCCTTTCCACTGGAATTTCAACCGGTGGTGCTCATGCGCATAGAGGATGTTTACATCTGGGATATCAATGCCAAATGGCTTGGGATTTCTCCACTTCAGCTCATGGAGAACGCCGGAGCGGGCATTGCACGGACGATAGAAGAAAAATTCGGAAAAGGCCTCAGGATAGCAGTCTTCTCAGGAACGGGCAACAACGGTGGCGACGGCTTTGTTGCCGCGAGGCATCTCAGCTTTGACAACAAGGTTACCCTCTTCCTCGTTGGCGACGGGACGAAGATAAGGAGTGAGGAGGCGAGGCACAACTGGGAGACACTGAAGGGGCTGGACTTTGTGAAAATAACTGTTCTTAAGGACTCCTCACAGATAAAGCCCCTTGACCTGAGCGGTTACGACGTTATAGTCGACGCCCTCCTCGGGGCCGGAACGAGGGGAGAACCCCGCGAACCGATACGCTCGGCGATTGAAAAGATAAACGAGTACTCTGGGAGGGTTAAAATCGTCAGCATCGACCTTCCGAGTGGCTATCCTTCAAAAATCCGCGTTAGGGCCGACTTCGCGGTGACGTTCCAGTGGGACAAGGAGGACTACGGGGACTTCGAAAGGGTAATAACCAAGATAGGCTATCCAAGGGAGCTTCACCACCTCGTCGGGCCGGGTGATGCAAAGTTCGCACTGAGAAAGACGGGCGAGCACAAGGGGCAGAACGGAAAGCTGCTCGTAATAGGCGGAAGCGAGGACTACTTTGGGGCACCCTATTTAGCATCGAAGGCCGCTTCGTACCTGGTTGACTTGGTTTACCTCACGATGCCCGAATATTCGGCGAGGAGAATAGGCGACCCCGATTTAATTCTCCGTCCGGTCGAGGGGAGGAATTTCAAGCCGGAGCACGCTGGTAATCTAATCGAACTCGCCGAGAAGGTCAATGCGGTCGTTATTGGTCCAGGAATAGGCCTCACAGAGGAAACAAAGGTCTTTGTACGGGAGCTTATCAAGAGATGTGAGAAGCCGATGGTGATTGATGCGGACGGGCTGAAGGCCCTCGCTGAGGACTTAAGCGTTCTCAAGGGTAAGACCTTCGTCCTGACGCCGCACACCGGTGAATTCAAGCTTCTCTTTGGCGTGAAGCCCGAAGGTTCGTTCGTGGACATGGTTAAGGTTGTTGAGGAAAAGGCCAGTGAGGTTGGGGGTGTTGTCCTGCTTAAGGGAGCATACGACATCATCAGCGACGAGAAAACCTGGAAGTACAATAAAACCGGAAACAGGGGCATGACAACCGGCGGAACTGGAGACGTTCTGGCAGGCCTCGTCGGCGCTCTCCTCGCCCTCGGCAATGAGCCGCTGAGGGCCGCTTCGGTTGGTGCGTTCCTGAACGGCCTCGCCGGTGACATGGCAAAGGAAGAGCTGGGAGAGAACTTTACCGCGCTTGAGGTGGCTAAAAAAGTCCAGGAGGCTGTGAAATGGGTGGATGAGTTTTGAGGTTCATTTGATTTTCCCTCTCAGAGCTTCATCAGTTCCCTGGCCTTTTTGGCCTTTTCTTGAAGTTCTGGACTTTGAATGAAGACCAGCATGTTGAGGAGGTGGAACAGCTCGATCTCTGTGAGTTCTATATCCGCCTGAGATATTCTCTTAAGAACCGGTTGGGAGCGTACCTCGATCTCGTCGAGGACCTCCCTTGCTAGTTTTATCAGCTCAGAACGATCTTTTATCTTGAACCCCGCTTTCTCAAGTATGTCCACGAGCTTCTCGGCCTCCACCTGAATGTATGCCTGTCGAAACTGCTCTATGCTCTCGTCGGGGTCGGCCTTTATGAGGAAGAGGCGGGCGCTCCTTGAGTAGACCTTCTCGTTTCCATGACTCTCAAATTCCTCAACGAGCCCCACTTTCTGGAGGACCTTGATGTGCCTGTAAACCGTCGTCCTGTCTCTCTCCAGTCTCTCACTCAGCTCGTTGATGCTCATGGGCCTCTCTCGCAGGAACTGGAGAATTTTAAAGCGTGTTTCCTCTGAGAGAACTTTGACGGTTTCTGGTTTTGTGATTATAATAACTTCCTTCACACCTACTCCTCCAGCTTGTCCTGCGGTGTTTCACCTTCTTCCACAATTTTCTTTCCGGCCGCGACCATATCTATACTGTGCACCACGCCGCCAAACTCTTCTATTGTCCGGGTTATCTCATCGTAGTCCAAGTCATCGCCCATCACTGTTATCTTGACGTTTTCGGTCTCCTTGTCTATCTCCACGAGGGTTATGTTAACTCCATCAACCCCGCCGAGCTCGCTCAGTCCCAGGGCCAGCTCCGTCACTATTGGCTGGTGCGGTTTCAGAACGTCCAGAACGAGAAGCCTTATACCCCTTGCCATGCTCCCACCGGCTCACTTCTTCAGTACCTCTCCCAGTTTCTTCAGCAGTTCCATTGTCTCCCCGTCGCGGCCCATCCTGGCCATAGCGAGCCACTCTATCGCGTGGATTATGTCCTCGTTGGAGAAGTCCTTGAGTTCCTCTTCCTTAGCTTCTATCTCCTCTGAGATGTTCGTTTTACATTCATACTCCTTCTTTAGAAGTTCGTCCATGACGTTTAGTAGCTCTTCGTCGTTGAACTCGTAGCCGAGGGCTTTGAATATCTCCAGCTTTGTCTTCAACCTTGAGCGGGCGAAGTAGCGAAGCTCCTCGTCCCCGAGGTAGAGGTTGATGTAGAATGCATCCGCCGTCCTACCGTAGTACTTCTCCACGAGGTTGCCCTTCATCTCCGTCCTCTTGACCTCGACTAAACCCGCTTCCTTGAGCTTCTCGATGTGGTGGTATATTGTCTGGGGCGTCTTCCCAAGGATTTCGCTGAGCTGGGAGATGGTCATCTCCCTGTTGCGGAGCAGGCTGAGTATTTTCCTCCGCGTGTCCTCGAGCATCAGTTTTATAACTTCGGGGTCGGTGACGACCTTAACCTTTGACATGGCACTCACCCATTTTAACGTTTTAACCATTCTTTGAACGTTCGGGAATTTAACTCTTTTGCCCTGGTGCGTCTCGCGAACCCCGGTAGGTTTATATATGTAAAGGTAGTGTTCCAAACGATTTCCCCGTGGACGATACAATATCCATTTCCGATGTTGCCCGCTAGGGGGAGGAAGGCTTAAATAAGCGCTCCCGAAAAACCTTCGGAGGTGGTTGCCATGGAGACTCCAAATCTTGACTTCTTGTTTTACCCAAAGAGTGTGGCTGTTATAGGTGCATCAAACGTGCCTGGAAAGGTTGGAAACGCCATAATGCACTCCATAACGCTCCGTTACGACGGAAAGGTCTACGCCGTCAATGTCAGGGGCGGTGATATAGAGGTCAATGGAAAGAGGTTTCCCGTTTACAAGAGCATCCATGATATCCAAGATGAGATAGATGTTGCCGTCGTAGCGGTTCCTGCCAGGTTCGTCCCCGACGTTATAGACGACTGCGGTAAGAAGAGTGTTAAGGCCGCGGTTGTCATAAGCGCCGGCTTCAAGGAGGCAGGAAGGACCGACCTCGAGGATGAACTTGTTAAGAGGGCCAAGAAGTGGGGCATACGGGTTGTCGGCCCGAACTGCCTCGGTGTCACAAACCTTGAGAACGGCTTTGACTGCAACTTCAACCCACCGGAGAGGCAGGCCAGACCGCCCTTTGGAAAGGTTGCATTCATGAGCCAGAGCGGTGCCTTCGGAGCGGCAATCCTTGACTGGGCAGCGCGCGAGAAGATTGGAATGAGCAAGTTTATCAGCCTCGGCAACATGGCCGACCTCGACGAGAGCGACTTCATGGCCTACCTGGGTGACGATCCGAAGACCGGCGTCATAACCGGCTATATTGAGGGAGTTAAGGACGGGCGGAAGTTCTTCAAGGCCGCCAAAGAGGTCACTCTGAAGAAGCCCGTCGTGGTACTCAAGAGCGGCAGGACGGAGGCGGGAGCAAAGGCCGCCGCTTCACACACTGGTTCCCTCGCCGGTGCATACAAGATATATCAGGCGGCGTTTGAGCAGGCCGGCGTTTTAGAGGCCAAAACTATGCGCCAGCTCTTCAACTACGCCAAAGCTTTGGCGATGCAGAATCCTGCAAAGGGTGACCGCGTTGCCATAGTCACGAACGGTGGCGGCGCCGGCGTCATGATGAGTGACGGCTTACTTGAGCGCGGAATGAAGCTGGCCAGCCTCAGCGACGAGACCAACGGGCGCTTTAGGAAGGACATCGAGGAGGGCAAGCTCCCGCGCCACATGAGCTACAAGAACCCGATTGACGTCATAGGTGACGCCCCCTCAAGCAGGTATGAGATAGCAATGCGTTACGCCCTTGAGGATCCGAACGTCGACCTTCTCGTCGTTATAACGCTCTTCCAGAGTCCTGCCATAGATGAGGGAATCGTCAGTGCCATGGAGAGGATGAAGGCCTACGGCAAGCCGATAGTTTTCATCGCACCGGGTGGAGACTACCCGCACAAGATGGCGAGGAACATCGAACAGAGGGGCATCCCGGTCTACGAGACCACCGAGGATGCGGTTGATGCCGTCTACGCCCTCGTTAAGTATGGCGAGTGGTTGAAGGAGAACGGGAAGCTCTGATAGTCACTTTTAGTTCGAATAGTATCTTTACTCTTTGTTTCTCCACTTAGATGATATCACTCCATTTATTTAACAGGCTATGTTGAGCATAGCGATATTTTTGTTTTAGGGTGAGAAAATGATAGAAAAACCTCAGTTTAAGAAGTTCCTGGCGTTTGGGTTTTTTATCCTTGTTGTTGGGTTGGTTTTTAGCGCCCCGTTGAATGCTGCAGTTGAAGTTCAGAACGGTACCACTACCTCCGTGGAGATAAAGTCCCCCTGTGCTGCATTGGAAGGGGGAATACACAGCAGGCAGGCCGCCGTACTGAGAGGTCCCGTGGCCGCTTTTGAGGCTGCTTTGGCTTTTAATGGTGACGATTCACGGCTTCTGAGGCGTCAGCTCCACGGCGTGACTCTCGTACCGCAGTACAGTACGGCAAAAGATGTTCTTGTGAAAGCGAACAATTTTTCTGCCAGAGCGCTGGTTGTGTCCATCACTAACGGCCAGGGAAAGGTAATTGGAAGGTATTATCATATCAACAGTGAAAGAGGTAGCTCCTCGGCCATCGTGATTCTCAAAAACAACTCAGCAATGATATACATAACCAATGGAACAGCCGTTAAAACACTCAAAGTAATAAAGGACGGTGAGCACATCAAGGTACTCGGACTGTTCGGCTGGTTATCATGTGCCAGATGTATAGCTCTGGGAACCTTTGTCTGCGGGAGTGCCATGGCATTTGCTGGAAGCATGGGCTGTTGGACTGGATGCCCAATGTTCTCGGTGCTGGGTCCACTTGCCGTTGGTCTGTGCTTTATAATATGTGAAACAGCAGTCATTCTGGGCAGTGCATACTCGTGTTATGATATGAGCAAGACTGCATGCCATGCCCTAGGCAAGTGTTGAGGGGTGTGATTCCATATGGGGACTATAGTCCAAAACCGCAGGCTGGCAATGATCTTATCCGCAATTGGACCTGTATTCGGCTTTTTACTCTATTTTTTAGTTTTTCACGATATTATAGGTGCCATTCAGATCGCGCTGATACTGTTTATTGGACTTACCTCAATGGTGTATTCCATGTGGATTTGCTGTGGTGTGCTGCTTTCCTTTGCCGTGGTGTTTATACTGTGGGGGTTAAATCCTGCGTACATATCTTCTCTGGTTGTTTATGCCGTCACTTATTTGTATTTGGTTGGTTTACGGGGAGTGAAAAGGCGAAATCTAATTATCCTGACCCTTGTTAGTTTTTTAGGCATTCTAATCGGCGTATATGTCTTGACTCAAGCACAGGATATTAACTGGCAATCGATAACGTCCTTTAAAGCTCAAGAGGTCGTTATAATTGGTAACCATACTTTTAAGAGCTATGTTAACTTCACCAAACCGGATTATATAAGCAGGGCGGACTATTGGCCAAATGGCAAATTCATTCAGAAAATTGTTATTAACGGTAACATCGAGAAAGTCATAACTACCAATGGTACTTTTACATTCAACGTAACTTGGACGAACACAGATGCCATTGATCCATTCGCGTTAGTGATTCTCAATCTTGAACAGTTCAATATCTCCAAAAGGGGAGACCTCCGGGTTTTAACACCCAAAACACGCACTTTGCCACATTACAAAATTTGGGTTAACTCGAGGGGGCTTCCAAAGGAAATAATAATTGAAGGGGCAAGCCGAGATACCATAGTGGTGAAATACAAAAAACTGACAATGAAAAACAATGGATAGTATCCAAAAACTTTAAATCTCCTTCCTTCCCTTTCTACCCCATGCACGGTGGTCGCTTTTGGCCCTGGTGAACCCCTCTTCTCGACCGCCTTAGTCTGGAGTTTCGTTTCCAGTGGAAATGGAGGTGTTTGAATGGATGACTTTAAGGTTACCCCCTGGGACGTTGAAGGCGTTGTGGACTACGCGAAGCTGATAGAACAGTTTGGAACCAGCCCGCTGACGGACGAGCTTATTGAGAAGACGGTAGAACTTACCAAGAGCGAACTTCCGATATACTTCAGGAGGCGCTTTTTCTTCTCCCATAGGGACTACGACAAAATCCTTGCCGACTACGAGAATGGGAGAGGCTTCTTCCTCTACACCGGGAGGGGTCCGAGCGGGCCTATGCACATTGGCCACATAATCCCGTTCTACGCGACCAAGTGGCTCCAAGAGAAGTTTGGTGTAAACCTCTACATCCAGATAACCGATGATGAGAAGTTCTTTTTCAAAGAGAAGCTCACCTTTAATGACACGAAGAGGTGGGCCTACGATAACATCCTCGACATCATCGCCGTTGGCTTCGACCCGGACAGGACCTTCATCTTCCAGAACAGCGAGTTCACGAAGATCTACGAGATGGCCATTCCAATAGCCAAGAAGATAAACTTCTCAATGGCCAAAGCTGTTTTCGGTTTCACCGACCAGAGCAAGATTGGTATGATTTTCTACCCGGCCATACAGGCAGCACCAACTTTCTTCGAGAAGAAGCGCTGTCTGATTCCGGCGGCGATTGACCAGGATCCCTACTGGAGGCTCCAGAGGGACTTCGCTGAGAGTCTTGGCTACTACAAGACCGCCGCTATACATTCCAAGTTTGTTCCTGGATTGACCGGCCTCGGCGGCAAGATGAGTGCGAGCAAGCCTGAAACGGCCGTCTACCTCACCGACGACCCGGAGGAGGCTGGCAAGAAGATATGGAGGTTCGCTCTAACCGGTGGCCAGCCAACGCTTAAGGAGCAACGTGAAAAGGGCGGAAACCCCGACAGGTGCGTCGTCTTCAAATGGCTTGAGGTATTCTTTGAACCGGACGACGAGAAGCTGATGGAGCGCTATAGGGCGTGCAAAGCTGGAGAGCTGACCTGCGGGGAGTGCAAGCGCTACCTCATCAGGAAGGTTCAGGAATTCCTCAGGGAGCACCAGAAGAAGCGCAAGAAGGCGGAAAAGAAGGTCGAGGAGTTCAAGTACACGGGTGAACTCGCCAGAGAGCAGTGGGACAGGGCGGTTCCTGAGGTGTTGCATTAGTTCCCTTTCTTTTTATTGCATCCCTAACGAGGAGGCGTCCAAAACGGCCTTATCCTGGGGTTCATGGCTGGAAATTCCACTAAACCCTTTTCCCCTCTTTAATGTAAATAACCTGTGCTCCTATGTCCTTCGCATGGTCACTTATCCTTTCTAGGTGCCTCATGATGAGTGCCTCCACCGGTGAGCACGTTTCTGGGTTCTTTATCCCTTGTAAGGAGTGTATGTAAAGATCGTCTATCTCCCTGTCAAGCTCAAGGAGCCTTCCTGTGGCTACCTCGTCGAGGTTCTCGAAGGCCTCTACTGCGGTTTTGAGTGCTTCTAGTGTCAGATTAAAGCCCCTGCTCAGGAGTGGCGTCATCTCAAAAGGCCCTACAACTTTGGCCGTTCTCTCTATCTCCATAGCGTATCGGGAGATCCGGTAAAGGTCGTAGGAGACGTCTATGGCGCTCTGGATGAAGCGCAGGTCGCCTGCCACCGGTGAGTAGCGGACGAGTAGCTCTGTTGCGATGTTCAGCACATCTCCATGGAGGATGTGGAGTTCACTTGATATATCCGCTATTGATTCAACCCCTCCATTAAGGCTTTTACTCGCCCGTTGGAGGGAGGATAGGGCATCATTTCCCATTTCCCTTATGAGTTTTTTAAGCTGTTCAATTCCCATGTCGAGGAGTTTTCTCATCCTATCACCCCAGGGCACCCGTGATGTATTTCTCGGTTAGTTCATGCTCCGGGCTTTCAAACACCTTTCTCGTTGGGCCCGCTTCTATTAGCTCACCCAGATACAGGAAACCAACATAATCGCTGGCTCTAGCGGCTTGGGCAGGCAGATGGGTAACTAAAACTATTGTGTAATCCTCCTTGAGCTCTAAGAGAAGCTCCTCTATTTTGGCCGTCCCGACTGGGTCAATGTTGGCAGTAGGTTCGTCCATCAGGAGTATTTTTGGCTTCATCGCCAGGGCCCTCGCTATCACAAGCCTCTGCTTCTGACCACCGCTCAGGTTGCGGGGGTAGTCGTTCAGGCGATCCTTAACCTCGTCCCATAGAGCCGCTTTTTTGAGTGCCCACTCAACCCTTTCGTCCAAGTCTTCTTTTGACTTTACAAGCCCGTTGAGCTTCAGCCCGATGGCGACGTTTTCGTATATCGTCATGTGGGGAAAGGGGTTGGGATACTGGAAGACCATACCCACCTGTCTTCTGACCTCGATAGGGTCAACCTCTGGGGAGTATACGTTTTTTCCAAAGAGACGAACCTCCCCCTCAACCCGGGTATCCTCTTTTAACTCAAGGATCCTGTTGAAAGTCCTCAGCATCGTGCTCTTTCCACAGCCACTGGGTCCCATAAGGGCGAAAATGCCCTTCTCCGGAATCTGCAGGTTGACATCTTTTATTACGTGGTTCTTGCCGTAGTAAACATTCAGGTCAACAGTTTCTATTGCGAAGTTCACAGTTTCACCTCCTTAAGGCTCATCCTTAGGGGGATGAAAACGGCGATGAAAATCACCATTAGGACAAGGGAGGCACCCCATGCGGTCGCGTGATCTTGGGGGCTTGGACTCTGGATTAGTTGATATATTAAGAGGGGGATAGTGCCCACAGGTTTGGTTATCGATGTTGGGTAGCTCTCGTAGAGCCCCCCTGCAGTGAACAGCAATGGAGCGGTCTCTCCCGCGGCCTTTGCAATGCCTATTAGGACTCCTGTCAGCACCCCCCGCTTTGCCATCGGGGCGAGTATTCTGAATAACACTTTGATTCTTGTAAGGCCGAGGGCGTAGCCTGCCTCTTTGTATGTGAAGGGTATCCCCCTCATGGCCTCGTGGGTGTAGACAGCAACATAGGGGAGGAGGATTATGACTAGGGCAAAGGCACCTGCCATGGCCGAGTATGTCCCCATAGGAATGACAAGAACTGCCATGACAAAAATTCCCACCAGTATCGTGGGAAACTCCATCATTATTTCGAGAAGGGCCTTAGTCCACCGCCCTAACACACTTCTCGGATTTTCATAGGAGTACATACCCACCATCAGTGCGAGGGGCACCCCGATTAAGCTCGACAGGAACGTCAGAAGGAAGGTTCCTGCTATGGCAGGGCCTATACCCCCCTCCGAGAACGTCCCCGTAAAAAATATGGTTCCCCTTTTTAGGATCACCGGCAGTCCCTTCAGGGTTACGGTGTATAGTATGTAAAAGAGGGGGAGCACGGCGACCACTGTAAGGAGGCCGATGGTAAACAGAAAACCTTTTTCCACCGCTTTTCGGTTGGGATTAAACCTGAACATTCTTCTCCCACCTCCTGAGCATGTGAATCCCTATTATGTTGACAGTAAGCCCTATGGCGAAGAGCGCTAGGCCAGCGGCAAACAGGGTGGACGTCATGTAGGTGTAGAGAAAAGCGTTGCCAAATTGATTGGCTATGAGTGAGGAGATGGTATACCCCGGTGCGAAGAGTTTGTAGGTCAGGTTGAACGTGTTGCCTATGACGAGACTCACCGCTATAGTCTCCCCAACTGCCCTTCCAAACCCCAGGATTATCCCGGAGACCATCGCTGGCTTGATGTAGCCGAGGAGTATCCGCGTGGCCTCAAACTTGGTGGCCCCAACGGCGTATGCCGCTTCCCTGTATGTAAATGGGATCATCTGATATGCCTCGCGTATAATTGCTGAGACAAAGGGGGTGATCATTATTGCCAGAAGAACTCCAGCAGAGAAGTAACTGTACCCCCCAACGGGAGGATAGTGGATGAAGGGTATAAATGAAAAATACCTGTAGAGGGGTTCCATGACCCAGTGCCTCAGGAACGGCACTAGGATAAAGGCCCCCCATATACCGTATATTATGGTGGGCAGGCCAGCCATCACGTCGGAGAGTATCGCGAGGGTGTTTTTCAGTCCCCTGGGAGCGTAATCAACGATAAAGACAGAAAACGCGGCTGATATGGGAAGGGAAATCAGGATCGCAATGAGGGACGTGTAAAAGCTTCCCCAGAGGGCTGCGGCTATACCGTATACCTCCTTCTGCGGAACTGAGGCGGCTTGCCAGATGTTCTTGATGTACAAATCTATTCCAAAATGTTCCAGTGCAGGAAGGGCGTTTTTGAAAAACACAAAGAGCATTCCAGCAAAGAGCAGGAATATTACTAGGATTACGGGGAAGGATACTATGTCAAACACATCCAGTTTCCTCATTACTTCCATGCTATCACTTCCCGATTTTCTAGAATAAAAAAGGGACAACTCAAGTTTTGATCATGTCAACGGCTTTAAGGCCGATCTCTGCCACCTCCTTCGGTAGGCCGACGTAGCCGGGCGCGAGGTTCTGGGGCTTCTGTCCTTCGGTGAGTATCCACTTTAGAAATGCTTTTATCGCCTCAGCCTTCTCCTTGCTGTAGTGCTTCCCATCTTTGTTTTCCCACACGAGGAGGTGAGTAAAGGCGACTATCGGGTAGGAGTTCTTCCCCGGTGCATCCAGGAGTTGCGTGAGGTTTTCTTTATAGCCCTCGGTTGGTGAGGGGATGTAAGATTTAATCGCTAAAACTGCAGATTTTATGGTTGTGTTCGTTGGCAGAACGAAGTTTCCCGCCTTGTTTTGTAGGGCCGCAACCGTCAGGTTGTCTTTTATAGCATAGGAGAGTTCCGTGTACGCTATGCTGTACGGGGTGTTTTTAAGTATGGCCACAACCCCGGGGTTGCCCTTCCCGGCCAATCCCCTTCCGAGCCTGTCAACCGGCCAGTTTACTACCAGACCTGCTCCAACTTTCTTGGCCCATTCGCTACTTATGAGGCTGAGGTATGTGGTGAATATCTTCGTTGTCCCGCTGGCATCACTTCTGTGAATGACTATTATCCTCTTATGGGGGAGCTTTAGGTTCGGGTTGAGGCTCTTTATGGACGGGTCATCCCAGTATTGAATTTCTCCGAGGAATATTTTGGCAAGAACGGCCCGGCTTAACCTTAACCCTGTTCCAATTCCAGGCACGTTGTACACTACAACAACAGCACCGACTATTTCCGGGAACTGGAGGGGCTGATCCCCGGTTGATAAGAATTTTTTCCACATATCGGCGCTGACAGCAGGGTCGCTTCGGCCGATGTCGGTAAGCCCTTTTAGAAACGTTTCCTGACCGTATCCACTTCCCCCCCCTTGATATTCAATTTTGATGTTGGGATGGGAGCTCTGATAAGTCTTAATCCATTTCTGAATTTGGTACATGGGAAATGTGGCACCTGTTGTGCGGAGGGATATAGTTTGAGTTGATCTGCTTGAAGTGAGTGCAGTGCTACTCTGCCCTATGCATCCGCTGGCCGCCACGGTAGCGACCAGTAGGAAAATCGCGGACAAGGCTATAATCCGTTTCATAGGCCCCACCGGTGGGCATCTTCCTCGGCTTAATTATAAATTTTGTCGCAATAGAATATAGTTTAGATCATGCTTCTATATAACTCTAAATATCTGTATGTTTTTTATAGTTTCTATAGAGTTGTCTACCCAATCACGTATGTATGAACCATCAACCCGCCGTGTCCTATGAGCCTGTGGTGCTTGATTTTGAAGCCGTTTTCCTCTAGGGCCGTTTCTATTGCCCTCTTCTCTGTCGTTATGAAGACACCGCGCTTTTCAAGGACTTTTGCCAGCTCCATGAAGAACTCCGAGTACAACTTTGGCATCATGCTCTTCCTCCCTATCTTCAGGCCGTAGGGAAGATTGCTGACGGCAAAGTCAACTCTATCAACGTATTCGCTCAGCCTCGTCGCGTCGCCGAGGATAAACTCAATCCCCTCGTGCACCCCTGCCGCGAGGGCGTTCATCTCCGCCCCGCGGAGATGCTTCCCATATTTCTCAAGGCAGATTACCCTCCCGGGATAGCCCCTCAGGGCGAGCTCGATTGGAATCGTCCCACTTCCGCAGAAGGGGTCAATGAAAGGACCTCCATCGGGATTGGCCAGCTCTATGAGGGCATTCGCTATGCTGGCCTTGAGGTGTGCTGGATGGTCATAAACTCTCCACGGTCTCTTGTGGAGGGAACTGTCGCCGGTAGTGTCAATCCCGAGGAAGAAGATATCACCTATCAGTTCGGCCCTGAAGATCACCGCTGGATGGTCAAGGTTGACCTTCGGCGTGCCGAAGCAGGAAAGGCGGTCAAAGATTGCCTTTCCAACGGTTTTTGCTACATCAACGCTCGTTATTTTATGCTCCCCCTTCCTAAAGCTCCTCACGGCAAAGCTCTCACTTACTTTGACGTGCATTTCCAGTGGAAGGCCTGAAACGAAGTCCCCTATCCTTTTGAGGGCTGCCTCCGGCTCCTCGTTCCCGATGTCTTCAAAGCGCTCGCTTGCTATCTCTAGGATGACCCTGTGGAGGAGCCTTGAACGTTCGTTTAGGTAGGTTGGAATGCTCATCCTCCGTCTCCTGCCCTTTTCGTCAGTGTAGAAAGCTTCTCCAACCTCGGCAAGAACCCTCCCCTCAACGCCCAACGGCCTTTCCTCCACCTGAAACGGAATTCCGATTCTGTCCAGCAGTGAACGTATCTCAGCACTCGCCAAATCCTCAATTCCCTGAGATGTGGTTAGAAGGAGCCTCATGGTTCTCACTCCATCACCGCTACTACACCCTTCCATTTCTTTCCAAAGCACTCGCTCGCTATGACGCTCTTCCCGGTGAGTTCTTCTAAAAGTTTTATCCCACCATCGCACTTCTTGAAGCCGGTCGCTATTCCAACGGTGAGGGTTTCTATCTCCATAATCCCGACGCGCTTTCTGCCGTCCAGCCTATTTTTCAATTCATCCCCGTACTTCCACAGGATTCCCCTCGGATCGAGGAGCATGTCCTTCTCAACACCTTTTAGGATATCCTCAAAGTCCCAGATGAATCTGTCCTTTTTCTTCCCCTCCGTTCCAAAGAGCGTAAAGCGACCGGTCTGCCACTCGCGGAGGAGCCAACGAGCGGTTTCCTCCAAATCCACCTCTCTGCCAGCATTTATTAATCCGCGTCTCTCGCCGAGCTTCCTTAGTATTTCCTCTTCACTTCCGAACTCCTCTATTCCAAACCTCTCGGTTATCGCTTCTTTCCTCGTTTTCAAAATGCGTGAGATTAGCTTTAAAGCGGGTTTAACCGGTTCCTCTATCTTGTCCGCCGGAAAGCCCCCCTTTATGACCAACTCGTCGAAGTCGTCTATTGGGATCACTCCCGGGCTGTCGAGGAGCCATATTCTTTTACTTAACCTTATGAGTTGTTTTCCCTTGGTATAACCGGGTATAGGAGCCGTTCTAACTGCCTTTTTTCCCTTGAGTGTGTTGATTATTGTGCTCTTTCCAACGTTGGGATAGCCTATTATGGCAACCTCCACCCTCTCTTTCTCTTCGAGGAGCGGTTTTGCGAGCCTTTTTATCTCTCTTCGCAGGATTCCGGTCCCTTTCCTGTTCTTGGCGGAGATGAAGACCACTGGAATCTCACTCTTTTTCTTGTACTCCTCGACCCACTCCTTTGGAACCAAATCTGCTTTGTTCATTACTATTAGGAGTGGTTTCCCTTCCTCTTGGACAAGCCTCTCAAGCTTCCTGTTCCTAGTTCCCAGGGGATCTCTGGCGTCAATCACTTCAACCACCATGTCCCCTTCCTCAACTGCTTCTCTCGTTATCCCCCAAGCTTTTCTCGCCTTCATTTCTCCTCACCGTTATCTCAAATATGACCATTTCTCCATCCGTATAAGGGGGCAAAGATGGATGCATATCACATCTGTCTCTTTATTAGTTATCATAGTCAGCTATTATTAGTCCTTGATTACTATTCTACTCTCGAGTTCGAAAACGGGGGCATTTCCCGCGTATTTCAACGACTTTGACTTTCAATCTCTCCACAATTTTACCGAAATCTAAATAAAGATTGGAGTTCAAAAAGCTATCAAGCATGAGGAATAACTTACGATAACTTTGATGGTGGTGCTCAACGTGTCTGAGGATATCGAGGCGAAGATTCGCCGCCTGAGAGAGCTTGGTAAAGCCAGTGCGGAACCTGAGCCGCCCATTGCCCCAAAACCCGCTCCAGCTAAGAAACCCCCCAGAAGACCCCGTTCCATAGGGAGTATACGCGCCAAGGAGCGGAAGAAGAGGGTTATCCTTGGGGCGGCTATAATATTAATAATAATCCTCGCAGTCTCCGCTGGTGCTTACATGTACCTTCAGAACCGCACTGCAAGCGAGATAAGCAAGGCCCGCGCCAAGAAACTCGCGGAGGTTAACACCTATTTCAAGTCCTCCGTTTTCAATAACACAAACTGTACTAAGGATGTTATAGTGATAAGGACGAAGCTCGTCAACCAGATCGTCAACGCCAAGACCCTGGGGGAGCTTAACGCTATAGACGTTAGGGACTACTACGACTTCGCGCTGAAGAAGTATAACGCCTGCATTGAGCACATTCAGCAGGTCGAGTCTGAGAAGCAGCTTAACATAACCAAAGCGCAGAAGATTACGGAGATTGAGGCCTCCTTCCAGCCGTTTCTCTCGATGCCACTGCCGGATGCCATAAAGAACAAAGCTGTAACGTACATGAATTCCCTTGAAGACAGGGTTAACTCCGCCACGACCCCAGGGGAGGTTAACGCGGTTAACCCAGACCCGTACCTCCTTGAGCTTTGGAGGGATTACAAGTTCTGGCGCATAGATCAGCTCGCGGAGCAGGGCCATGGTAGTGTTATCCTTGAATACAATGGGGTCAGGGAGTTAGTTTCCGCGGCTGACGCCAAGGCAATCCTCGGTGGAATACTCGACTACAAGGAACTTATGAAGTATAGAGTTCTCAAGGTTCAGTGGGTTGAGCTTTCGCTCGTCCTTCCAAGGAAGAATATAGACGGCGCGTTCTTGTCCCCTGGTGACAAGATAGAGATTTACATCCAGGGCAGGAATACTACCTCAATCGATGGCTACTTTGAACTCGTCCTCCTCCCGGTTCAGGAAGGCACGATCTCCGTTAGTGAATCCCAGAGCCAGTCTGGTTCAAGCTCCACCTCCTCATCTACCACCTACGGTGAGACCCAGTCAAGCTCCGTTTCGCCGGGAGGGAACACCATGTCTGACAGCTCCTCTTCACAGAACACCTACTCCAACAGCCAGAGCAGTAGTCAGAGTTCCTCCGCAAGCTACTCCTACAACGTCAACCTCGCCGAGATACTTAAGGCCATAGCCGCTGGAAAGATACAGTCGAGCGACCAAGTGAAAGCCGAACTCAACGCCTACGGTTGGAAGGTTCTCGATCTCGAGAAGAGCACGGCCCTTGAGACCTTTGACTCAAACACCCCAATGCTCGTTATCATCAAGGTTCCCTCAATATTCGTGCCAGATATACTCCAGAACCAGAACTACGTGTACATAGCCAAGGTTTCAACGTGAGGTGGTGGAAGTGAAGCGCCTCTTAGCAACTTTCTTTATCCTTTTGTTAGTCTCTTCTCTGGTTAGTGCAGAGACTTACACCCTCCCAGGCACAACCCCGGATGGGAAGCCATACAACAACATAGGCATTCTCGGGGAGGTCATGGTTGATCTAAACGTCACCGTCGTCAACACCGCCCCCTTCCCCAAGTTCGTCGTCGTTAACCCTAGGTATGACTTTCACGTTATAAGACTCTCCGGCAATGAGGGGATGACCTCCTACCGCTCCAACGGCACTTCCTATCATATCCCCTCCAACTTGGAGATGACTTCCCTGAATTACTACATCGGTTTCTGGCTCATGCCCTATGAGACCGTTGTCGTGAACTTCCGCATCCCCTACAACAACTCCTACCTCCTGCGGATGAGGGACTACAAGTCCGCCTGCGGGGACTCTTCTAGGTTGACCGATATAACATACAACGGGAGTGATAACTACACCGGCCACATTGTGACAGCGGACAAGCTTTCACCCCTCGGGTGCGGCGTCATCTACCCCCAGCTCGTGAACACCCCCCTGATACTCTCGGTCAAGTCGATGTTCCCCCTTGATGACGGATACATCCGGGTTCTTAGCTATCGGGGAACCGTCACATTCCGTCTCACAAACGCTCCCAACAAGGCGGGTGTCTTTAACACGTTCTTCGCGGTGTCCATCCCCATCATATTCCAAGGCGCAAAGATGTATGGCTTTACCCCAAACTACACAATGACCTACAGGGAGTACATGGACGAATTCGTTTGGAAGTACAGGGGACTTAAGCCGCCGGAGAGGCACCAGGTCCAGACTCAGTCCCTTCTGGCCACCTCGAACTTGTTCCAGTTGTCAAACACCCTCCTAACTGGGGTTAAGGTTGGGTCTCCCGTAGTGAAACCCCCGAAAGAGGCCGGCATCAATTTCCCGGTCTGGATAATATTCCTTGGAAACAGCGTTGAAATAAGATATCATGTTGAATGGAATGCGGGGGGCTGAGTTTTGCTCTTCGACGAAGATGAGAGGAAGAAAAAGAAGCCCACCTCATGGATAGATGAAATACTTAGTGGGGAGGATGACCTACTTGAGAACATGCTCAAGGGTGGCTCAAAGTCCAAACCCTCCGACTCGACCATTGGATCTAGCTCCCCTAGTGAGACCTCCTCTGAGAACCCTCTGCTGTCAATCCTTGGTGGTGGAGAAGAATCCAAAAAGCCGGAGAAGAAGTCTGAAAGCAAGTCTCCCAAACAATCTGAATCCTCAGAGCTTCCTTCCCCGAGTGGTGGAGGGGGGCTGGATCTTCAGAATATACTGAGCAAGCCGACGATGCCTGAGGAAGCAACCAAAGATAGACCAACGGGTTCTGACCTGCTCAGTGGAATACTCGGCGGCTCTTCACTCCCTACAAAACCATCCCCCACCCCCCAGCCCAAGCCGAAACCCGTCTCTACCCTTCAGGACATACTGGGCTCCTCGACCCGCCCTGAGGAGATGAACTACGCTGGCAGGGCCGAGGTTCTCGACGCTTACGGCAACGTTCGCATCCTCAAGGTCAAGGGTGAACCAGTTCCTGTCTATGAGATTCGCATGCCCAAGCTCAGCCGCGAGGAGGAAGAGCTTCTCGGGAAGATAAGAGACAGGGCGATAACTGAACTTCAAATCGACCCCACTGCTTTCCCTGACTCTGAAGAGCGCAGAAGGGTCTTCATGAACGCGGTCAGGAAGATGATAAAGGCAGAGGCCCCCCAGTTCTCGGAGGGCAGGGTTGAGGTTCTTGCAGATATGATAGTTCAGGCCATGATAGGCTACGACAAGCTCGACCCGCTGGTTCGCGACGACAACCTTGAGGAGATAATGGTGATCGGAACCAACAAGCCCGTCTACGTGTGGCACAGGCGCTTCAGCATGTGTAAAACAAACATCGTCTTCCGGGAGGACAGGGGAATACTCAACATTATAGAGAGAATAGCGAGGGAAGTCGGCAGGAGGATTGATCAGCAGAGTCCACTCCTCGATGCTCGCCTTCCGGATGGGAGCCGTGTCAACGCCACGATATCCCCGATAAGCCTTGATGGGCCTACGATAACAATCCGTAAGTTCAAGCGTGATCCCCTCACCATAATCGACCTCATAAAGTACGGCACTATGAACACCGAGATAGCGGCCTTTCTATGGATCCTCGTCGACGGTCTTGGTGTTAAGCCCGCCAACATTCTCGTAGCTGGAGGAACCGGTTCCGGAAAAACGACCACCCTAAACTCACTTGGCATGTTTATCCCTCCGAGTGAGCGCGTCATAAGCATAGAGGACACCGCTGAGCTTCAGCTCCCCGTTGAGCACTGGGTACGGCTTGAGACGAGGCCGCCGAACCTTGAGGGCAAGGGTGAGATAACCATGGACGACCTCGTGAGGAACACCCTCCGTATGCGTCCGGATAGAATCATCGTCGGTGAGGTTCGTGGCTCGGAGGCAAGAACGATGTTCACCGCAATGAACACGGGACATGACGGCTGTATGAGCACAATTCACTCCAACAGTGCCCGTGAGACTATAATCAGGCTTGAAAGTCCCCCAATGAACGTTCCAAGGATAATGATCCCTGCATTGGACATAATCCTAATGCAGATCCGTTTCCATAGCAGAAAGAAGGGTACTATAAGGCGCATAACGGAGATAGCGGAGATTTCCGGAATGGAAGGTGAGAGCATCCAGCTCAACAAACTCTACAAGTACGACCCGGCAAAGGACGAGCTTGTCCCGACAGGCGTCCCGAGCAGAACCCTCAACAACCTTGCCCATCATACCGGCATGAGCATCGCTGAGATTGAGCTTGAAAAGGAGAAGAGAAAGATAATCCTTGACTGGATGATAGAGAGGGGCATAAGGAATATAGAGAAGGTCGGTTACTACATAAGTCAGTTCTACATCGATGAAGATGCACTTCTCAGGAAGATAGAGGCGGAGGGCAACACCGAGGCCAGCAAGCAGATAAAGACCGTGATGTGAGGTGGTAGCATGGGAGTGGTCGATGGATTCATGAACTTCCTCGAGAGGCTCGGCGGTAAGACGATAGAGGTAACTGAGAAGCCGATGAGGAGAATTCCTCAGGGAAAGAGCGTTCAGGAGAGGCTTAGAGCACTCAAACAGCTCCAGAAAGAAGTAGAGAAGGAGAGCTTCGAGGACGAGCGGGAGAAGCAGATGGAAGAGATGCTGGAGTGGAGAAAGAGAGAGATGCAGTCCTCGTTCTCAGATAGGCTCGCTGAGGCCCTCCTCCGCTACTTCAAAGGGCCGATAACATCGCTCACCAACTCCCTTAAGGGTCTTGACCAGGACCTCTACCGCGCCAACATAAACACCCCCAAGGAGAAGTACGTGGCTACGATGGTTGTGGTTTCGGTCTTCGCGGCGTTCTTCCTGATGATAACTGGCTACCTCCTTTTTTTGTCCTTTGAAAACATACTGCTACTCGGCTTCCTCGGCTTCGTGGGTGGCTTCATGTACATGCGTCAGTACCCAAAGATGGTGTGGAGGAGGCGTGTTATGGAGGTTGAGAGGGCTCTTCCCTACGCCCTCAGGCATATGGCGTCGCTCCTCAGTGCCGGCGTTGGTGTCGCGGAGTCAATGCTCTCCGTTGCAAAGGCGGACTACGGTCCCATATCTGAGGAGTTTGAACTCGTCCTGATGGACATGAGAACAGGTTCCTCCTTTGAGGATGCGATGACGAGGTTCGAGCAGAAGATGGATTCCGAGAGCGTTAGCAGGGTCGTTAAGCAGATGCTCAGGGCGGTTAAGTTCGGGGGAAACCTCGCGGACATAATGTACAAGATGGCGGAGGACTTCTCCTTTGAGTACAGGATGAAGCTTGTTGAGTACGTCCAGAAGGTCAATGGTGTATCCTTCATCTACATGTTCCTTACAATAGTCACGCCCACGATGTTTGTCGTAGGAATCCTCGCCGGTTCGGTGATGGCGCAGGGCCTCATCATGCCACCATCAACGATAGCCATAATGCTCTTGCTTGCTTTCCCTGCCCTCTCGCTCATAATAATCAACATGATAAAGAAGGGAGAGCCCAGGTGATAAACATGGCGAGCGGATTATCATTGTCTCTCATCTCACTCGTCAACAAGCTCGTTCCGTCCAAATGGATGAAACGTTACGAGCTTTTTATATACTCCTCGGGGATTAACTTCCTCGCCGCAGAGTATCTGGTAGTATCCCTGCTCTTGGGGGTTATATTTGCTGTTATGGTCGCCATGTTCAGCAGCTGGCTCTACACCCTCGGAACTTTCATTGTGGTTTTCCTTGGCATGGTCTTCGGCTATCCCTATTGGCGCGTGATGAAGCGCACCGAGGAGATGGAAAGGAACCTTCCTGATGCCTTCTTTTACCTGGCCAGCTCACTCCGGGCCGGGATTTCCTTCTCAGAGGCCCTTGAGGAGCTTACCACCGCGAAATTCGGTGCCCTGACGGAGGAATTCAAGAAGACCGTCTCGGAGATAAAGAAGGGTCGTCCCACCGTTGAGGCTCTCAGAGCCTTTGCCCTCAGGAACAGGAAGTCCACCGTTCTTTATCGTTCAATGATGATTATCATAGAGGCACTCGAAAGGGGCGCTCCAATGAGCGAGGTCCTAGTTTACGTTGGAAATGATGTCAGGGAGGTACTCAGGATAAAGCAGGAGAGAAAAGCCTCGACTGGTATGCAGATGATGTTCTTCATAATCACCAGCGGTTTTATCGGACCGTTAATCCTTGGCATCGTGGCTCAGGTCATGAAGAACGTCAGTTCGGCTTCAATTACCTTTCCAGTAGACACAATAAACACGATTATCTTGGGGTTTGTTGTGGCTCAGGCCGTAATCTCTGGTCTTGGAATCGGGATAATAAGAGAGGGAAAATACACAGCGGGCATAAAGTACAGCCTGCTGCTCGTCCTTATGGGAGTCGCTATATTCAAGGGTACTTTAACCCTCAACTTCAGCGGAATGGGCATCTGATGCCCCTTCTTTTTTGACTTCCACCACCTCAACCTCAAAGAAGAGGATTTTCCCAGCCAGCGGGTGGTTGAAGTCGAGTTCAACACCGTCCTCTGCCACCTTCACTATCTTGGCTATTCCCGAGTCGGTCATGACGTACATACCTTCAACCGGTTCAAGGCCGACCTGCGTGAACTCGGATACGGGCACCGTGACCACAAGCTCCGGGTTGGGCATTCCATAGGCCTTTTCTGGGGGGACCGTTACGGTCTTCTTCTCGCCGGGTTCCATTCCAATTATAGCCTCGTCGAGTCCGGGGATTATTTCTCCCGCTCCTATGTTCACCCCAAGGGGCCCGTATTCTCTATCCTCAACCAATATGCCGTTCTCCTTTGCGATGTCCTCGTAACTGGTGTCAAAAACCTCACCGTTCTCAAACCTTCCAACGTAGTGGAACTTTACAAAATCTCCAGCTTCAACCTTCATTTTCTTCAACTCCAAAACTTCCTCGGTTGGAGTTGCCCGGCCCTCTTATAAAGTTTTGGCCATCGTGAAACATACGTGGGAAGAGCGGAAAAGTTAATATACTATAAAGTTCAAGTTGATGTGGGTGATAATATGGGATATTTTTCTGAGATGCTCCAAGGGGAGTACGGAAACCTCGATGTTAAGGAAGTCTACCGGTCGAAGCTCGGGGAAACGGACGTTGAGATAGTGGAAGTGTCAGCGGGGAAAAAGAGGTTTATAGCGATGTTCCAGAGTAGCCCGCTGAAGGACGACGTGTACCGGTGGTCGCTTATAATAACGAGCCCCAACAACACTCGAACTCTTAAAGGCATGGATAAGGAAAAGGGGATAAAACTGGCCATACGATCGAGTATAGACGCCATGATGGAGGGGATGGAGTGATCACTCCTCGGGGAGGATGTAATAAACGTAGTGCGGTCTCTGGGTTATCTCGTCTATGAACACCACCGTTCCGCTCTTTGGCGGCTTGAGGTAGTGGACTTCCCCCTTCTTGGTTGTTACTGCCGCGAAGGCATCCCCTTTCCTGACGCGGTTGCCAACGTTCGCTATTATCGTCTTGGTGTAACCTTCTACCGGGAGGAGGAGAAGCCCATCGCCTTTTCTGAGATATATCCTGGTTCTTCCATCCGGGAGGACGAGAACCGCGTCGGCCTTCATTCTGCCCGTTGAACCGTCAACGTACTGGTAAAAGCGGTCGTAGACTTCCTTCACAAGGAACTCCGCAGTCTCAAGGTTTATACACTCGGGAACGTCCCCTCCACTCTCAAGCCATACCTCGACGTTTCCCTGGAGAATGACGCACTCACTTTTGGCCTTCCCGCCTTCAACACACTCCTCCGCGCTTCCCTCAACGTAAAGCCTCGGCATCCTCTCCATTTTTATCACCTCTTTTACTTAGGGGTAAAAGCTTTTAAAGCTGACCTGAGTACATCACTCGGTAGAAATGTCCATCAGGGTTAAGATAGCAACACTGTTCGGACTTGTTATCGCATTCATGACTCTCCTGATGAATTACAGTGCGGAGACTGGGCAGCTTGAGAAGCATCCTCTTGGAACATCTATGTGGACGATCACCAAGGGGCTTTTCGTCCTCGATGTCATAGGCCTCATCGTGGCCGCGCTCGTTCTTATGAGCTGGCGCGACATTCCCCACAAGCGCATCGTAAACACTGATGGGAACTATACCCTTGGCTGGCTCCTGATGCTGGTTGGAGGAATAGTTGCGCTTTACTTCTTTGCCTCCCGTCAGAAAGGGGAGCACATAACCATAATCCTGAACAACACCTCCAACATCACAAACGGAACTGCTCTAGCCAACTATCACCCCCTGAACGCCCACGGTTTCGGGAATGTTACGAACACCACCGCTACGGGTTCTATTCCACCGGACTACCTGCTCTACACAGGTTTCATCATTATAGCGCTGGGTTTCATCTACTTCGGTGTGGTATACTACCGCGATGCACTCAAAAAGCGGAAGAGAAAGGAGATGCGCGAAAAAGCCCTGAAGTTCGACAGGAAAGTCGAAGAACTCGGTTTGGATGCCTTCTCCGACCCGAAGGAGGCTGTGGTTGGGATATACAAGAACGCCGTTCTCTGGCTTGAGGTGCTTGGAATCCCCTATAGTGAGAGCTGGACTCACTGGGAGCACGTTGAGCACGTTAACATCTTCAGAAAGGCTTTCACAACTCTAACGAGGCTCTTCGAGAAGGCGAAGTACGCGCCCGAGAGAGTCACCTGGGAGGACGCGAAGAGAGCACTTGAAGTGTACCGGAGGATGAGGGGTGTTATCGATGAGGACTAACCTGGGCATAGCGGTCATAGTGGCTCTCCTTGTAGCACTTGCGATATTCCCCGCCCCCTACGTTGCCCGCTGGCTTGCTGTACTTTCAATTGGCATCCTGTTTGGCGTTATCCTCTTCAACATGGATATGGCTGGGGTTATCCCTCGGCTGGGCCGCTCGGCTCAGACTGAAGTAAAGACGGACATTGAACGCACCGTGACGCTGATAAAGAAAGCCAAAACCGGGAAGGTGGCCCGCTCCCTCGTTGCGGAGCAGATAGCGGGGATATATGCCACTCTCTCGGACGATTACGGTTCAACTTTTCAATCCCTAATGAACGAGCCTAACGGGGCTTTAAAGGCCCTCCTCTCTGAGGGGGACTTCCTGGACAACCTTGAGAGGGCACTTAAGATTGTGGAGGATGATCTGAATGAAGATTGAGGAGATACACGAGAAGGGAACCGCCGTCTTGAACGAGGTTAGCAAAGTGATAGTCGGAAAGGAGAACGTGCTGAAGCTCATGCTGACGACGATCCTGGCCAACGGCCACATCCTGCTTGAGGACCTGCCTGGGCTGGCCAAGACGCTGATGGCAAAGAGCTTTGCGAGCGCAATGGGAGTGCGGTTCACGCGCGTCCAGTTCACGCCCGACCTCCTGCCAAGCGACATCCTCGGCGTTTCGGTCTTCAACCAGAAATCGCTGGAGTTTGAGTTCAGACGGGGGCCTGTCTTCACCAACTTCCTCCTCGCGGACGAGATAAACCGTGCCCCGCCGAAGACGCAGTCGGCCCTGCTTGAGGCCATGCAGGAGAGGCAGGTAACGGTTGAGGGAAACACCTACGCCCTTCCAACGCCTTTCATCGTCATAGCCACCCAGAACCCCATAGAGCAGGAGGGGACATATCCCCTGCCGGAAGCCCAGCTCGATCGCTTTCTCGTCAGGCTCCGCGTTGGCTACCCCACTAAGGGTGAGGAGGTGGAGATACTCCGCAGGAGAATGGCGAGGAAGAAGGAGGAAGCGGACGTTAAAAGGATGTTGAGCGAGGAAGAGGTCGTTGAGATGCAGCAAACGATAGAGGACGTCTACGTCAGCGACGCCATACTGGAGTACATAACCGATATCGTGACAGCCACGAGGGAGGACAAGAGGGAGGTCGAGATAGGTGCCTCTCCGAGGGGTTCCCTGGCCCTTTTGAAGCTCTCCCGGGCGTACGCGGCACTCGAGGGCAGGGACTACATTATCCCGGACGACGTCAAGGCCGTTGCAGTTCCGGCTTTGAGCCACAGGCTCATCCTAAAGAGGGAGCTCTGGTACACAAAGGTCAGCCCCGAGAGGATAATGGAGAAACTCCTCGAAAAGGTTCCTGTTCCCAAATTCGAGTGAGATCAGGTGAGGTTGAGTGCAGCAGCTTTCCATCACCTTTCCTTACGACCCCAACCGCCGCGAGAAAAAGGTCGAGCTTGAAGGCAGGATGGTTCCCACCGGAAAAGCGTGGGGCCTGCTCGTTACGATATGGGGAATCGTAGTCGTGGATTTCCTCATGGTCCGCTGGTCTCTCGCCTACCTGGTTCTTCCCCTCCTCCTGCCCCTCTTCACGGCGGTCTTCTTCTTCAAGCCGCGGATCAGGGTCGAGGTTGAGAGAATTCTTCCCCACAACCGCTTCCTTGAGGGGAGCGAGGTCGAGGTAATCCTGAGGATAAGCTCTGAAGAGCGCATCGTGGGTCTTAGGGTAAGAGACGACCTTCCGGAAGGCCTTGGCCTCACCTCCGGAAGGAGGGAGTGGCTCATCTCGCTCTCCAAGGGTGAATCCAAGAGCCTTCGCTACACGATCAGGGTGAAGCGCGGGGTTCACGAGTTTAACTGGGTCGAGCTAAGCTACCTCGACCCCTTCGGCCTCTTCCACTTTACGGAACGGATTGACCTTTACACCGAGGTGATCGGCGTTCCCGCTATAGAGGATGTTCCCACTCCCTACTCTACAAGGGGAACCAAGATAACCGTTGGTGCCCTTCCATCACCGAGGGTCGGTGAGGGCGTTGAGTTCCACGCGATAAGGGAGTATCAACCGGGTGATCCGCTCAGGATAATCAACTGGAAGGCGACCGCGAGAACCGGGAGGGTAATGGTCAATGAGTACGAAAGTGAGAGAAAGGTGGACGTCGTCTTCATCGTCGACGCGTCCTACCGTGGGGAGCTTGTGTTCGACCACCTCATAAGGGCCGCGGCATCGTTGATGCTCAACGCCCTGAACGACGGCACGAGCTTCGGCCTTCTCTTGGCTGAAGATGTTCCCCTCTGGGTAAGGCCTGACTACGGCAAGAGACACTTCTTCAAGTGCATAGACTTCCTGAGCACTGCAAAACCCGATAAGAACAACATGATAGCCTACCAGGTTGAGCACCTCATACGCTCCCACTTCCCACCGAGGGCGCAGCTGGTTTACCTCTCACCCCTTCTGACGGAGGAAAGCAGGAAGGCCCTCAAGACAATGGCTTCCTTCGGCTACAACGTCGTCGTGATAAGCCCGAATCCCTACACCGCCGTTGAGCCGAAGAGCCGTGAGGAAGAGATTGCATTAAGGCTCCTCAAACTGGAGCGGAAGGCCCTTCTCAGGAAAATGTCTTCCTATGGGGTGGTGGTTGACTGGGACGTGGGGAAGCCCCTCAAGGTTGCCATGGCGGAGGTGGTTGGCCCATGAAGCTCAAAAGGCGCCTCTACTCGCTTATTCCACTTGCGCTGCTCTTTGCTATACTGGCCGGGCTGAACCTCTGGACCCTCATCCTCCTCCCGATAGGCCTGTTGGCCCTCCGGTGGTACTCGATGGGTCTCGCTCTCTTCCTGTCGGTTTCGCTCTACCTCATCTACCACAGAATAGGGGGCATCTACGGTTTGAGTGTTATCTCACTGGCGCTGTTGACCGCTGAAATGGCATACCTCGACAGGAAGGGTGCCCCCAAGGAGCACTACCTAATCCTCTTGGGTGCGGTACTTCTGGCGTTCCCCATCTACACTCTGATGGTCTTTCTCGCCCGCTTTACCCCCCGCCTGGAGGTCACGGGGGTTGCGGCGCTCTTCCTCGTCGTCCTCTACCTCTTCCTAAGGATGACGACGGATTAGATGCTCCAACTGCCCTCCTTTTTTAGAACCTCCCTCGCCCTTTCGAGACCGAGCCTCACACACTCCTCCAGCGGGTTCCCGCGCGAGTAACCGGCGAGGAAGCCGCCTGCAAAGGCGTCCCCAGCTCCGGTGGGGTCTACGTCGCCCTCTACGGGGAGAGCGGAGAAGTTGTGAAAGTCGCCATCGTAGAGCAGAACCCCCTTCTCACCGCGCGTTATCACGACGAGCTTTGCCCCCCACTCGTGGAGAACCTCCGCGGCTTCCTCAACCGTCTCCGCTCCGGTTATGATCAATGCCTCCCTCTCGTTTGGGAAGAGCACCTCAACGCGGGAAACGATCTCCCTCACGAGGTCCGTCCTGCTCCGGTAGTCGTCTATGTACGTCGGGTTGAAGTCGAGGCTTACCCTCTTCCCCTCGAGCCTCTTAATAACCTTCAGCTGTTCCTCCGGTGGAATCGGAGCTATGTGAAAGATCTTCGCGTTCAGGTATTCCTCCGGAATCGGCGTCTCACCCATCCTCTCGGCAACGCCCATCTCAACGGGCGACTCGACGCTCCCATCTTCTCTATAGATCACCCAGATGTGTATCGTCCTTCCAGACAGGATTTGAAAGCCCCTTATGTCAACGTACTGGGCGAGTTTCTCCAGCCACTCCCTCGGGAAATCCTCGCCCACCTTTGTAACCAATCCCACCTTTGCACCGGCCAGTGAAGCGGAAGTAGCAACGGCCGCAGCGGCACCGCCGGGCATGTCTAGTTTTCTTCCATCAGGAAAAACTATTGTATCTATCGAAACGTGACCGAGGACAACTAGCTCGATCATTTTATCGCCCCTCCATTAATTGCAGCCTTTACGTTCTTTCAAGTTTTAAGTCAAGCGGTTGTTGTTTAGACTATTGTAATTCTTTACTCTCCTTGAATTCGATTGTTTTGGAACTTTTAGTCAGATTTAAACCTATTTGTTTAACCAATAGGTTTTTATACACTAATTAACTATTGAGAATTGATGATTCCTTATGTCGAAGTTTGGTTTGTGGTGGGTTCGGTGGGATGGGTCTCTTGGGGGTATGAATCGAGGATGACCCTTGGGGGAAGGGGGCCAACTTCTTACTACGAGGTAGTTCAGTGGTTCAAGGACAGGGGTTTTGACAGGGTTGTTTTCCTTGGTGGTGAAGGTAAAAGAATCAACTACACCGGGGACGGGTACGAGGATGGTCGCTAAGGTTGTGGACGTGGTGAGGGGGAGATGTCCCGAATGGTGATTCCTCTTTTAATCCTCCTTCTTTTTGCCCCGGTTGCTTCGGCGGTTTACTCTGTAAAGCTCAACGGTTACTTCTACGTTGTCAGCTACAAGGTTTACTCCAACGGGACAGCGGCATTAATCAATGCCGAAATCGACAACACGGGAACCACCTGCGACATGAAAGGAAACTGCTGGATGTCAGTTTATGAAGTATATGATTACTTATTCTATTACACCGGCTCTGTGTTCTACCTCCTCAACTTTACTCCCGCGTTGGAGGCATCCCTGCCGCCTTACGCCCCCAAAAACATAACTTACGTTTACTTCAACTGGGTTTACTACGCCAACGGTTCTTGGTTCGTTAACGTAAGCTTTTCCGCATACTCTCCAGAAACCGTTGAAAGTTTTAACAAAAAATACGTTTACCACCTCAATCTGAATACCTCCTGCGTTGAACAGACTAACGTCACATCCCCCAACATTCCGATAATGAGAACCCGCGGGACAATAAACGGTTGGAAAATCGTAGTTCCGAAGGAGTTTTTGCCTTCTCCTGACTACGGGCCTTTTAAAGCCTACTTCTTCGTTGGGGTTAATTCAAGCGTCACGAAACCCACGAGCGTTCCACCGTTCCTGGCAATACCCCCCACTCAAAGCTCCCGGTTTACTTCCTCCTTGAAAAGGATGGCCAAGTGAAAAACGTGACGCTCTTCTACATCAACGCGACTGAGAACTTAACCGGCTTCTGGTTTCCGAGTAGCGTTAAAATCGTTAACGTAACGTTCTGCAAACCGGTTGTTACTCCAGAAAACGCCACCTCGAATGAGACTATAGCCCAAACAACCATTCCGGAGAACGCCACGCTTAACATCACGAACACCAGCGAGAAAACGAATGAAACGGTCACTTCAATTAGGTTAGTGAACACGACATGGTCATCACGCACTGCTGGAGGGAATACCACTTCACTCCACGCGAACACAACCACGACTTCAATACCCACCAAAAAGAGCATCTGCGGACCTGCGTTTATAGTTCTGATAACTCTCAGTGCCCTTCTCTTGAGGAAAAGATTAATGTAACGGTTGATTGCAGTCTTTTGTCCCATTTCCAACTACTGCCCGGATTGAGGGTGTAGTAAAAAGTTTCTAATCCTCCGTTTAGATGTCCATCGAAAAGGTTTAAAAGTTTCTCTGCGAATAGAAAACGGAGTTACCCAAGGAAAGGAGCGTGATGGAAATGGAGCAGGTTTTCCAGAACGAGACCATTAAAACGATTCTTGAGAAGTACAGGAGGATATGGGCAATAAACCACGCCCAGAGTGTCCTTGGCTGGGATATGGAGGTTAACATGCCAAAGGAGGGCATCCTTGAGAGGAGCGTTGCCCAGGGCGAGCTTTCGGTTATGGGTCAGGAGTTTCTCCTTAGGCCCGAGTTCGTCGAGCTTGTGGAGAAGGCAAAGGGAATCGAAGGTCTCAACGAGTACGAGCACGGCGTTGTTCGCGTCCTTGACAGGGACATAAGGATAAGCAGATCATTCCCGCCGGAGTTCCTTAGGGAGATGAGCGAGGTAACCAGCCAGGCAACTAAGGCTTGGGAGGAGGCGAAGAAGAGTAACGACTACTCCAAGTTCGAACCTTGGCTCGACAGAATCATTGATTTGGCCAAGCGGGCCGCTGATTATCTCGGCTATGAAGAGGAGCCTTACGATGCCCTTCTCGACATGTTCGAGGAAGGAACTACCACCAAAGAAGTCGAGAGGATGTTCGACAAGCTTGAAAAGGAACTCAAGCCCCTCGTCGAGAAGATAATGGAAGAGGGTAAGGTTCCCAGGGAGCACCCGCTCGAGAAGGAGAAGTACGAGAAAGAGCAGATGGAGCGTGTAAACCTCTGGATTCTCCAGAAGTTCGGCTTCCCGCTCGGAGTCCGCTCTCGCTTAGATGTTTCAGCCCACCCATTCACGACCGAGTTTGGCATCCGCGACGTCAGGATAACCACCAGATACGAGGGCTACGACTTCAGGAGGACGATACTCAGCACGGTTCACGAGTTCGGGCATTCACTCTACGAACTCCAGCAGGATGAACGCTTCATGTTCAGCCCGATAGTGGGTGGCGTTTCCCTCGGAATCCACGAGAGCCAGAGCCGCTTCTGGGAGAACATCATAGGGAGGTCAAGGGAGTTCGCTGGGCTTATCTACCCGACGCTTAAGGAGAACCTCCCGTTCATGGGGAACTACACACCCGAGGACGTTTACCTCTACTTCAACATAGTCAGACCCGACTTCATTAGGACGGAGGCAGATGTCGTTACCTACAACTTCCACATACTCCTCCGCTTCAAGCTGGAGAGGATGATGCTCAATGAGGGCGTTAAGGCGAAAGACCTGCCAGAACTCTGGAACGAGGAGATGGAGCGTCTTTTGGGCATAAGGCCAAAGACCTACGCAGAAGGAATCCTCCAGGACATCCACTGGGCGCACGGAACCATTGGTTACTTCCCGACCTACAGCATCGGAACCCTCCTCGCGGCCCAGTATTACTACCACATCAAGCGCGACATCCCAGACTTCGAGGAGAAGGTTGCTAAAGCCGAGTTCGAGCCGATAAAGGCCTGGCTCCGCGAGAGGATCCACCGCTGGGGAAGCATCTACCCGCCGAAGGAACTCCTGAAGAAGGCCATCGGCGAGGAACTGAACCCGGACTACTTCGTAAAGTGGGTGAAAGAGAAGTACCTGTGATTTTACATTTTTGCTATTCTTATTTTGTCCTCGTGGATGCGTACTTAGGATAATCCTGTGAACTTTAAAGAGCTGAGGGATTATTCAGTAGCCTGGTTCCCAACCCACCCAACAGGCTCGACCTCTATGGCAGCAACACCGTACTTCCTCTCCCTCTCCTCACTATAAAAGCGCCTGTAAACTCTAACGCCCTCTTCAATGCTTTCTACTCCGGGCAGAACGTTCTCCAGACCCTCCTTTTCAAGCATCTCCCCGAACGACGAGTAGACGCGGATATCCTTGACAACGCACATCAGCCTGTTCTCAAAGATTATCGTGTCGCCCGGCCTTATTTTCTGTCTCTTCTCGTCGTATAGGCGACCTTCTATCTTCTTCCCTCCTTCGGCTATCGCCCTCAGGTACTCCCCTTGGAGGCCCATTCTCCACGTTCCCATTCTATTACCCCCGGTTCACACGAGGTAGCGGACTATCGATGGGCTTATCCTTATGAGCTTTGCGAGGAGCTTCGGTCTCTTCAGGAGTGCCTTGGCGGTCTTAATGTGGTCATCGAAGTCAGCCTGTTCCTCTATGATCTCCCTGGCCTCCCTGCTCCCCAGAACCTCGAAAACCTTCTCCACATCGCCCTGACTCATTCCCAGGAATATTCTCCTGAAGCGCATGCCAAAGCTTATCTGCCTCCTTATTTCTCCACAGACCTTCTCGTAATCACTGAACCTTCCCGAGAGGAGTGCCTCCCTCAGCGCGTGGGCGCATATTCCTCCGAAGACTATCCCCCCGGCGGTCGTTGGCTTTATCTGGAGTGCGGCGTCTCCCAGTAGGGCCACGTTTCCCCTAACCCAGGGCTTCCTCCAGCCCAAGCCAACTGAACCTGCTTTGAACTCAACAACGGAGGTCGGTTTGAGCCGCCTTAACCTCAGGAACCTGTTCAGGGCTTCAATGCTCCCCAGTGTTCCAACCCTCGCGAGACCTTTATTCACGGGCGCCACCCACATGAAGAAGTCTCCATTTATCTCCTTGTTGATCCACACCTCGACGAAATCTTTCTTAAAATCGCCGACGACTTCGACCTCATAGCCGCTCAGGAATTCCGCGTTTGTCTTTGCACCCATCTCCTTCGCAACCGTGCTCGAAACCCCATCGGCCCCAACGTAGAAGTCAGCCTCCACCTCGATCCTCTCTCCAAGGTGCTGGAGGATTGCCTTCCCCCCTTTGAAGCCCTGGAACGCGGTGGCCATATAGTATTCCACGCCCCTACTCACGGCCCTCTCCGCCAAGGCCTTTTCTAGGACTTTTCTGTCGACCAGATAAGCCTGCGGCTTCTTTCTCTCGATTTCGAAGCTCTGTATTCGCGAGTAGAAGACCGCACCACGGAGTTGGTTAAGTATCGCCTCCTCCGGAAAGCCGAGTCTCTCGTAGTTCTTCGTCCCGATTATACCAGTGCAGGCTTTTCCACCAAAAGAGCCTTTCTTCTCGACGATCGCGACGCTGAAGTCCCTTGCGAGCAGGTTCGCCAGGTAGTTGCCGGCAGGGCCCCCGCCGATTATAAGAACGTCGTACTTCATCCTCACCCCTCTCGGTGGAAGTGGTTTTTAAAGCCTAAAAACCTAACCTTTCCGGTGGTTCCATGAAGGTACTGGTTACGGGTTTTGAACCCTTCGGCGGTGAGAAAATCAACCCCTCTTGGGAGGCTGTTAAAGCGCTCCCCGGGGAGATTAGCGGTGCTGAAGTAGTAAAACACCGGCTCCCCGTGACGTTCAACGGTGTCAGGAAGATCCTCCCGAGGTTGATCGTTGAGGAAAAGCCAGACGTGGTGGTTCTGACTGGTCAAGCCGGCGGAAGGCCGAACATCACAGTCGAGCGCGTTGCAATAAACGTCATGGACAGCAAGATGCCCGACAACGAGGGGGTTACGCAGGAGGATGAGCCGGTCTTCGATGGTGCCCCGGCCGCTTACTTTGCAACGCTTCCGATAAAGGCCATTGTAAGGGCCTTAAGAAACGCGGGAATACCTGCCTCTGTCTCCAATACTGCAGGAACCTACGTCTGCAATACTGCGATGTTCACAGCACTCCATACGATAGCCGTCGCGGGGATGGAAGCGAGGGCGGGCTTTGTACACGTGCCCTTCAGCCACGCCCAGGCCCTAGACAAACCGAGGCCTTCGATGGCGCAGGAAACAATAGACGAGGCCATCAAGAGAGTGGTGGAGGTTTCAATTGGAGGGGATTTGGGTCACAGCTCATTGAAGTCTATCTCGTAAACTACAGAGCCGTTGAAGTTCTGGGCCTCCTTGAATCTTGCTATCAGTGCACTCAGGGCCTCTATCAGTGCTCCCCTTATCTCTCCCATTGTTTTCTCCGCATCTTCCCTCGTGGGAGATTCGAAGGACCTGTCCAAAAGCTCACTCAGTCCAATCTCCTCGCCCCTTATCTTCACCGTGGGTTCAAAGCCGTCAACAACGGCCTTTAGCTCGTCGTCAAGGTCAAGCTCCCTTACCCTGACCCTATACTTCCCAGTCACTATGTCGTACTCCTTGTCAAAAACGAGCCGCATCTTCATCCCATCACCGGGGGTTTTACGTTCTGAGGGTAAATAACGGTTTTGGCATGGTGAGGTTTTTAAAGTCACGGTGCGAGCTTAGCTGGGTTGATGCCTATTCTGATAGTGGGGGTTGATGTAGTCGGGGAGAACCCTAAGAGGTTCGCGGTGGTGGGCTGGTTCAACGGTATACTGGAGCGAAAGGGTGAGTTTACACTCTATCGGCTGATTCGCTTCATCCAGAGTAGGAGGCCGGATATCGTTGCAATCGACAGCGTTACCGAGCTTGGGGGAGACCTCAGGAAGTTCCTCCGCTCACTTCCACCTGAAACGAAGCTCGTCCAGGTCACCGGGAGGCCGGGCGAGCAGAGAAGCCTTCAGAGCCTCGCCAAGGAGCATGGAATAAGGACGGTTGACCGTTTCGACCCCTACGAGGAGGCTAAACTCTCTGCTTTGCTCGCGAGCAGGGGGGTCGGTTACGAGGTTTTAGCCTTCGAGGACGAGGTCATCGTCAAGGTGACCCGGGGGAGGAGTCATGGCAAGGGCGGTTGGAGCCAGGATCGCTACAGAAAGAGGGTGCACAACCTCGTTCGCGACAAGGTGAGGGAGATAGAGGAAAGGCTGAAACGGGCGGAGGTACCCTTTGACCTGGAGACTGAGGAGAGGGACTATGGTCTCTCTAGGGGGGAGTTTAGGGTTTACGCTTCACGGGAAGAGCTGGCAGGGTTAATAAGGCCGATGCGCGGTGGGGACGTCGAGGTCAGGATTCAGCCGGTTGAGAGGTCTGAACTTGGTTTCGCCCCACTCAATGGCGAAGAGGCAGTCAGAGCGAGGAGGAGCATCATAGTGGGTATCGACCCGGGGATAACGGTTGGGATAGCGGCCGTTGATTTGAACGGGAGAATCGTTGGCCTCCACAGCGAGAGGAACATGCCCATCGGTGAGGTCTTCCGCTTCGTGAGTGAGATTGGACATCCGGTTGTAGTTGCGACCGACGTTACCCCTGCCCCGGGCTTCGTAGAAAAGATAGCCCGCTCATTTAAGGCAAACCTTTTCGCCCCAAGGGAGAACCTGAGGATAGAGGAGAAGAACGAACTCCTGCGAAATCTTGGGATTTCGGTCGAGGATGACCACCAGCGTGACGCTTTGGCGGCCGCGTATAAGGCCTACCTCCGGCTCAAGCCGAAGCTGGAGCACATAGATGCGCGCCTCAGGGAGGCAGGTCTAACAAAAAAGTCCGAGGAAGTGAAGGCCCTAGTGATAGGTGGATACAACCTCGGCGAGGCGATGCAGAGGGTTTCCTTTCGGGAGAGAAAGGTGGAAGAGAAACCCGTGGAGCAGGCTAGGGAGAACGTTGACTTTTCCCCTTTCATTAAGCGTATAAGGGAGCTTGAAAAGCGCGTTGAGATGCTTGAGAGCGAGAACCGCGAGCTGAGGGAGACCATACGGCAACAGAGGAAAACTATAGAGAGGCTGGAGCGGAGGCTGGTTGATTACGATGACGAGGTCAGGAGGAAGGTCCTCCGCGAGAGGGAGCTTGAGGCGAAGGTGAAGCGCATTGAAACCCTCGAGAAACAGCTGAGGGAAGCCAAGGCGGTCATAGAGAGGCTGGGTAGGGACCTTGTGAAGGTCAAGAGAATGAACGTGGTCGAGGTTCGTGGTAGTGCGGTTCCGCTGAAAGTCCTAAGGGTTCTCAGCTGGCGCGAGCTTGAGAGAATCGAGCGCGAGGTTGGCCTCAGGAAAGGTGACGTGCTCTTTGTTCTCAATCCCGCAGGGGCGGGGAAGGCAATCGCCGAGGAGCTTGTTGCGAATGGAATCCGGGCAGTTATAACCGAAGGCCCCCTCCCTCATCCAGTTGCGGAGGTCCTCCGCGAGGCCCACGTTCCGTTCTTCTTTTCCGAAGAGCTGGACGTTAAAAGGGTTGACGAGTTCGCTGTTGTGGAGCGTGAGACCCTTGAGAAGGCCATTGAGGGGTTGCTTGAGAGGTGGACAAAAGAGGACGAGGAGAGGGAGGCGGAGAGGTTGCTTAGACTGGTGGATGAATACAGAATTGAGAGGGTTAAGGAGCTTAGGAGAAAAGCTGAGGAGGAGTCTAAAGGGAGCTGAGGATTCCCTTCAGCGTTCGGAGGTATTTTCCGGTCTCTTCTGCACCTTTCTCCGTTATCCTCACGGCGGTCCTTGGTCTGTCCGCTATCACCTTGTAAACCTCCACATAGCCGGCCGTCTGGAGTGCCCTTAGGTGGGAGTCGAGGTTCCCGGGGGTCAGCTCAAGAACCCCCAAGAGGTCTTTGAATAGAACCCTGTCCCTCGGCAGGAGGTAGAGCATTATCGCCAGCCGTGTGGGGTTGCCCAGGATGTGGTTCTTGGCCAGCTCCCGCAGGGATTCCATCTTATCACCGCACTATCGCTTTAAACGCTGAGTAGAGGTACCATAAGATGGTGATGCTGAAGCCCGTCACTATCACGAAGCCAGCCCAGGTAATCGCCCCGGACTCCATGTTCCACACAACGGGTATCGCAATTGCCGGGAGGAGGAAGGCCGGGATCATCTCGAACTCACTCCGGCCCCCTGTTGTTATGAGCCACTGACTGAGGAGGGCAATTCCGATAAAACTGAGCAATCCTGTGGCGAACCTGACATCGGCGTTTACGCCTATGGCGGTCATCGATGGTATGACGAAGAACCCGATTACACTCCCAAGGACCCAGGCGAGGGCTATCTGAATTGCGGTTCCCCTTCCAGCCCTCCCTGCTCCGGGATGGGATGTTGCACAGAGCCTCTCAAACCTTCTCCATATTCGTATGGTCAGGGGGATTCCGATGAGTATGGCACCGCTCCAATAAACGGTGGATGCCGCACCCCTCATGTTTACGACTCCTTCCAGCGCGTAGTAAATCGCCATCACGGTTAGCCAGAAGGCGAAATTCATAGCGGAGTAAACTTTGCCTGCCGCTATAAGCCTGCCCTCAACCCTCTCGAGCGTCTCCCGAAGGGCCTTCACGTCCTCCATGCTCTCACCTCAGAATAGTTATACTCCCAACCTATTTATACCGTGGAGTCTTTCTGAATCTCAGAGCCGGGTTAAAGTTAAATACGTTGGGCACGACTGTAATGTGGTGAAGAGTTGTGGGAATCTTAAAGACTGGGATTCGGGTTCTCGATAACGCCCTCGGAGGCGGCATCCTCGAGGACACAAACCTCCTGATAATTTATGATACATACTCATCCGGCTGGGCACTGGCCTTTGAGATACTGCGCAACCGAATAGCCGAGGGGGACTTTGGAGTCATGATAAACTCCGTCCTTCCTTTCTCCTCGCTCAGGGTCGAAATCAATTCCATTGGTTTTGATCCCACGGAGGAGGGCAGGAGGGGTAACTTGGCGATAATCGATATGTTTGCCTCGTTTTACAGGGTAGAGTACGATGCGGGCTTTATCTACACCGACGAGACGATGGACGCCGCCACTTTCCTCCCCAAGTACTCCCACCTCTACAGGCGTGTTTTGACCGAGAAGATTAAAGACCGGAGGCCAATTGGCATAGACTTCACAATCGACGGCATGGCCTTTCTCCTTGGTGAAAGGAACTTCATAAAGGTATTTCAGAACCTCATGGCTTCGAAAGAGAAGGCCAGGCTCGTTGAGAAGCGTAAGAGGCCCATCAACATATTCCTCCTCAACAGGGACAGGATATCGAGTGGGGTTATCTCTTGGATAGCCCTCTACAGTCAGTATGTAATCGAGTTCTTCTCCTCCCCGGATTCCACGGTTGAGAAAATGATAGTCAGGAAGTCGCCACTTCCGGAGTTCAGCCCCCGTGATGGCGGTTACACCTTCAGGGTGGAACACGGGAATATCGTTATAGAATAGCCCCGACCCTTGAACGCATGAGAAACTCTATGAAGCACTCTATTCCCTGAATCTTCCGGTGGGAACCAGCTCAGTCCTCGCCTCGCTCTTCTCGTGGATTTCTTCGGGATTCTTCGATGGAAACCGGTGCCTCAATAATCCCCGAGGAGGAACCTCCACAGCGGGACGATTTCGATTCCATCGACCTTCTTCTCCGTGTCCCACGTTATCAACACCGCTTTTTCCCAATGGAAAAGTTTCTTTGCTTTTTTCAGGGCTTTCAGCTCACGTTCTATCGTCTCGGGGTTTGAAACGTCGTAGCTTACCTGAATCAGTGTCTCCTCATCCGGCAGGACAAAGCTAACCTCCCAGTTGTCACCAAGGACGTAGTTCACCTCCTTTTCCCTCCTAAGGAGTTCGATAAATACGGTGTTCTTCATCAGCCTTCCAAAGTTCTCGCTGAACTTTACGCTGAGGAACGTTATGAAGGAGCTGTCAACAAAGTACACCTTTTTTGGATGCTGGAGCTTCAGCTTGACTTTGGGGGAGTAAACTTCCACTGGAAACGCGAAGTAGCACTCCTGGAGATAGCGTAGATAGTTTGAGAGCGTCGCTTTACTTATGGAGTATCCGAGGCTCCGCATAGTGCGCTCCAGCTTGCTGAGGCTGAAGTATTCGGAATTCAGGAGAAGCCTAATGAATGCCCTGAGTTCCTCCGGGTTTCTGATGCCGTAGCGTTCCACCACGTCAAGGGCTATTATCGTGTTGAAGTAATCCCTAACGAGCATCCTCTTTATTCTAACGTCATTGGTCAGGGCGACCTCCGGAAAGCCCCCGAAGAGAACGTATTCTCTCATCAGGTTCAGGAGTTCTGGCTTTTTCCTGCTGAACTCAACTCTCTTGGGAACTTCGAATTCCCTGAACCTCAGAAACTCCCGGAAGCTCAGCGGAAAAACCTCGAAGGTTAGTACCCTCCCCCGTAAGGACGTTGGAATTTCCCGACTGGAGAGCTTTGAGGAGGAACCGCTTAGAAAGAGCCTCACGTCCCTTCTGGAATCGTTTACCCGCCTCGCCTAGGAGTCCCAGTTTTCAATGTTCTGAATCTCGTCGAGGAAAAGGTAAAGCCTCTCCTTCTTCCCGTAGAGTTCTTCAATCGAAGGTATGAGCTCGGTCAGGGTTTCACTGCTCTTTTCGAGCCTCTCATCCTCGAAGTTGATGTAGAATATCGATTTCCTTTCGGTGGTCTTCTTAAGCTCGTTAATGAGCTGGAACATCAGGTTAGGTCTTTCCCGTCCTCCTGCATCCCGCGAAGGTTACAACCTTGTTGAGCTCCCGTGGAAGGAGGGAGAGGTCAAAGTCCCTCCCAATGAGTTCGGGTGTCCAGGTTTCCTGCCATTCTGTTAACACTTTCGCGAGTTCCTTCTTCATGGTCGGTAATATGTGTTCATAGGTTATAAGGGTTGTTCAGTATACTAAACAGCTTTTTATAAATTCCTGTTTAGTGTACTGGCCCTTCATCATTCGATCCTGAAGGTCAGCCCCTTCTCTCTTGCCTTCCTCTCCACCTGGAGGCGGAACTGGCAGGCCTTGCATATCTCGCCAGTCGTTGGCTGGCCGCATATTTTACAGCGATTAAGCTCGCCCGTTTTTTTGGTGTAGGCCTTCGCGATGAGGGGAAACAGCTTGTCGTAGCTCCTGAGAATCTGGTACTTTGTCCCGGGATGCCTCTCCTCCATCTCGTTGAGCCAGTCGCGAATTTCGGCGCGGAAGGCTTCGACCGCGTAGGGGCACTCACTCAGGTCGACCTCGATGTTGTTCAAAACCGCATAGAGCACCGTTTCCTTCTCCGGAATCTCGCGGAGGGGTTTTATCCTCGGAACCAGGTCTGGGTGTATCTCCTCGTAGTAGGGGCCGGTCCTCCCGAGGCGCGCTATGTCGCCCCGCATGATGTTCATTATGAACATCTGGACCTCATCATCCAAATTGTGGCCCACTGCCAATTTGTCTGCCTCCACATCTTTGGCCGCGTAGTTCAAAAGCCAGCGCCTCCAGACGCCGCAGTAGGAGCAGGCTCCGACTCTCTCGCCCTTCTCAAAGCTCCCCATTATCTCGACGGTTTCGTCGAGGGTGAAGCCTGTGTACTCTTTGAAGGAATAAACCCTGTGCTCTATCCCGAGCTTCTTTGCGTTTCTCTTCGCTATTTCAACGCTCGGCGGGCGGTAGCCGGCTATGCCTTCGTCAATCGTTATCGCGACAAGCTCGAAGGGGAACTTCTCGCGGAGCTTCGCCAGGAGGTGCATCAGGACTACGCTGTCCTTTCCTCCGGAGACACCAACCGCTATCCTCTCGCCCCTTTCAATGAGGCGGTACTTCTTGACAGTCTCCTTGAACTTCTTCTCCACCATCTCGTTGAAATGCTTGTGACAGTAATAAAGGCCACTGTAGCGCGCGTGGTAGACTGCGGGTCTGCCGCACTTCGAGCACTTCATTGCCATGGTTGGCATGACGGTGGATGCGTTTAAAAAGGATTGCCCCCAAAATACCGCAGGTGAGAGTGATGGAAGAAGTTCTAAAGAAGTTCAAGCCCCGCGTAGTCAGCACAGGTATCAAAGAGCTGGATGAGATGATGGGTAGCGGACTGCTTGATGACAGCACCCTGCTCGTTATCTACGATGCTTCATCATTCGGATGGACCATTGGCGTTCAGGTCTTTAGGCGCATGATAGAGTTGGGCGGCTTTGGGGTCATCACGAGCTACTCCTTCCCCATCAGCCTCCTTGAAAAGTACGCGCTGACAATGCAGTACGACTTTCTTAGGGATGGGGCTGAAGGAAACCTAGCCATAGTCGACGTCATAGGCTCCATCTACAACCTCAACGTCAACCTGCCCTTTGTTTACTACCCGGGTTCAATTGACTCGGAGACTTTCTTGGCTAAGATGGAAGCGGTCTACCGCAGAATAATGAAGGAGCGTGCTGATAGTAGAAAGCCCGTGGGCATATCTGTGACCGTAGATGCACTTCCCGACCTGTTTGGTGAGGACGTTGCCATGAGAATCCTCAGGAGAAACCTCCTTATGAAGGAGCTGGCCCTCATGCGGGAGGAGCGGGAGCGGCCCATAAACATCCTCTTGCTCAATAGGGAGCGGGCCAGCCGGCGCTTTATAGAGTGGCTCTCGCAGTACGCGGAGCACATCGTGGAGTTCAGGTCCACCAGCATCTCCGGTGTGGAGAGGATGATAGCAAGGAAATCACTTCTTCCCAGTTTCACCCCGTCGGAGGCGGAGTTCCGCTTTGAGCACGGAAATATTGAGATACGCCCCCTTTGATTGGCGTTCTTTCCGTTAACCCTTCTCATCCCGCGAGGTTCGCCAGTGCCGGCCAGAGGTTCAGGGCAAGCAGGAAGAGTCCTATTCCTATTGTTAAATACCGCACGGGGTTCGCTATCCCTTCCGGCAGATAGCGCTTGAATACGTCGTCGAGCATCCTGCCCCCGTCGAGTGGGACGAGCGGGAAGAGGTTCATCAGGCCTATGCCGATGTTGAGCACGTATATCCAGTAGAGCGAGAAGAACAGGGGCAGTATAAGCCACTCCATCCCAATCTTCGACACGACGTTCTGCGCTGGGTATATTCCAAGGAAGCCCTCCCCGGGTTTATCTGGATGTTTTCCAAGCTTCACGTTGATATTTATCATCTTTCCATCCCTCAGGACCGTCAGTATGACCACCTGGCCCGGCTTCGTTTTGTTCATAAATTCGATGAACTGGTCGAGGGTTTTGACGTGCATTCCGTCCATGGCCGTTATTACATCCCCTTTCTGGAGGATCCCGTGGGACGGACCGTTTTCTAAGACCCCTGACACCAGAACCCCGGATGGTTGGAGGAGGGGGGAGACGGCGAAGTTGATTATAAGGAGTGTTATTAAGGCTGTCGCGATGTTGGCCAGGGAACCTGCACCGTAAACCCTGAGCCTGGTCCTCAGCGATGCCTTTGACAGTGCCTCTTCATCCGGCTCGACGAAGGCACCGGGGATGACGGCGAGGAGAACGAGTCCAACTGATTTCAGCGGGAGGCCGTCGGCCCTTGCTGTGACACCGTGGCTCAGCTCGTGGACCACCATGACCACGGCAAGGCCCACCAAGCCGTACCAGAGGGGTATGGTGAGACCTGGAATGACGAGCTGGACACCGGCCTGCTTCCCGTGGGTTTGGAGTGTGGCCATAGCCGTTTTAAAGAGGGCGTAGAAGACGTAGGCCATTCCCATAAAGCCGAGGGCAATTCCTATATCCGCGTAAACCTTCCAGAATTTCCCGTTTTTCCGGGCCAGCCTGTCTATGAAGCCCAGTAGTCTCTTGGTGCGCCACATTGCAATGAAGAAATCAACAGATAGCCCTTCCTCCTCGTTGCTCCTGTCTTTGAAGAGGGCGTATATGACGGCCCAGAAGGCAATGATGATAGCGGTGACTGCAATAAGTGTGCTAACCATGGTTCGACACCCCTTTTCCACTGGGCTGACTTCATTGGATGGTCTTATAAACGTTAGCGGACAATCCTGAGTGATGGAGACCCTCAGAATAGCGTTCGTCTATGACGTGATCTATCCATGGGTGAAGGGTGGAGTTGAAAGGAGAATCTATGAACTTGCAAGGAGGTTATCTGTTAATCACGAGGTTCATGTTTACGGCTACAAACTCTGGAAAGGAAAGTCAGAGATAGAGCGTGAGGGGATTCACTATCATGGGACAGTCAGAGTTAACAGGCTTTACTATGGTTCAAGACGCTCAGTAACCCCCCCTCTTATTCATTCTATCGCTCTTCTTTCTGAGTTCAGAGGGGAGCGGTTTGATGTGATCGACTGCCAAGCGAGTCCATATCTCCCGGCCCATTCACTCAGGCTAGCCGGGTTGGAGAATGTCCTCATAACATGGCATGAGTTCTGGGGGGATTACTGGTTTGACTACCTTGGTAAGGTGGGTATTATAGGGAAGATCGCCGAGAGAGGCCTCTTCTCCTTCGAGAGGCACATCTCTGTCTCTCAGAAAACGAGAACTGATCTATTCAACTCCGGCCTTAGAAAGCTAATTCACCTCGTTCCGAACGGCATAGATACCAACCTGATTCATTCCCTTAAACCGTCACCCCTTGAATCTGATTTCCTCTTCGTTGGCAGACTTATCCCTGAGAAGGGGGTTGACTTTCTCCTCCACTCCCTGGCATTACTCAAACGGGAGCTACCCGATTTTAGGGTTATCATAGTTGGAGATGGTCCAGAGAAGGCAAAGCTCGAACTCCTCGCGCGGAAATTGGGGATTGAGAAAAACACAACTTTTACAGGATTCCTAGGCGATTATCGGGACGTCCTAGCTCTCATGAAAGCATCGAAGGTCTTTGCTTTTCCTTCTAGAAGGGAGGGCTTTGGCATGGTTGTCCTTGAGGCAATGGCCTCGGGAATCCCGGTGGTTACTATGAATCACCCAATGAATGCCTCGAGGTACTTGATGGAGAGTGGAAGAGATGGCTTTGTCGCTGATGTCAGCTTGGAGGGATTTGCCGAGGCGCTTCTAACTGCATATCATAACTCCAAAAAACTCGGAACCTTTGCGCAGAAAAGGGCAGAGCGCTACGACTGGGACCGGATTGTTAAAGTCCTCATCAGGGTTTACAGGGGGGATTGAATGAAGGTTTGTCTAATCGTTCGGCGGTTGAACACAAAGGCCGGTGGAATAGCGGTCTACACCCGAAACCTCATTAGAACGCTTGAGAGGGGGGGGCACGAAGTTGAGCTCTCTCCATGTGAGGGGGTTTCCTACCTTCTCTGGCAGTTCTTTAAAGTCCCCCTCTGGCTTGTTCGCTCAGGGTGTGACACTTACCATGCCGTTGGAGTTATTGAGGGCATAACTCTTCCGCTTTTCAAGCCACAACCAGAGAAAAGGATAACGGTTCACGACCTCATCCCGCTGAAACACCCAAGGAATGGACTCAAGGGACTCTTTGAGCGTCTTTTCATCCGTCTCGGACTTCTCTCGGCTAGAAAATGTGATGTAATTTACGCGGTTTCACACTTGACGAAGGTTGATCTTGTGAGGTTTGGTGTTCCGGAGGACAAGATAAAGGTCGTTCGCCAGCCGATAGACGAGCGCTTTCTTAGAGAGCCACCTAAAGCCGGAAAGTTCAGGGAACCCGGGAGGTTTATCCTTGGCTACATTTCGAGGATGGACTACCATAAGAGACACACACTCCTCGTTGAACTCTTCAAGCGCTGGGACAACCCGAACGCGAGGCTACTTTTAGCTGGAACTGGAGAGGAGTTTGAGAGAGTCAAAAGGCTGGCTGAAGGTGATGACAGAATAAAGCTCCTCGGCTTTATCCGGGATGAGGAGCTGATAGAATTCTACGACTCCCTCGATGTCTACGTTCACGCCTCTAAATACGAGGGGTGGGGGTTGCCGATTGTGGAGGCAATCGCAAGGGGAAAGCCAGTTGTTGTGTTTGAGGATGCTGAAATACCGGGGGAAGTCAAGGGGCTGTGTTTGGGTCTTCCTTCCAAGAATTCCTGTTTGGAACTTAATGAACTTTTTAAAAACCGAAAGCTCGTTAAGAAATTCTCCATTTTAAATTCGAAAGCTGGTAAAAATCTCTTTCGCTGATTTTTTATTTCGGGAATGTTATCTTCTCCTTTTGAACACCTCACCCTTCGGGGCGGGGATAAGTCGGCTTTCTTCCATTGTCTGTTTATATACCCCCATAACCTTATCGACCACCTTGCTCCATTTATGCTCCTGTGCCCACTTAATGTCTCTCTTTCTGATTTTCTGGGGAGGATCTTCCAGTACAGCTGGCAAGTCTTCTTTTGAGATAACATAGGTGTGTTCTTTAACTTCAATTGGAATTCGAGCATCTTCTAATGTTATTACAGGTTTTCCACAAGCCAGTGCTTCTACAATTGGAAGACCATACCCTTCAATCTTTGAAGGAAATACAAAGACATCTATGTTGGTAAAAAAGTTCAATATTGAGCTCTCAGGAATAAAACCTAAAAATTTAACTCTCGAATCTTCGCCAACTAAAGATGTCAGGTAATTCTTATAAGATTTATTCTGCGTTGTGCCTCCTATCCATAGTTCTCCTTTATGAGATGACTCTTTATATGCTTTAATTAATAGGTCGATTCTCTTACGAGGCCCCAAATAGGAAAGAGTTCCAACCCTAGGAATGGGGTTACTTTTTTTACAAGGAGATAGGTAATCAGGGATTCCATTTGGAATTACAGTAATCCTCTCCGGGTCAATGTTTACTAAGGATAGAATCTCATCCCTAGTTTGATGGCTTACTGAGATAATTTTCACATTGTTTCCTGCATTTTCTATTTTCTTTAATGTTTTTATGAATGTTTTTTGAATAAATAATCTACTTAAAACTTCATGTACGTTATTAGATTTTTTAAAATACATGGGGATCAAATCATGCACTGTAATGATGATATTTTTATTTTTAAAGTTTATATTTGTACTCTCAGGCAAATGTGTTATATGGTATATACTACAATTTTTTGGAGTACTAATAGGTACATAAAACGTATAATATAGAACATATCTCACGAATACAAGGGAAGGAATATCTACTACCGGCAGGGGCATATTATCCTCACTTATGGGGACTACATGAACTCCTTTTTGTTTTAGCCCTTTAAGTATTTCAAGAGAGTATCTCCCAATGCCCCCGTTCTTCAAGTTAAAATATCTAGCAATTAGGCATACTTTCATAGCCTCTCCTCCAGTCATCTTGTGACCTAGCAAGAATTCCGTCAAAATATGCTTTTAGTACAATAATTGAATAATCGATCTTTGATTCTAGAGCAAGAGTTATTCCCTTGAATAATACTAGAAAAAAGTTGCTGCTAAATCCTATTATTTTCCGGATGCTGGTAAAGTGATTCTTTATGAATAACATCCTGTTTCTATAACTATAATATAAACTACGTGAAGACATTTTTTTTCTACTTTGCTCCCCCTTGTGGTATACTTTTGCTGAGGGAGTATACATCACTCTGTATTTATGATTCTTTATTCTAATACAAAGATCTGTCTCTTCTAATAAAATGAAAAAATTCTCGTCAAAAAGTTTGGCATCAAACAAGGATGTTTTTCTTATAAGCATGCATGCTCCTAAAATGGCATTTCTCTCTCCTACTAAGTCATATTGTCCATGATCTTCTGCACCTTCCCCAATATTTTCACTAGACCCAAATATCCAATTTACTCTAGCACCAACCGAGTTGATAGTCTTTGGATTCTTATAATATAATATCTTAGGTCCTACAACTCCAATCCTTTTATCAATCTCGGCTATCCGAACTAGTTCCATTAAAAAGTCCGGGTGGACAACAGTATCATTGTTTAAAAGTAGTATATACTCTGAATTTAAGCTACTTAGTGCAAACTTTATGCCCACATTATTCCCGCCAGCAAAGCCGTAGTTGTCCCTGTTTCGGATTAGAATCATTCTCCTTTCCGGGTCAGTTTTCTCATAGAAGGGCTTTTGGAATCTGCCCCTCTTTGCATCTTCCTCTCCGATTTCAAAGATCCGAATCGGCTTATTGCGTGAGGTGTAATCGAAGAACTTTGAACTAATCTGGATTTTTCCCAGCGCATATTCTTTAATCTTTTGAACTGAATCATCTTTTGATCCGTTGTCGATCACGATAACATCATAGTTGGGATAAGTGATTCTATAAAGTGATTCCAAACATTCCACTGTGTCCTTCCAGCCGTTCCAGTTGAGTATAATTATAGAGACCCTTGGAAGATCCATGGGATGCACCACTTGATTCTTCGATATGGCATACCTTAAAAGATTATTCTATCCTGCTTAGTTCGTTCCAGCTGGAGAATGAAGTTTAGAAAGAGAGAAATGATGGATGGACTGTGATGAATTTATTCTCAGAATCTTAGTGAACCTCATCCAACTAAATGAACAGGAGTCCCCTTTAACTTGTCCCTAAGAACTTTAACCGCTTTCTCATCTGTTATTGGCTCCCATATTTGCGGGGCCTTTTTTTGGGGTTAAACCACCATTTAATACTATCTTCCGAGGCGCAGATGGATTTGAATTTGTTTCTGATACAGACCTTCTTGTTGTGTCTATAACCAACGGAGGCCGTTGGTACAGCCCTATCTTGGGGGGCTTTTTCTGTGGCGGATGCTCATCAGAGGGATAAACGTAGAAGACCACACCGCCAACAAAAAACGCCTAGTTCTCTCGATCGTTCGGGCCAGGGCCTCATACTTGGTGACTTCATGGGCATGCATGATGTTGACAAAAACGTATGCGATCCACGTAAGCATGGCCTCTGCTCCGGCCAGTAGTATAAGGGTCTTCATCCATCCTGGCTTTGGAAGGGGTAAAGTTAGGGCAACGATCACGAGGAAATTAAACAGGGCTAGAATTATCTTAAACCCCAGAACGTCTGGCAAAAGCTCTCCGGCCCTGCTCTTGTCCCTTGCGACCTCGCGCATGAAGTAGTAACCAACCCCTAGATCTGAGAATATTCCGAGGAGGCCAACGTAGTAGAATATGAATGAATACTGTCCCAGCCCGTCCGGCTCAAGCGTTCTGCTGAGAATAATGATTATGCCGTAGGCGAAGAGCTTTGAAACTATCTCGGCCTCGAACAGCTAGCCCGCGTTTTTGATGAGCTTTAGCTTAAGGTTATCCCCCATGAATCCATCCCTTCCTAACCTCCTTGTAGGTACATCCAACTCTTTTTATGCCTTCGGCTGATCTTTATTATCTAATATAGAAAAATTTATAAGGCATTGAGTTTGAATTTTATCGAAGACTTTAGTTGGTGGTTAGCATGAGACGATGGGCTGTCGTACTAATTACATCGACTTTGATGGTTCTGATGCTGGTTTTACCGGCCTGGTCCATCTTCACTGACAGAGCGACGTCAAACAAAAACACGATTAGTTCTGGGGAGTTTGACATAGGGATAAGCAAGGATGGCTCCCGGTTCTACAACGACCTTCATCTGTTCGATTTCTCTGACTTGAAGCCTGGAGACAGCCGTGAGATAGTGTTCCACGTTAAAAACCGCGGTGACGTAGCCGTCTCCAAGTTAACCATTGCCTTCACCATTAATGATCTTGAAGACGGTCCGCTCTCACCGGCGGAAGCAAAGGTGGATCACACTCCGGACGTTGGGGAGCTGAGTGACAATTTGGTAGTGACATCGATGACAGTGGAAGTTGGGGGAAAGGCCATCAACGTGAGCAGTGCGGTTGGAAAAACGCTGAAGGATTTAAACGGAAAACCCGTATCTATTCCCCTCGGTGGAAAGCTTGCTCCTGGAGAAACTGCCAAGGTGATGATGAGGGTGTGGTTCTCAAAGAATGCGGGAAATGAGTGTCAAACCGACAGCGTCTCGGTCAACATGACCCTTGATGCCCAGCAGTGAGGGGTGGCCTTTTAAACTCCCTCCTCAATTTCATTACCGGTGTCTTTCATGTTTGGGATCGTATTTGATATGGACGGTGTAATCTACCGCGGTGACCTGCCAGTTGAAGGTGCAGAAGAGACCATTGAATTCATCAAAAAAGAGGGGATCCCGTTTCTCTTCCTGACTAACAACTCCACAAAGACCCCGGCGAGTTACCGGAAGACCCTTCTGTCGATGGGTATCGACGTTTCTGAAGACCGGATAGTAACCTCGGGGGTTGCGACGAGGGTTTATATGAAAGAACACATGGAGCCGGGCAAAATATTCGTGGTGGGGGGAAGAGGCTTACATGAGGAGATGGAAAAGTTTGGGTGGGGCATTGTGAGCATTGATGACGCTCGGAGGGGTTGCTGGAAAGACGCGAAGTATGTCGTCGTTGGCCTTGACCCCTGTTTAACCTATGAGAAGTTGAAGTACGCCGCACTGGCCATCGAGAACGGGGCAGAGTTCATAGCCACGAACCCCGACACAACCTACCCCGCGGAGGATGGATTCTACCCCGGGGCTGGGGCGATAGCGGCAGCATTAACCGCAGCAACAGGGGAAGAACCCCTTGTCATTGGAAAGCCAAATGAACCTGCCTATGAGGTGGCCGTGGAGCGTCTCCAGGGGATTGACGAGGTCTGGATGGTAGGAGACAGACTGGACACTGACATAGCCTTTGCGAAACGATTTAGAATGAAGGCAATAATGGTTCTAACGGGCGTTAGCACGCTCGAGGACCTTGAAAAGAGTAAACTGCGTCCGGATATAGTTCTCCCAAGCGTAAGGGAGCTTAAAGGATACATCGAGGCCGGCTGGAGGAAGCAAAATGATACTCAACGAACTCCTTGAAAAGATGATATGGCAGGAGAACGAGCTTTACAACCTTTATAAGCTCGGGGAGACATTTGCCACCTACGAGAGGCCCGAGTTTGTCGACACCTTCCAGCTCCTCGCCGAGGAGGAGCTGAGGCATCGACGGACACTTGATGATATGCTGTCCAACGGGAGCTTAGGGGGAACCAAGATCATAGACTATCTCGACTCCCTGTCCATTGAATCTCTCCTCACTGATGAGAGGATAACGCCCGAATCCCTAGAGGAGCTTATAGTGGGTGCGATCATACGCGAGAAGCATTCCTACGAGCTTTATATGAAACTTTCCAGCATCTTGGGGGGTTCTCTGGGCCAGATATTTAGGATGATGGCTGAAGAGGAGCTTAAGCATGCATATAGGCTCAAACTGGTCTATGAGGGGCTTTGATAGATGGATAAATTATCCGACATTCCCTTTTTCTACCCCCTCTTTAAAGGGGCGGATTTGAAAGTGCAAATTCGTCACCCCGGCAACTTTCGATGGGGCAAGGTATATTTAGGAGTGGGCCACTATCGGCTAGTTGATATTTTTACCGGGGAAGGCTATGATGAACAGGTGTAAGTCAGGGGTGTTTATATGGCAGTTGAAAAAGTGATGAAAAGAGACGGTAGAATAGTGCCATTTGATAAGGACCGTATAAGGTGGGCCGTCCACAGGGCAATGCTTGAGGTAGGGGTTCACGATGACAGGCTTCTCAACAGGGTCGTCAGGCGCGTTGTCAGAAGGGTAAACGAGCTTTACGACGGTCAAGTCCCGAATATCGAGAACATACAGGACATAGTCGAGCTTGAACTCATGCGCGTTGGTCTCTTCGATGTGGCGAAGGTTTACATCCTGTACAGAAAGAGAAAGGCCGAGATAAGGGAGGAAAAAAAGAAGATCCTCAACAAGGACAAGCTTGATGAGATAGACAAGCGCTTCTCAATCAACGCTCTCCGCGTCCTGGCAAGCAGATACCTCATGAAAAACGAGCGGGGCGAGATCATAGAGAGTCCACGCGAGCTCTACGAGCGCGTTTCAGCCCTAGCGGTTATCCCAGACCTCCTCTACGACGAGAGGATCTTCGATAAGAATGGGAATTACGAGCAGAACCCCAAGGCAATTGAGAGGTACCTCTCAAAACTCGACGAGTATGACGGAAAACTCTCGATAGGCCGTTTCAAGCTTAACAAGTACCACTTTGAAAGGCTCCTCAACCTCTACCGCGAGCTGGCCGAGAGGGGACAGATGAAGGTTTCCATAGATGATGTTGTCAAGATGCTCGAGAACGGGGCATTTGACAAATACGAGGATGAGGTTGAGGAGTACTTCAGGCTAATGACAAGCCAGATATTCATGCCCAATACCCCTGCTCTTATCAACTCTGGAAGACCCCTTGGAATGCTCTCGGCGTGCTTCGTCGTGCCAATAGAGGATGATATGGAGAGCATAATGAAGGCGGCACACGACGTGGCCATGATACAAAAAATGGGTGGTGGTACTGGGCTTAATTTCTCAAAACTCCGCCCAGAGGGAGACATGGTCGGAACCACCACAGGGGCAGCCTCAGGCCCGGTCTCCTTCATGCACCTCATCGATGCAGTTAGCGACGTCATAAAACAGGGCGGCGTTAGGAGGGGAGCTAACATGGGCATCCTTGAGGTCTGGCACCCGGACGTTGAGAAGTTCGTCCACGCAAAGGAAAGGAACACTGGAACAAACGTGCTCAGCAACTTTAACATAAGCGTTGGCCTCTGGGAGGACTTCTGGGAGGCTTTAAAAGGGGGAAAGCGCTACCCACTGGTAAACCCGAGGACGGGAGAGAAAGTCAAAGAAATCGACCCCAAGAGCCTCTTCGAGGAGTTAGCATATATGGCATGGGCCAAAGCTGACCCCGGTGTTGTGTTCTTCGATGTAATAAACAGAAGAAACGTTCTAGAGCCCGCAAAGGGCGAGAAGATAAGGGCCACCAACCCGTGCGTCGTTGGGGACACGAGGGTTCTGACACCAGAAGGTTATCTGAAGGCGGAGGAGCTCTTCAGCCTCGCAAAGGAGAGGGGTAAGAAGGAGGCCGTGGCAGTAGAGGGAATAGTGGAGGATGGAGAGTCGTACGCATACTCGGTCGAGGTTCTCCTTCCAGGAAAGGAAGAGACCAAGTATGAGACCGTCCACGGAAAAGCTCTCGCTGTCGCCGATCCAGTTGCAGTCCCCGCTTACGTATGGAAGGTCGGAAGGAAGAAGGTCGCAAGGGTCAGAACGAAAGAGGGCTACGAGATAACCGCAACCCTCGACCACAGAGTCATGACCCCGGAGGGCTGGAGAGAGGTCAGTGAGCTTAATGAAGGAGACAAAATACTCCTGCCGCGCTTTGAAGTGGAGGAAGAATTCGGAAGCGAGAGCATAGGGGAGGATTTGGCGTTCGTCCTCGGCTGGTTTATCGGGGACGGCTACCTCAACGTGAACGACAAGAGGGCCTGGTTCTACTTCAACGCAGAGAAGGAAGAAGAAACCGCCTGGAAGATTAGAGAGATACTCGTGAAGCATTTTGGAATCAAGGCGGAACCCCATCGCTACGGCAACCAAATAAAGCTCGGCGTTTGTGGAGAAGCTTATAGGTGGCTGGAGAGTATTGTAAAGAGCAACGAGAAGAGAGTCCCTGAGGTAGTTTACAGGCTCAAACCAGTCGAAATTGCGACTTTCCTGAAGGGTCTATTCAGTGCCGACGGCTACGTGGACAACGACATGGCGGTAATGCTTACCTCAAGGGACAGAAAACTCCTGAGGGAGGTTCAGGACCTGCTCCTGATCTTTGGAATTCTCTCTAAAATCTACGAGAGGCCCTATGAGAGCGAGTTCCACTACACCACAAAGGACGGAGAAGAGAGGACTTACAGGGGCGAGGGCTACCACGAGCTCGTCATAGCGAACTACAGCAGGAAGCTCTTCGCAGATAAGATAGGCTTTGAAGGCTACAAGATGGGGAAGCTCAGCCTCAAGAAGACAAAGATTGACGAACCGGTTGTGACAGTTGAAAGTGTTGAGGTCCTCGGGGAGGAAATCGTCTACGACTTCACAGTGCCTGAGCACCACTCCTACGTAAGCAACGGCTTCATGAGCCACAACTGTGGAGAAGAGCCCCTCTACGAATACGAATCGTGCAACCTCGCCTCGATAAACCTCGCAAAGTTCGTCAAGTACGACGATGAAGGAAAGCCCTACTTTGACTGGGACGAGTATGCCTACGTGATTCGGAAGGTGGCTAAGTACCTCGACAACGCAATCGACGTCAACAGGTTCCCACTCCCGGAGATAGACCGCAACACGAAGCTCAGCAGGAGGATAGGCGTTGGGATGATGGGTTTAGCTGATGCACTCTTCAAGCTCGGTATTCCATACAACAGCGAGGAAGGCTTTGCATTCATGAGGAAGGCGACGGAATATCTCACATTTTACTCATATAAGCAGAGCGTTGAGATGGCGAAGAAGAGAGGAAGCTTCCCGCTCTACGAGAAGACCAGATATAAAAACGGCGAGTTGCCGGTCGAGGGATTCTACCACGAGGAAATATGGAACTTGCCCTGGGGCGAACTGGTCGAGGAGATAAAGGAGCACGGAGTAAGAAACGGAATGGTGACCACCTGCCCACCGACCGGCTCGGTCAGCATGATATCAGACACTTCCAGCGGAATAGAACCAATATTCGCCCTCGTCTACAAGAAGAGCGTCACCGTCGGAGAGTTCTACTACGTTGACCCTGTCTTCGAGGCCGAACTCAAGAGCCGCGGACTCTACAGCGATGAACTGCTCAGAAAGATAAGCGACAACTACGGCTCAATACAGGGTCTTGAAGAGGTTCCGGAGGAGCTTCAGAGGGTTTTCCTAACATCCATGGACATCCACTGGCTAGATCACATTCTCGCTCAAGCCAACATCCAGCTCTGGCTCACCGACAGCGCGAGTAAAACAATAAACATGCCAAACGACGCCACCGTCGAGGACGTTAAAGCGGCCTACCTCCTCGCCTACAAGCTCGGCTGCAAAGGTGTAACGGTCTACCGCGACGGCTCGCTCTCGGTTCAGGTATACAGCGTTGAGGGTGAGAAGAAACAGCGCGTCAAAGCCAAACCGAGTGCCTACGCCGTGGAGAAGCTCAAGGCCATCGTTGAGGCTGAGCCGTGGCTGGCGCGCTTCATCAACGTCGAGGCAATACTCAACGGAACGAACGGGAAGAAAAATGAGGGGCAGTCAGGAGCACTGACGTTCTCTGTCTCACACGTCGCGGCCCCAAAAACCACCAGCGAACACCCACACAACACAGGTAAGCCCAATATACCAGAGGAGAAGATAAAGGAGCTCCTCGGCGTTGTATACTGTCCCGTCTGCTATGAGAAAGACGGTGAGCTGGTGGAGCTAAGGATGGAGAGCGGCTGTGCTACCTGCCCGCGCTGCGGCTGGTCAAAGTGCGTCATAAGCTGAGTCCAACTCTTTTCCCTATTTCTCCACCTTTCCTAGGATATTAACATTTCTATGTCAAAGCATTCTTTTTAAGGACCACATTTTAACTTTTAGTACTTATAAAAAGCCCCAAGGTAGGGAGGTACCAATCCAGGATATTCGGAGGTGTTGAGATGGATAAAGTTTATCTCACTTGGTGGCAGGTTGACAGAGCAATGTTCGCGCTGGCAAATGAGATGAAGAAGCATTTCACGCCAGATCTCATAGTCGGAATCGCGAGGGGAGGACTCATTCCAGCGGTCAGGTTAAGCCACATCCTCGGTGACATCGAGGTAAAAGTCATCGACGTCAAGTTCTACAAGGACATAAACGAGAGGATGGAGAAACCGGTCATAACCATACCCCTCCACGGCTCACTGAATGACAAGAAGGTGGTTATAGTCGACGACGTTAGCGACACTGGGAAGACCCTCGAAGTGGTCATAGACGAGGTGAAGAAGGCCGGGGCGAGCGAGGTTAAGGTGGTGTGCCTCAGCATGAAGCCCTGGACGAAGGTCGTTCCGGACTTCTACGTCTTCAGAACCGACAAGTGGATCGTCTTCCCCTGGGAGGAGTTCCCGGTCGCGATGAGGGAGTGAGGTTTTAACTTTTTGACTCTCCCACTTGCAACTCCATGCAACTCTTTTACTCAGGCTTCTTTTGACTCATTCTAAAAGGAAAATACAACTCGAAATGAATTTATACTCGAAAAAAATAAGGAAGAATTTTTACTAAAAATAAAAGGAAAAACTTATAAGGAGAAGTTGGCCATAGAGTAACGCAGAAATCGTGAAGAGGTGAACCTCGTGAAGTGGAAGCCGTTGTTCGCAGTCCTGTTGGGACTGCTGATGATCGGAGTGACAGCTGGGAGCGCGGCGGCAGCGCCCATCCCCAACCAGCCGGCCCCACAGCACCATGTAGGACTTGGGACAGTCGTGTTTACATGGCTCAAAGGGGATGCCATTATAAGTGAGGGGAAAATTTGGGTTCCGGGTGCATCAGCGTACATTAAGACATATAAAGTTAAGCACAAAGGATATGGCGCTATTCATGTTTCGGTTTTCAAATGGATACCACTTGGAGGCTACGTCACAATGACAGTAATGCCTGACATGACAACGTACAGCTTCTATGGAGATCACTTCAAGAAGGATTACATTCACTCCTATGGAGTTGCCGGTCGCAGATTCAAGGTGTTAGTAGCCCACTATGACAGTTGGCTTAGTCTTGGAGGATGGTGGGAGCAGAAGGTTAAATTTAATGCTGGTTATGGACACCATGGGATAATATCAGTTGGGATGACAGAATGGCCGATATTAGATAGCTTACTCGAGAAAATTGGGGTTAAAGGAAAACTTACAAACGCTGGCAAGAAACTCCTTGACTTTGTCTACGATGGAAGCACAGATGCCCTAGCAGATGCACTTAGTCTACTCCTAAGCGGCCTTGACATAGATGCCGCTATGTTTGATGAAGTTTAGAGGTGATGCAAATGCTTTTCTCTCTATTTTCTATTTCAATAGGTTTTTTAATATCCTTCAGCCCACCCACCGCAATAGTTGGAGTCATAGTTGCATTTGTTCTATCATTTGCATACTCGAAGAGTATTAAAAACCACTTCAGGACTAAAGATGCCATCAACTCCATTATTGGCCTTGCATTTGGCACGGTGGCTGGCTTAATAGTTTATGGCACAGATCCTTACATACGCCAGTGGCACTCACTCTGGTGGATACCCATGCTATGGTTTGTCGGGTCACTGGCGGGTATAATTATATCAATATATCAATCAAAAGGTGACCTGGAAAATGGAAGTTAAGAAAGCATTTTCCTTCATTGAGGGACTTTCAGTAACTTTCAACCCCTGGCTTGCAATTATAGCTGGCGCTATAGTGTACATAACCAAACGAGAGAATAGGTATTATTCAGAAAAGAGAACGAGTATTATCTTTATAATTGGTGCAATAAGTGGTATCCTCTTTGGCCTTATTGGGTTTGGAAAAGAGTATCTTCAATGGTGGAACCTCAGGGGGCCTAAAGATGAGGCTGAAAAGAGTGATTAAATGGATGCTGGCTCTTTGGGCGCTGGGGGAGGTTATATACTCTTACCAGCTGGTGGGCTTTTATTACATGCTCAGGGTTTTCAACGCTTCTATGTCCCGTTTGTGGTTACCCCTACTGATTAACGGACTCAGGTTTACCCTTCAGTCCCTAATCCTACTCGGAGTTTTAGCCTTAGTCTCAAAGAGGACGCCTTCCCTCAAGCTTTACGCTGTTTATTCAACCCCTTTGACTATTGCGGGAATCGGAAGTGCAGTACTCCGATTGAGCCTTTTGCAGAGAATAGGGATTAGGACTCTTTTAGAGCAACTGTTGTTGATCTTAGGATTCGTCCTTCTTGTCGTTGGATTGATCATGTACTACTCCAAAAATTTGGAGGTAAGGAAAAGAAAATTGATCGCATACATTACTACACCCATCTTGGCAACATTAGCGTTTTGGGTACTAATTCCCGTACCCCTTTGAGGTGAAAATCATGAGGCGCTGGACTTTCATTCTTCCATTCGTTTATTTCCTCTTCCTTTTTGCACTGGCATTCATGGACTTTCCGAGATATATTAATCGCCAGTGGATGTGGATCCAAATTGGAGGGTTAGTATTCATGATAGTGCTTGGGGACTACCTCGACAGAAACATTCCAACAGCAGGATTAACAGTGATAGGAGCCTTCACTCTCCTGTGGCTTGCTTTGGCATTCCTCATCCCACTCAAAGAAGAGTACTTTGCACTCTTAGGCCTAATTATCGAGCTGGGCATAGTGATCATCGTCGAACGGTTTCTCAGTGGATACTAATGAATGGACCCCCGAAAACCCCTTTAACCCCTTCCCCCAACTTTTTCCGGTGGTGCTATGAGGGCGTTCATAGCGATAGAGGTTGGCGACGAGGTCAGGAGCAACCTCCTGAAGGCCCAAGAGAGGATAGGGACTAAATCAGCGAAGATAAAGTTCGTGGAGCGGGAGAACCTTCACGTAACACTCAAGTTCCTCGGGGAGATAGACGATGCAACCGTTGAAGAGGTCAAGAAAGCCCTTGCGGAGATAGCGAAAAGGCACAAAAAGCACCGCGTTAGGGTTAAGGGGATAGGCGTCTTCCCAAACCCTAACTACGTCCGCGTCATCTGGGCTGGAGTAGAGAACGATGAGGGCATAAAGGCGATAGCGACCGACGTGGAGAGGGAGATGCGCCGCCTGGGCTTCAAGAAGGAGAAGGACTTCGTGGCACACATAACCATTGGCCGCGTCAAGTTCGTCCGCGACAAGCTTGAGCTGGCGATGGCATTAAAAGACCTCGCCAACGAAGACTTTGGGGAGTTCAACGTTGAGGCAATAGAGCTGAAGAAGAGCACGCTGACGCCAAAGGGACCTATTTACGAGACGGTCGCGAGGTTTGAGCTGGCAGAATGAGGGGTGAACATGGACATTAATTCCGTCATTGAGGGAATCCTCCAGAAAATACGACCAACCGAGGGAGAGAGGGCCTTCCTCAACGAGCTGATGAGGGAGCTTGAGGACCTTTCAAAAGAAACCATCGAGGAACTCGGTCTTAACGCCAACCCCCACTTCGTCGGCTCCCTAGCAAAGGACACTTACCTTGCCGGCGACCACGACGTTGACCTCTTCTTGGCGTTTCCCCTCGAGACACCATTGGAAGAGCTTAGGGAGAGGGGACTTGAACTTGGAAAAGCCATAGCGAAAAAGCTCGACTCCCATGAGGTAGCCTATGCCGAACATCCGTATGTGAGGGCAACTTATCGGGGGGTGAAGGTAGACCTAGTGCCCTGCTACAACGTGAAGGGCTGGAAGGACGTGAAAACAGCCGTTGACCGCTCTATACTCCACACCAAGTGGGTGAACGAACACCTCAATGGGAGAAACGACGAGGTCAGGCTCCTCAAGCGCTTTCTGAAGGGGATAAACGCCTACGGCAGTGAGATTTACGTTAGGGGTTTTTCCGGATATCTGGCCGAGATCTTGATCATTAAATACGGTTCATTTCTAGAAGTAGTGAAGAACGCTGACCTCATGCTAAAGCAGAGGGTAATAGATCCAGAGGGGTGGTTGAGAAAGGAGCCAGAGTCTGCCATGAAAACGATAAAAAGAGAGACCGAAGGGGATAAACCCCTCATTGTCATTGACCCCGTTGACCCGAGGAGGAACGTTTCCGCGAACCTAAGCTGGGAGCGCTATGGGGTTTTCTACTTCGGCTCCATGAACTTCCTAGAGGAACCGTCTATAAACTTCTTCTTTCCAAGGAGATCCAATAACGGTGATTACAGACTAGAACTCCGTAGAAAAGGAAGCCACATCCTTACACTGATTTTCAATAAACCAAACCTCGTGGACGACCTTCTACTGCCTCAGCTTGAGAGGAGCGCGAGGGGAATAGAGAAAGTCCTTGAGAGAGAGAACTTTAGAGTCTTCGGTTGGGACGTTGGTTATGCCCGCGATTGGGCCTTCATAATGCTCGAACTCGACAGGCTGGAGAGGGAGAAGGTTACCATTAAGGAAGGCCCCGAGTTCTTCACCCGGAACGGGCTTGACTTCTATCGGAAGAACGAGAGAGTTTGGATTAAAGGGAAGAGACTCTACGCAGAAAAGACCATTGAAGAAAACGTTATGAATGTGCTTATAGGGCTTATCGGACGGGACCAAATCTCACTCGGAAAAAGCATCACGGATTCGGTGAGGAACACCGACGTTTTAGTGGACTATGTACCCAAAGAGCTGGAGCAGAGGGCTTATCTCTTCCTGAGCAAAGAGGAGTGGAATCTCAAGAAGCAGCAATAAGAACCCCTTTTTCTTCCCCGCGTTAAGCTTTTTCAAGGTGGATTTGAGCTCTATGTACCCCTTCCAGCCGAGCTTCTCAACCAGTGGTTCTGTGATGGCTTTATCCTTGCTTCCTGCTTTCTCAGGTTCCATCTACACCACCCACTAACCCTTTATGATGGTTTTCAGCTTGATATTTTTAAGTTTTTTCGGACTGCCAAAAAAGCTTACAGTTTGTTAACAGAGAGGAAAATTTCTAGGAGATTTACAACTCTCTGTGCTCACACCATTTCGGATTGTCCCAGAGTCCATGAACTTCCCCGGGGATATGGCCGGTATCCGCGACGGCCCATTCGAGGCGATAGGGTTCAAGAAGGTAGCTTAGTTCACCCCTCAAATTGCGCTTTCCGACGTAGAGGGCCGCCCTAGCAACCACGTTGTAGCCGCTGTTGGGGACCTCCGGCTTAAGCGCTTCCTTCCAGGCCTTCTCGGTCGTCTCCCAACCCTCAAGACCCTCCATCGAGCCGAGGTTCCAAGTGTGATAGAGTTCTTTAAAATTGAGGAGCTTTAAATAAGTCTCGATGAAGAGGCTTCTAAGCTCGCTTCCGTTGAAGTAGTTTATGAGCTCAATAAGGGCTTTGGCTATGACCGAGACATTGCCGAAGGCAACCCTCGTGTCAAGGTTCTCCCAGAAGCGCGGGCAGGAGTGGTTGGCGAGGAGCATGAGGTAATAGGCCCTCCCAAGCCTCAGGGCATCCCTCTCACCATTAGCCGGCTCAAGAACGTAGTCCAGTGAGGTCTCCGTCCCAAAGTGATCATAGTAATCCTTGAAGAAGATCCTTGCGTAGCGAACGAGGAACTCTTCAGCTTCTAAAGGTTCAACGCCAAGGTCTCCAAGGCCCCTCAGCACGCCGAGCCTCACCACACGGTTAAGCTCGGTAAACAGGCGCGTGAAGGTCACTTTCCATATCTGTGAGATTTTTTGCCCGTTGACTTCCCTCGCGAAGACCCTTCCATCAGACCTGCGGTATCCAAGCCACCGAGAGTCGCTCGTCTTACCGCCCGTGCTCAAATCAAAGTAATCGCTCCAGGAGGAATAATCCTTGACGCCGATCTCAAAGTAACACTCTCCATCAATGCTTCTGAACTCTCCAGAGAGCTTTTTCTGAACAAAGTCCATCACCGAGACGCGCTCTATACCCCTCCCCTCAAGATCCCTCATCCATGCGGTGAAGCGGTCGAGCTGTTGCGGATTGCCGAGGAGGCTTTCCAGATCACTTGCTGTAAGGACCAGGTACGGAATTCCCCCGTCCTCTTTGTAATCGTCGCGGTAGCTCAAAGTGGCTGAAACGAGGCCAGAAACGTCAAGGGTGTTAAAGGCAAAGGAATCACTCAGAGACCACTCCCTCCCAAAAACGAAGGAGTTAAGATAACGGTTGCATGAGTGCCTTGCCTGAGGAATATCGTAGAGGAGTTGCCTCCCATCGAGGAGAAAAATTAGCCTTTTGTCCGTCGAAGATTCAGCTATCGAGGCACTCTCCCTCGTTATCACAGCCTCGGGAAGCCAGTATCCGATAATATCTCTTTCACCGAGCAGGGGTGCATAAAAGTCGAAGGAAACCCTTGCTAGAACCCGCTGCTCGAACTCATTAAGGTGGGGAACTATTGGATGGAAAGGCGTTGTAGGAACCGCATCAATACTCCCGAAGAGATTCACAGCGTCCTCAAAAGCTTTTCTGTGGTAGCGGAGGAGCATGAGGAAGGTGAAAGGCTCAACATCGACGCTCACTCCTCTCATCCGCGAAAGGGTATCGGATATATACCTGTAGGAATAGAGCATTGCCCTCGTCCAGTTCTCACCCCTGACTTCCTCCCCGCGGATTTTGACCGCTACCGGACTTTTCCTTTCCTCATATTCTATGGGTTTTGAGCCATTACCATCCCTGATGTAGACTATATCACCGGGCTGGTAGGCGTGAAAGTGATGGGCATGCTTCATGAACATAATCTCACCATGGGTGATACATCAATTTCCCTTATCACGGTTTCGTCCCAAAAATTTGAGCACTTTTATACAGAAATGTCCGATAAGTTAATAAGGGTGTACATGGAATTACTTTTGGTGGGAAGATGAAGGAGGTAAGGAAACTCCTTGGGGGGGATCTAGTTAATTACCTCGAACTCCTCAGGGCTAAGATGGCCTTTGCAGAGGAGCTTTACGGGATCAAGATAAACTACGTCCCGCTTGTAACAGGGGAAGAGATTGTGGTGCTGGACAAGCGAGATGGCCTTGTGAAGTGGCTTAGAACCAAGAGGCCCCTGACAGCTGAGGAATTTCACTTTCTGGCGAAGGAGATAAAGCGTAATCTGGAGAGCGGCTACGTTGAGATGCTTCTAACCATGAACATGTCCTGCGTCAACGGGCCTGGGGAGTGAGGTTTATAAATCCGGGCGGATAGCTCCGCTCATGAACCGCTCGGAGGCAGTGCTCCTCGGAATCACCGTTATATGGGGGACCACCTTTCCTGTGATGAAGGTTAGCCTTGAGTATATTCCTCCAATTCTTTTTTTGGCTTACCGCTTTGGGATAGCCTCCGCTTTAATGCTCCTCCTCTTTAGGGGTAGAGTTTTGCAGAGGGAAACACTCCTGGAAGGCTTCCTCCTCGGCCTGACCCTCTTCTTCGGCAATGGTCTTCAGATAATCGGTTTGAAGTACACAACGGCTTCAAATTCTGCCTTCATAACGTCCCTCTACGTTGTCTTCACCCCGTTCATAGCGTACTATGTTTTGGGTAGTCGGGTTAAGGGAAGGGACTTTGCAGCTCTTTCTATTGCCCTGTTAGGCCTTTATTTAATCTCCGGGACCAGTATGAACTTCGGCTATGGGGATTTGCTCACCTCCCTCTGTGCCGTCAGTTTTGCCTTCCAGATAGTCCTTGTTGAGAAGTTCAGGGGGGAGGATTACCTCAGCCTTGCCTTCTGGCAGATATTCTGGAATTTTATCCTGGCCCTTGCCTACGCTTCTGTAAAGGAAGGATTCTATGTTCCAAAGGCTGCCATCGCATGGGGAGGGATAATCTACACGGGTGTCTTCGCCACTGTCCTCACTTTCACCCTTCAGACAAAGTTTCAGAGGTACACCAAGGCTCACAGAGCGGCACTTATTTACTCCGCCGAGCCAATATTTGGTTACATAAGCTCTTTTATTGCGCTGGGAGAGGTTCTCTCGCCAGCGGGCTACCTTGGGGCGCTTCTCATCCTAGCGGCGATCTGGTACGAGCTCCGCGGGAGTTAGTCCATTAGGCGATCGAGGAGTGCCCACTGTCTTTCATCCCACACTTTTCTGTCGGTGGAGACGACGACAGTTCCTCCGTGAAGCATCGCTATATCACGGACGTTGTTGAGAAACTTGATTATCGTCTCAAAACTGTTGTAGATGAGGAGGTACTCAATCCCGTCGAGCACAACCACTCCATGCGCGCCCCTCTCCTTGAGCGAGTGCAGGTAGACGTTTATCAGCTCGGTTATCTTCGGGAGGTTTGTTGGGGATATGCTTCCTGCGGTGGGTGTGTTGCTGAGCAGGTAAGACTGCCATTCCTTGGGAACGGCGTGAGGGTTCCTCACGAAGGCTAGTGCTGGGAATTCCGCCATGTTAGAAACGAAGACCCCGTAGTGCTCGGGGGGCATAAACGTGATCCCCGGTTGTATTGCATACTGCTCGTCTTTCGTATTCACATTTATGCTGAGGCTTAGGAATCTCTCGCTTCTGACGAAGGCCACCATCGCATGGGCTATGAGAACCGTCAGCAGGGCGCTGATTAAGAATCCAATCGGTGCAAACCACTGGACGGGCCTCAGAAGGGGATAGTCCATCTCATGAAGGCCGTAAAGAACGGTGGAGATTGAGAGGAGGCGTACAGTTCCGGGGTAGATGCGCAGGAGGCTCCACGTTAGTCCACCAGAAAAAACAAGGAACAGCCCTGATACCGCGTAGGCCACCCCAATTGTTGCCAGCCATGATGGAGAAGGGTCGAGGTAACCAGCGATGAGAAAGTATGCGATCAGTATAAAAGGAGTGGTGGCAAGGTAGTTCCTAACGGGGGCGGGGGTTGAGAACTCCTCTTCAACGAGGTGGATGGAGGCGTAGAAGAACGTCGATGCCATGAGGGCCTCAGTGATGGCGCTCAGCCAGTCTACCTCAATCATGTCCCCAAGGACCTGGATGGAAGCGAACAGGAAGGTCAGTCCGAAGAGGAGGGCAGAGCGTCTTTTGCTTCGGGAGTATACAAGGGTAAGGTAAGCCAACGCGGCCAGCTTGGCGCCGAGGCTGAGGGACATACCGGTGAGCAAAAGAACCCCGTTCATTCAGTTCCACCACGGTTGAATAATTAAAATCTTTTTGGGTATTAAATCCTTTCGTTTTCTCTCATCGTTAACTGGGGAAAACCTTATAAGCCTACTCCCCAACTTTGGCCCGATACCCATGAGGGGGGAGTGTTTTATCCGTCGCTTCGCCCGTTTCGAGGCTTAGTCTTCCCTGTTCTGGGTTAGTCTTTACTATCATTTCTGGAGGGATTTGAATGATTAAAGAGCCTGAGTTCAGAGAGTATGACCCGGGTAAGCTTGAGGAGAAGATAGAGCGCTTTTGGAAGGAGAACGGCACCTACGAGAAGGTCAAAGCCAGTAGGACCAACGGTCCGAAGTACTACTTCCTTGATGGGCCGCCCTACGTCAGCGGTGCGATACACCTTGGAACCGCGTGGAACAAGATAATCAAGGACATGATAATACGCTTCAGGACGATGCAGGGTTACAACGTGCGCAGACAGCCGGGCTTCGACATGCACGGCCTTCCGATAGAGGTTAAGGTCGAGCAGGCCCTCGGCCTTAAGACAAAGAGGGACATAGAGACCGAAATTGGAGTGGACAACTTCATAAAGAAGTGCAAGGAGTTCGCCCTCAACAACCTCAAGGTTATGACAGAGCAGTTCAAGCAACTGGGCATATGGATGGACTGGGACAACCCCTACATGACCATAAAGAACGAGTACATCGAGTCCGGCTGGTTCACTCTAAAGCGGGCCTACGAGAAGGGTCTACTCAAAAAAGACAAGCGCGTCCTCCACTGGTGTCCGCGCTGTCAGACGGCTTTGGCAGAGCACGAGGTCCGCGGCGAGTACAAGCTCAGGGAGGACCCGAGCATCTACGTCAAGTTCCCTGTGGAAGGAAAAACCAACGAGTACCTCATCATCTGGACAACAACACCCTGGACGCTCCCGGCGAACTTGGCCGTAGCAGTCCACCCGGAGTACGACTATGCCAAGGTTAGAGTGAAGACCAATAACGGTGAGGAGTACTGGATAATAGCGAAAGCCCTCATCGAGCGCGTTCTCAGTGAGGCAGGCGTCAAGGGTGAAATCATTGAGGAGTTCAAGGGCAAAGAGCTTGAGGGAATCCGCTACGTTCATATCCTCATGGACGAGTATCCGGCTCAAAAGGAGTTCCGCGAGAAGTATGAATGGGCGCACAGGGTTATCCTCGGCGAGCACGTAACGCTTGAGGATGGAACTGGCCTCGTCCACACCGCTCCGGGCCATGGTGAGGAGGACTTCGAGGTCGGAAAGCGCTACGGACTGCCAATATACAGCCCCGTTGACGAAGCTGGAAGGTATACTGAGGGGAAGTGGAAGGGAACCTACGTTAAAGACGCCGATAGAGAGGTAATAGAGCACCTTCGCGGGAAGGGCTACCTCCTCAAGGCCGGCGAGATAGAACACAAGTACCCCCACTGCTGGCGTTGCAAGACCCCGCTCATCTTCCGCGCCACAGACCAGTGGTTCCTCAAGGTAAGCAAGGTCAAAGAGGATATCATAAAGGAGAACGACGAGAAGGTCACCTGGTATCCTGACTGGGTCAAGGTGCGCTATGACAACGGTGTCATGAACAGCGGCGACTGGGTCATAAGCAGGCAGCGCTACTGGGGAATCCCGCTCCCGATATGGCAGGCCGATGACGGCGAAATATACGTCGTTGGTTCCTTCAGAGAGCTGGTCGAGAAGAGCGTCGCCATTGAGGTGGGCAGCGAGCGCATTGAACTCCCGGAAGATTACGAAGAGAAGCTCAAGGTCATCGAGGAGAAGCTCGGTCCTGAAGATCTACACAGACCCTACGTTGATGCGTTCATAATAGAGGTCAACGGCAGGGAGATGCGCCGTGTTAAGGACGTCGTGGACGTGTGGTTTGACAGCGGAATAGCCAGCTGGGCCTCCCTTGATTATCCGAGGACTGAGGAGAACTTCAAAAAGCTCTGGCCGGCGGACTTCATAGTTGAGGGTGAGGACCAGGTCACCAAGTGGTTCTACTCCCAGCAGGCCGCCTCGGTTATAGCCTTCAACACCGTCCCCTACAGGAAGGTTGCCATGCACGGCTACGTCCTCGATGAAAAGGGCGACAAGATGAGTAAGAGCCTCGGCAACATCATCCGCCCGGAGGAGGTCGTCCAGAAGGAAGGGCGCGACCCCTTCAGGTTCTACATGCTCTGGGCCACCAACCCCTGGGAGAACCTCCGCTTCAGCTGGAAGGGCCTTGAACAGGTCAAGCGCATGTTGAACATACTCTGGAACGTCTACGTGCTCTCCTCCACCTACATGAGCCTCGACAGCTTTGACCCGACGAAGGTTCCAGAGGAACTTCCGTTCAGAGAGGAGGACAAATGGATACTCAGCAGGGCCAACAGCCTCATAGGGGAGGTCACGGAGGGGGTAGAGACCTTCAGGCTCACGAGGGCAACGAGGGCAATCTACAACTTCGTGGTTGAAGACCTCAGCAGGTGGTACGTGAGGCTCATCAGGAAGCGCATGTGGGTTGAAAGTAACGACCCGGACAAGTTAGCGGCCTACTACACCGTCTGGAAGGTCTTCGACGTGCTACTGAGGTTGATGGCACCGTTTACACCCTACATATCCGAGGAGATATACCAGAATCTTCTGAGACCTTTCCTTGGAGTGGAGAGCGTCCACATGCTCGACTGGCCCGAGCCGGATGAGAAGGCCATAGACGTGGATCTTGAGCGCGAGATGGAGTATGTCAGGAGGATCGTCGAGGCCGGTTCATCAGCGAGGCAGAGGGCCAGGATAAAGCTCCGCTACCCGGTAAGGAAGATAATCATTGAGACCGGGGGGGATACCGTCGCGAAGGCCGTCGAGAGGCTTAACCGCCTGCTGAAGGACCAGCTCAACGCCAAGGAAGTGGCCGTTGGCAAGGTCGAGCGCGAACTCGTCATAAAGCCGAACTTCGCCAAGGTCGGTCCGGAGTTCAAGGGCGACGCAAAGAAGGTCATAGCCTGGATAGGTGAACATGGCAGGGAACTCTACGAGGTCGGGGAGAGGGATGTCGAAATTGAGGGCAAGACTTTCCACCTCACGAGGGAGCACCTGAGCGTAGAGGAGAAACTACCAGACTTCCTTGTCGCTGAGGAGTTCGAGGGTGGAAAAGTCTTTATCGACAAGACACTAACAAGGGAGCTTTTAGCGGAAGGCCTCGCCAGAGAATTCGTGAGGAGAATACAGGAGATGCGCAAGCGCCTGGATTTAGACGTCAACGACCGCATTAAGGTTACCATAGAGACGAGCGAAGAAAACCGTGAGCTGCTCGGGGAGAACCTCGACTACATAAAGGGAGAAACAAGGGCTGTGGATGTGGTCTTTGACGAAGCCAAGGGCTACGTCGTTGAGTGGCCCGAGGTTCGGGCGAAGATAGGGATTGAGAAGGTTGATAGCTAATTTTGAACTCCACCTGTCGCCCTTTTTATTTCTCTTCGTCTCGTTTCTGCTAAAAATTCAAGGATTGCCATTACTACGACCCCCACTATTGAGAGGTATCTGATCGAATTCTCCCAGAGGGCGAAGATTGAGGAAAACATAGCGACAAGGCCTGTTAGTTTTATTAAGGTCTCCTCTTTATCATTCCTAAGGCTTAGAACATAAATCGCCATACCCACTACCCCAGCAATAATAGGTAACAACTCTTTTGCATATATGCCGTATGCAACCGCCGAGATCATGAATGGGATTGGAAAAATCTAGTTATTATGTCCATGGTTTCACCATTCTCTTTATTCCCTGAATTTAGTCTTCAGTCAAACAAAAACAATCCTATAATTGATATAATAATCCCGATAAGAGCAATTTTTATCAACAAAATTGCACTCTTTTGTTGTTTTTGTTTGAATTTCAAAGCCAATTCATGTTCCACTACATCAGCAGTACGTTTGAAATCCTCTGGAAGTTCATGTATTCCCTCAAAGTTTGTACTATTAGGGTTTAACATAATGACTCCTTCACTCCTACGAATCCTTGGTTTTGAGTAGTACTTGTATGTCCCAATGGTAAGCAAAGCCAAAGAGAGACCTAGCAGGGAAGCGAAAACTACTAAACAATAAACCATGTTAACACCCCCTGAAATTTGTCGAAATAAAAATTTTAAAAAGCTACTATTCTAACACAAACCTGCTTTTTCACATATGTAATATCCTCCTAATGCGCATGCTGTATATGTCCCTGCTCCAACAATAATTCTTAACAGGGCGTTACAAGTCACTTCACATGTTCCCAAGCATATAAAATACCCAATGCCTCCAGCCTCGATAAATACTACACAAAACTCTCCGCATGCTTCTGTGCATGCTACATACCCTGATACCCCTGATGCTAAAACACCACATAAATAACCAGCCAATGCGACACAAGCGCTACAACCGATGTTAAGGTCCATAGTTGCTGTCATTCCCACTGCTTTTTCCTGGTTGTACTCTGGCAGTTTGAGCCTCACCAAGTGCGATAAGTGCCTCAGCTCGTAAGCACTCCTGCCCCAAATCCAGTTCGTCTCATCGTGCTTTCTAAGCTTCATGAGAACCCTGTTAAGAGTCCAGTAATACTGCGAGAGAGTCAAGTTGTTAGCAATGAGTATAACATCCCCAACAGGAACTGCCTTGTTCTTATCATCAGGAGCAATGTTCATTCCAGTCAGGTAAGCCCTGTACTCACCAGTCTTAAGGTCAGTAAATATCCTCGTGACGAGAGTAAAGTTGTACTGGCTCCGCTCGGCACGGTAAACGAGCGCGTACATTGTGTAATTGAACGTGCTGTTGTAGAAGTTCAGTCTAAAGAACAGCAACTGCTCGTGCTTTTCGCTCATGTTGTAAAGCGTAACTATTGAAACGTTGACCTTGGGAGTAACGTTGGACTTGTGGAGCGGACAGCCCTTAGTCAGGTTAGTGAAGTTAACGACCTTATTCACCCATGTAACGTTCATCTGGAGCCTGCCCCTGTCGTCATACCAGGCAACAACAGCCCTGCGGAAGGTAATGCTGGCGTTATTCGTGCTCATCGCCATTGCTTGGGGAGCCACAATCAACTGCAGGCTCAACACCATGGCCACAAGAAAAACCCCGAAAGCAGTCTTCCTCCAATTCATGGCTACCACCTGACCAGTTGGTCACTCTTAATAGTATATGAAACTATATAAATCTTTCTTTTTACTAGTTGGATTAACTAACGTTTTTTTTTCGTAGGATTTTCAATTTACAACCGTATCAACACGATGAGAACGGGCCAAAAGAAGGGAGAGTAAAAGAGCGAACAAAAGAACACAAAAGTCTATTTTCCAGTTCATTCCCCATGAACCCTCAACTAACCCACCCGAGAAGCGTCCCAAAGGGAAGGAAAATCGCCGTGAACAGATAAAGTAGCCTGAACATCGTTAACAGGGATTCCCTGATGAAAGAGGTGTCATAATTTCCGGTGACCATAATCAAAGCTACCATAGCTCCAAACCCATAAGAGATGATGTAAAACAAGCTCCCCGCCCCGCTCTCGGCGTATCTCCTCTCCAGCAGTCCCGTTTCCACGAGCTTCTTGGTTATCCTGTAGCCTTTTTCTGAGGCAAACGCAAACAGCACTCCCATTAAAACACTTATGAGCGCGTTTTTGATTACAAAAAGGTAAAGTCCCGAGCTGATGGCCACGAAATTGACAACTGTCCGGATTTTAAGTATCCGCTCGGGTATGATATATCTATGCGCCATCATGGAGTAGTACCACCCGGCCATAACAAAAACGTAAAACGCCATCGAGATGCTTTTCTCCAGCTCAACACCAGAGAGGTACGCAACTGTAAAGAGGAGGAGAGACGCCGAAAGTTCTCTCAGAAAGTTCTGCTAGGAGTAAGTGATTTTCTCAGACGTCTTATTCTTGCTATAAAACACCGAGGCGAGGAACATCAGAAAAGAACCGACTGCAAAGAGAGCGCCAAGCACCTTGACGAGGGAAACGAACGAAGTTCCCGGTTTTGCAAAGACCAGATATATAAGCCCGAATAAGAGCACACTGAACCCAAACGAGCCTAGGAAAAAGATGAGATACCTTAAACCCTTGGATTTTAAGAGCTAGACTTTCTCCATTTATCTGGTTCCTCCCGAATAACATGGGCCAGAGTATAGAGAAGAGCCAGAATAACCGCGAATGAGAGGCTTTCTTCCGGCGAAAGTGAGAGTGCATAGCCAAATAGCATTGCCAGAAAGACCGTCCCCACAAAGAAGCTTAGAAGAAGGAGAAATTTCCCCAATCTCAACCCCCACCACCTCGGAAGGCCAAACTCATCATCATGCAAACGGGAACACAGGGGTTACTTTTCCAAGGTTTTCACCCTGAGCCCGTATTCCTTGAACCTCTCAAAGCCCCTATCGCAGGTATAAAGGGTCATATTGTGGGCTATTGCAGTTGCCGCGATTAGCAGGTCTTTCGTTGGAGGCCTCTGCCCCTTTGAGGCCGAATCTTTAAATATCTCCCCTGCAACTTCCGCGCTTGCTCTGTCGAAGTTTACAACGGGCATCTTTTCGAGGGTAAGTCTCTGTCTGGGCTTAAGTCTGCCACAGAGGAGCTCAAAGAGGACTATAGAGGGGAGAGCATACTCCCCCTCTGAGGGGAGTTGGGCGAAAACCTTCATGTTCCCCTTGAACAGTTCAATTACGACACTGGTGTCCAGGAGTTGAGCCATTCCTCAACCTCCTTCATTTCCTTCTCGAACTCCTTGGCTTCTTCCTCACTCATTGTTCCGAAGGCTATCATGAGCACGTCGAGGTTGCCTTTCTTTTTCTTACCTATCAGCTCCCTGAGGAGTTCTGAAAAGCTCTTCTTGCCCTTCATCTTCACGAGTTCATAGTAGACGTCATCGGCTATGGTTATCGTCTTGCCCAAGGACACCACCTATTCATGCATGCATGCACGAAATAGATAAACCTTTCGAAACCCTTGTAACTTATGTCCCCGTAAGTTACTTACGGTGGCGTAAGTGCTGTTCGATCTGAGACCCAAGCAGAGGCGGGAAGACATCTTTGACAGGAAGAAAGAATTTGAGGAGCTTGAAAGGAGCATTAGTACTTATCCGATGACCCTCCTCCTTGGCATCAGAAGGTTGGCAAAAGCTCGGTTCTCAGGGCATATCTCAGCGGGAACCCTGGAATACTGATCGACTGCAGGGAACTCTACGCGGAGAGCGGCCACATCACAAAGGAGGCCCTCATCAGGGAGCTTCAGTCAAAAGGAAACTTATTACAGAGAATCCTCTCAAAGTTTAAGGTTCCCCTTGATCTGAAGTTTCTCAAAATGGAACCCAAGGAAGCGTCCTTGAGAGAGATCTTCAGGGAGCCCAACGAAATCGGTGAAAAAACAGGGAGATTTATCATCGCCTTTGATGAGGCTCAGTACCTCCGTTTTTACGGCTCCAGAGGTGGAAGGGAACTGCTGGCACTCTTCGCCCACGCATACGACAGCCTTCCGAACCTCAGGATTGTTCTCACCGGCTCGGAGGTTGGCCTTCTCCATGATTTTCTGGGCATAGGAAACTACGAGAGCCCCCTCTATGGAAGGGCGACTGGGGAGGTCTACATTGAACCCTTCGAGCCAGAGATATCGAAGGAATTCTTAAGGACAGGGTTTACGGAAGCGGGTGTTGATGTCCCGAAAGAAGTCATAGACCGTGCCATTGAGACACTGGGCGGTATCCCCGGCTGGCTCGTGTTTTTTGGGATTGAATACTTAAGAAGGGGGGACTTTGAAAAGGCCATCAATAGAACCCTCGAGACGGCCAGAGGGTTAATCCTGGGGGAGCTTCGGGAACTTGAGGTGAGAACCCCTCCGCTATGTTGAGATCCTCAGGGCAATCGCTCTCGGATACAACAGGTGGAGCATCCTAAGGGACTACCTTGATATAAAAGGCATGCGAACCCCGGAGCTGAGGCTCTATGAACTCCTCAAAAACCTGGGAAAGATGGCTGGATTACAGAAAAGAAAGGGGTATACAAGCTAACGGATCCCCTGACAAAGGCTGCCCTCCTCGACTGACTTATGCCCCCGTAAGTTTACTTACGTCCCCAGAAACAACTTAGAAAATCAAAATTACGGAAGTGGAATCCTCTCCACCTCAAGGTGGTCCCAAGTGGGATACTCCTCTATGATAAAGAACTTAACGTTCCCTTCTATTGCCTCCGCCAGCTCAGCGGCAACCTCTTCAGGCATCTCTATCCTGCCCCTCTCGCGGTTGATGTAGAGCCACTCAGGTGGAACCTCTGCCTCCTCCACGAGGAAGCTGTAGAGTTCATCCAGGTCATCGTACTCAGCTATTCCGAAGCGGAGTGTTCCTTCCTCTGTCATCCCCATGTAGGGCCTTGCGACCTTCCTTGCCATTCTCTTAAGGCGGTTCTTGAGCTGGACAGCGTCCTTCAGCTTCGCCGTGCAGAGGTGGTAACTAAGGGAGGTGTTCTCCTCACCCCACTGGAGTAGCTTAAGGCCGAGTTCGAGGGAGCCTTTTATTGCCGCGCTCTCATCGCTGACAGGCTGGTAGCCCCTCTCCAGGAGCGTCTTGAGGGTCGTCTCGCTGTACTCAAGCTCATTGACGTTGAGGAACTTCGCGCCGAGACCGTCTAAAAACTCCGCGTACCATCTCATCCTCTCGAACTGACCGGGAATCGAGGGAATCTCACCCCCAACGTCCCAGTTGAAATCGAAGGCGTTCTTTATGTTCTCTATTTCAATGTTAAAAAACTTTGAATTCGGATTAAATAGGTCTGGATGGAAGCGTATCTCATCCAAACCGGCATCGTAGAGCTTTTCTAGGTTCTCCTCCGTGGTTAACGTGCCGGTGGTATAAAGATGGATGTGAAAGCCTTCCCCAAAATTCTCTTTTAGGAGTTTTATGTACTTTACCGTTCTGTCGAGCCTCGCGAGCGGGTCTCCACCTGTAACGCCGGCACCCCTCGCTTCCTGGAGGAGGGCCTCCGCTATGACGTCGTCAGCACTCTTAACCGGTCTCTCGTTGGCGTAGACAACATCCTCCCTCCTCCATGGACTTAGTGGGCAGTAAAAGCAGTCTCTCGGGCATTTTCCAGTGGTGAAGAGGACGAGCTTTTCACCCCTAACGCAGAGCTGACAGCCCTTCGGTAACTCGCGCACTGCGTATGAGAAGTAAGGGGTCTCCCAAACCAACTGATTCACCTCGCTAACTCAACTCTGGGCATGGCTTAAAAAGGTTGGTGACCAAATTCGTGAAGGTGTGAATATGCGAGAGAAGCCGAAGTACCTGCCGCCGACTCTGAGGGACAAGCACCGTTATATAGCGTTTCAGATCCTCGGGGAGAGACAATTCACGAAGGATGAGGTAAAGAGAACGATATGGGACGCGAGCCTCTTGGCCTTGGGAGTGCTCGGCTCTGCCAAAGCTAAACCCTGGTTCATAAAATTCGACGAGAAGAGTCAGACAGGCATCGTTAGGGTCGACAGGAAACACGTTGAAGAGCTGCGCTTTGCCTTAACTCTGATCACCCAGATAAATGGCTCGAGGGCAATCTTCAGGACGCTCGGCACTTCCGGGACGATAAAAAGGCTGAAAAGGAAGTTTCTGGCCGAGTATGGATGGCGTTAGCGGAGGAAGGAGATGGCTCTGTCCACACGGCCATCGTAAACCCTAACGTACCTTTTGCAGGCTTTCTCCCAGGTGAAGTTCTCCCTTGCGCGCCTCTTCCCGTTCTCCCTGAGCCTCATCAGGGTCTTCTCATCAATGCCTTTTGCCCGTATCATTGATCTAGCCAGTACAAATGCGTCTTTTGGCGGAACGAGTATTCCAGTGGCGTTTTTGGGATCTTTATCCAAGTCTATCACGGTATCCTTTATCCCGCCGACGGCGCTACCTATTGGAACCACTCCAAGGCACATGGCCTCGAGCTGAACTAGGCCAAAGGGTTCGAAGTAAGATGGGATTATCACGAAGTCCACCGAACCGTAAAGCTCGCGGACGGTCTCCCTGCTCAGAAGTTCAGTGATGGCTCTAACGTTATCGGGGAAGCGGTTTTGGACGGTTCCCACCCATCTCTCAAGCTCTGGGTCACCCTTGCCGACGATGAGGAAGCGCATGTCACTGAAAGCCGGGTCTTTTGAGAGTATCTCGATGGCCCGGAGGAGGGTGTCAACGCCCTTCTGTGCCCTGTCGAAGCGGCCTATAAACATGAATGCCTTGCCATCGGAGAGGTCGAAGCGCTTTAAGATGAGCCTTCTACGCTCCTCTCTGGGGAGTCGAGCGTTCTCCAAAAACTCCTCGTTCCAGAAGGAGCAGTCAATGCCGTTGAAGACGTGGGTAACCTTGCCCTCGAAGTGCCTGAAGAAGTCCCACTCCTCCAAGAGGTAGCTTCTGCTCACCGTTGTAACCATATCGGCTGTGTATGCAGCGGTGTGTTCCGGGTCTATCTCAGGGTAGGGGGCAAGTTCATCCAGGTTGGTCTCTTGGAAGAGGGAGGCCGGGATTTTAGCCTTGTTGAGCCTGTGAATTGTAAAGACACTCCTTATCCCGAAATACTTCCTTATCAGACCCAGTGCAAAGACGGTGTGCCAGTCGTGGGCATGGACGATGTCGGGCCTGAACTCACCGATGAGCCCGTTCAGTAGACCGGCGCTGGCCTTTCCGAAGAGAACGGTCTTCCTCAGGAGGCCGTCCCAACTGGGGCCGTAGACGTCAGGCTCGCTCAGGAGACCGCCGGCGAGGGAATAAACGGTTACACCATTTCCCTCGCGCTTTTTGGCCTCGATTTCGACTTCCTCACCAAACGCGGTTATCTTAAACCTCTCCACAGGCTCCCCGAGGTTTCTTCCGTGATCTGGGGTAAAAACGACGACCTCGTGACCGAGTTCCGCAAGTCCCTCAGCTATGTTCGTTATCGCCTCGGCCAGGCCACCAACCTTGACGGGCAGGTATTCAAAGCCGAGCATGAGAATCCGCATTCGCTCACCTCTGAGAAGTCCAAAAATGATAGGGGGTCACTCGAGGAGGATGAACTTCTCCCCCTCGACGTCCTCAAAGTAGCTGCCTATGCCGCCGACCTTGAGTTTCCTTCCGTTGTAGCGGAAGGTTATGTTCGCGGTCAACGGAGTGTACTCATAATCTACTATGGTGCCGCTTAGCGTTACCGGCTCCTTGCTATCGATCATCTTGCCAACCACTTCGGCTCTCCGTGGGGTTCCTACTCTCTTTAGGGCAGTTATGAGAGTTCTTATGTTGACAAGGGAGAAAGGCTTGGGCAGCTTCTCGTAGTCAAGGGGTTTTATGACCTCGCTGTTGTCGAAGTATATGGTGTAGAACCAGTGCATGTAGTTCTGGATTATCTTGGGACTCTTGGCCCAGAAGGAGTAGAACTTCTCCCTCCTCCTGTCCTTTGGAAGCGCCCCAAAGAAGAGGGCGTAGTCAATGTCTCCTATTATCCAGCTGGCCATAAGCCAGGGTGCACCCCCAGACCTTGAGAGGATCACGTTGCTCCCCCTGAGCCAGTCTGGAGCCTCGTCGAAGTTGCTGATTATAACGAAAAGGATATCTTTCCTTGCTCGGATTTCACTCTTGAGGAGTGTGAGGAACTCGAAGGGCGTATTGATTAGAACCTCGTGTTTTGCCGTCCTTATAACGTACTCCGCCCTCTCAACGGTATTGTCAAAGCCCTGTATCGTCCATATCTCCGGCAGATCCTCGCCGTGGGCCTCGCGGTAGAGGTCGAGGAACGCTCCCTTGAGTTTTTCAATGTCTTCTATGAAGTCCTCCTTTATCTTCTCCAAGACGACTTCCGGGTTGACGGGCTTGTAGAGCCTTGGTGAACCTTGCATCACGTCGACGAAGCCCTTTCTGTGGAGGGAGCTGAGGACGTCGTAAACCCTCGTGTGAGGGATTCCGCTCTCCTTGGTTACGTCGGTGGCCTTGCTCGGACCCAGCTTGAGAAGGGTTATGTAGGCAACGCTCTCATACTTGGTCAGGCCAAGCTTCTGAAGCTTATCAATAATCTCATCCTCTCTCATGGATATACCCCCAAAGTCTTTAAGTTCTAAGTTCACCAATCAAAGTTTAATCATCGTTAGTGATACTTGAGGTGAGCGGAGTGTATAAAATTTTCGGGTTCAGAAAGGATAAAGCCCTTGGGAGGGTGACGCTCGTCGAGTTTTCAACGCCCGTGGAGAGGGAGGAGAAATACGCGTACCTCCTCGGGAGCTTCAACGCCTTCAACGAGGGCTCCTTCCGGATGTCAAAAGCTGGAGGCCGATGGAAGATAGAGACAGAACTTCCCGAGGGCCTCTGGCACTACGCGTTTTCGGTGGACGGGAGCTACACAACCGACCCTGAGAACCCGGAAAAAACGACGTACAAACGCCGCTCTTACAAGTTCGAGCGCACTGCAAGTGTGGCCAGGATCACGGGGGATGAAGAGGTCTTCCACGTCCCGTCGTTACTCTATCTGTACACCTTCTCCACTAGAACCCACGTGCTGCTGAGGGCAAAAGGGGGCAGGATGGAAGGGGTAGCACTGATCACCAACGAGAAGGTGCCGATGCAGAAGAAGGGAAGTGACGGCTTGTTTGACTACTTCGAGGCCGTTGTTCCGGCCGAAAAAAGGATGGAGTACTCCTTTGAAGCCCAGATGAAGGACGGCAGGATTGAGTACTTAGGGCCATTTGAGGCCATCCCCTCAGAGATCAGTGCACCATCCTGGGTTCTGGAGAGCGTTTTCTACCAGATAATGCCGGACAGGTTCGCTATAGGACTTGAACGGAAGGGGCTCCCCGCGAAGGGGGAGAACTTCCATGGGGGAGACCTGAGAGGTATAAGGGATCACCTCAATCACCTCCTTGAACTGGGCGTAAACGGCCTTTACCTCACTCCCATATTTGAATCAAAGACCTATCATGGCTACGACGTTGAAGACTATTTCCACGTCGCCCGGAGACTGGGGGGCGATGAGGAGTTCGATGCCCTCGTGAGGGAGCTTAAGGGGATGGGCATCAGGCTGATCCTCGACGGTGTTTTCCACCATACAAGCTTCTTCCACCCGTACTTCCAGGACTTAATCAGGAACGGAGAGAAAAGCAAGTACCGGGAGTTTTACAGGATAAGGGGGTTCCCAGTGGTTCCAAGGGAGTTCTTAGACGTCCTCAGCAACCCAAAGCTGTCATGGGTGGAGAAGTACCTCCGGCCGAAGGGGATGGGGAGAAACTATGAGAGCTTCTTCTCTGTGTGGCTGATGCCGAGGTTGAACCACGATAATCCAAGGGTGCGCGGGCTCATAGTCGAGACCATGAAGCATTGGCTTGAGAGGGGTGCAGACGGCTGGCGCCTCGACGTTGCTCACGGCGTCCCTCCGGAGGTCTGGAATGAGGTGAGGAGAAAGATGCCCGCCGAGGCCTACCTTATAGGTGAGGTCATGGACGACGCAAGACCCTGGCTCTTCAATGCCTTCCACGGAGTCATGAACTACCGTCTCTACGATGCAGTGCTGAGGTTCTTCGTTACGGAGGAAATCGATGCGGAGGAGTTTTTAAATGAACTGGAGCTTCTAAGCGCGTACTACGGACCGGCGGAATACCTCACCTACAACTTCCTCGACAACCACGATACAGAACGCTTCCTAGACCTGGTTGAGGGTGACAGGAGAAAGTACCTCTGCGCCCTTGCGTTTCTGATGACGTACAAGGGCATCCCCTCGATATTCTACGGCGACGAAATAGGACTCAGGGGAAGCGTTGGGGATATGTCCGGGGGCAGAACCCCAATGGACTGGAATCAGGAAGGGTGGAGTAGGGAAATCCTCACAGTAACAGGGGAACTGATCAACCTGAGAAGGACCAGTAGGGCACTGCAGATCGGTGAATTCAGACCCTTAAAATTCAGCGGAAAGTTGCTTATCTACGAGAGGATATGGACCTCGGAACGGATTATGATAGCTATAAACCTTTCGAACAGCACTGTTGAGGTGGTGCCCCCGGGCGGGTATGGAGAGCATATGAAACCAAAACGGATTGCTCCTATCTCGTTTCTCATCTTGAGACGCGCCGCCAGCCATACACCTTAGGGTACATTAGAGTACATGCCATCGTAGGGAGACAGTGAAGCGCAAGGTATATATATCACTGTTGATGATACTGTATCACCCAACACAAGTGCGGGTGGTATAAAGATGAAGAAAGGTTTGATGACCCTACTTTTAGTTGGAGTTTTGGTTTTTAGCGTAGTGGCCAGTGGCTGTATTGGAGGAGGCACTACAACAAGCTCAAGTTCAGCGACCAGCAGCCCAGCAACGACTACTTCCTCACCGTCAACCACACCAACCAGCAGCAGTTCCACATCATCACCTTCAACGACCACGACTACCTCCCCTACGGTTCAATGTGGCAGTGGAACGGTTGTCATCTGGCATGCGATGCAGCCCAACGAGCTTAAAGTGTTCCAGGGACTGGCCGCGGAGTACATGGCGATGTGCCCGAGCGTCACCATAAAGTTCGAATACAAAAACAACCTCCAGACCGCCCTGCAGGCAGGTATCCCGGCCGGCAAGGGGCCGGACATGTTCATCTGGGCCCATGATTGGATGGGAAAGTTTGTCAAGGGAGGACTCCTGCAACCGATCAATAACCTTATCACACCCCAGATACTGGAGAAGTTCAGACCTCAGGCTGCGGATGCTATCCAGTATAAGGGCAACTACTACGCCCTGCCCTTCGCCGTTGAAACTGTGGCCCTTATCTACAACAAGAAGATGGTACCGAACCCCCCAACCACGTTCTCACAGATGCTTAGCATAATGAAGAAGTACTACAACCCGAACAAGAAGGAGTACGGTATCGCCTACCCGGTTAACCCGTACTTCATCTCAGCGTTCGCGCAGGCGTTCGGCGGGTATTACTTCAACGACACCACACTCAAGCCCGGCCTTAACAACAGCAAAACTATCCAAGGGTTCGAGTTCTTCTTTAAGAATGTATGGCCGTACATGGCTCCAACTGCGGACTACAACACTCAGATGGCAATATTCGTCCAGAACAGGTCTCCGTTCATGATAAACGGACCATGGAGCATAGAAACCATCAAGCAGAACCACATAGACTTTGGAGTCACTTACATACCGCCGATAACGGTAAACGGTAAGACATACTGGCCCAGGCCATACGGTGGTGTGAAGCTCCTGTACTTTGCAAAGGGTGCCAAGAACCTGAAGGCCGCCTGGGACTTCGCACTCTGGCTTACAACCACACCGAGCGTTGAAGAAACCCTCGCCCAGAAACTCGGCTACATACCTGCACTGAAGGCCGCCGCAAACTCCCCTGCAGTCAAGAACAACCCAATCGTGTACGGTTTCAGTCAGTCCTTTGACCATGCTTACCTAATGCCGAAGAGCCCATTAATGGACGCTGTGTGGACAGGAACCCAGGACGCCCTGAACGCCATCCTGAAGAACCCATCAGGTGCGAACATCCCGCAGATACTCCAGAAATACCAGGAGTATATAATAAAGCAATGGCAGAGTTCCGGTAGTGGATAAAGGGCTTTCCTTCTTTTCTTATTTCTCGTGAGCGTGGAGGGAGGATAATGAGGCGGAGAACTCTGACCGTGATAGCCCTAATAACCCCAGGGATGGTAGCTTTCCTGTTCTTCAACCTGTGGCCCATAATATACTCGATCTACCTGTCATTCACGAACGCCAAACTGGGCAATTTTCCTGTCTACAGTCATTCGGGTGTTGCCCCCCTGCACTTTATCGGCTTGGCCAATTATGAGTGGATCCTAAGTGATCCTGGGTTTAGGGAAGCATTTTTATGGACATGGCTTTTCGTGATGACCAGTGTCACCCTCAAAGTGATTGTGGGAATCTTCTTGAGCCTGTTGTACAATAGCAAATACGTTAAAGGGAAGATAATATACAGATCCCTGCTCATAATTCCGTGGGCGCTTCCCCTCCTGTTCTCGGTAACGGTGTGGAGGTTCATGTTTGATCCGGTGTTTGGGCCGGTGAACATGATACTAACTTCCCTCGGTGTGGTCCACCCGCCCAACTGGATTAACGATCCAAACTGGGGTTTCGTTGCGTTAAACCTCATAGAGGTATGGCTGGCGTACCCGTTCATGATGACCGTAATAATTGCAGCCCTCCAGTCCGTTCCCAGCAACTTGGTGGAAGCCTCGATAATAGACGGTGCCAGTTACTGGCAGAGGTTGAGGCACGTTATCCTTCCAATTGTTGGAAAACCGATAGCGTTTGCAACCATACTCACAAGTGCGGCGAGCTTTCAGTATTTCATGGTTCCATATATCTACAACGCGGGCCTGTTCCAGAACAGGTTCATACTGTTGTACGGCTTCCTCAAGGCATTTGGAGGGATACCCTACTACGGAAGGGCGGCCGCCGTGATGGTAATAGCGACGGTAATACTGGCGGTGTACATGTACGTAAACTTCAGGTTAACCCACCTCCAGGAGGGAGCTAAGGGATGAGGGTTCAAAGACGTTTTTTGCTCAAGAGCATCGCTATGACAACCCTAGCAATAGTGGTTATGGGGGTAATACTGTTTCCGGTGTACTATATATTCATAGTATCACTTGAGCCGGGCTCGACCCTCGCAACCACTCATATCCAGCTGACGCCTAAACACCCCAGTTTCAACTCGTACGAACAGGTTCTGTTTGGGCTGTCCGGTAGCACGATAAACAAGAATTTCACGGGGACAGTAGAGGGAACCGCCATGTTGAAAGACGGTATGCTCTACATTGAACACGGAGTCCTCAGGGGGGTGGTTAAATACGGGCCCTTCATCGGGTTCACGTTTTCAGTCCCCGTGTCGGGGATCTCTTTTAAACTCAGTGGCGGGGGCGTCCGACAAACCGCAACTCCCCAGATCTTCAGTGGAAAAGTACACGGGCTGGTGGTCTTAACAAGTGTTTCCAGTAACGGTACGGTCGGGTTTGGGCTGATCAGGAACCTCATGCTGACAGGGGGTAAGGTGAAGTCGGTAACGGTTTCCGGCCCGCTGGCACAGAGGTTTATCCTCCTGAGGGGGACCGGTACCGTCGTGCACTTTACCACACTGGGGAAGTTTGTCAACTCAACGTTCTTCCACTACCTAGTGAACAGCCTTATCCTGGCAGGACTGGCCGTACTGTTGACGTGGCTGTTCGCGGTACCGGCAGCGTATGCGTTCTCCAGGATGAAGTTCTCGGGAAGGGGATACGTCCTCTACTTCTACCTCATGTTTACCCAGGTCGCAGGGGGCCTCGGAATAGCGGGTCTTATAGCCCTGTACGGTATCGTCGTCAAGATAGGTCTTTACAACAAACTACCGGTTCTTTCACTTATATACGCCGCGGGAGGTGTCCCCTTCAACACATGGTTGCTTAAGGGTTACATAGACTCCATAAGCCCCGACTTCGATGAGGCTGCCATAATAGACGGCGCCAGTTACCTTCAGATAATACGCTATGTCCTCCTGCCCCTGGCACTTCCGGGTATAGCCACCGTCTCAATATTCGCGTTTATAGGCGGGTGGACCGAGTTCATCCTGGCTAACCTGTTGCTGGAACAGAGCAACCAACCCCTTGCGGTGTGGATATGGTCTCTACTGAGCGGGGTAAACAGGGGAATACAGTGGAGCTACTTTGCAGCGGCAGCCCTCCTCTTTGCATTGCCAGTGTTTATACTGTTCATGCTGGCACAGAACTACATAAGGAGCGGACTGACACTGGGGGGACTCAAGGAATGATATACTTAGGATGTCCGTTTGTCATGCTGTACAGTACACGTGCATCCGAAAGGTGCACGCAATTGGAATTCCTAGAGGGGGGTGGAATGGTATGAAAGGAGGAAAGACAATCTCTATGCTGGCTATGATGATAGTCGTGGCCAGTATAATGGCGGCCCCTTACACCACGGCGGGGGATAGCCAGCAGGCAAAGCCCTTGAACGTGGTGATAGTCTGGCATATGCACCAACCCTTTTATTACGACCCGATATCCAAGCAGTTTGTACTTCCCTGGGTCCGGTTGCATGCGGCTAGGGATTACTGGAGGATGGCTGAGATCCTTTCAAAGTATCCCGATATTCACGTAACGATAGACCTCTCCGGTTCGCTGATCCAGCAGATGGCCATGTATATGAACGGTTCGATGGACGTCAGAGAGAGAATAAGCTGGAACATCGCCGATGGAAAACCTCTAACCACCAAGGAGAAATGGATAATGCTTCAGGTTCCTGGGGGCTTCTTTGACAATACCATCCCATGGAACGGCGAACCCGTGGCCGATAAAAATGGCAATCCAATCAGAGTATTCTGGCAGAGATACACACAGATATTAAACGAGAGAAACTCCCTCTTTAAGAAGTACGGTAACCTTCCCCTGAACGAGCAGGAAGTCAAAATAACCTCCAGCCTAAGCTCTCAGGATTATTTGGATCTCGCAGTCCTCTTCAACCTTGCCTGGTTGCCCCATGATTATATAGTAAACAACAGCGCCCTCGATGCAATCTACAAGAGGATTAACACCGGTGGATACACAAGAAACGACTTGAAAACGGTGCTGGACGCACAAATGTACCTCTTAAATCACACCTTCGCATATTACAGGGACATAAACAAGTACCTCGGAGGAAACCGTTCGGATGCCATAACGTTCGTTCCGTACGCACACCCAATAGGGCCAATACTTAACGATCTCGGATGGGAGAGCGATTTTGTATCCCAGATAAAGAAAGGAGAGCAGCTGTACAAGGAATACCTCGGAAACGGAACAGCCTTGCCAAACGGTGGATGGGAAGCGGAATGCACCCTGAACGATGAAACCCTCAAGCTCTTGGCAGAAAACGGGTGGGAATGGGTAATAAGTGATCAGAAAGTGCTCGGTGAGATGGGGATAAAGTACAACGTTACCAACTACTTCAGGCCGTGGGTGGCGGACTTCAATGGCACCAAGATATACATATTCCCAAGGGATCACGAACTGAGCGACAGTATTGGCTTCAACTACGCAGGTATGAATCAGTATCAAGCCGTCAACGATTTTGTAAACCAGCTCCTCGAAGTACAGAAACAGAACTACGACGGCAGTTTAGTTTATGTCATCGCCCTTGACGGAGAGAACCCGTGGGAAAACTACCCATATGAAGGAGATATGTTTCTGAACCTGCTCTACAAGAAGCTTGAGCAACTCCAGAGGTTGGGGTTGATAAGGACGGTGACCCCCGATGAGTACATCCAGATGTATGGGAACAAGGCTAATGTCCTTAAACCGAGGCCGATGGACTACCTCGACCTAAAAGACCACCTCAACGCCCTCAAGGAGGCCACGGGCCTCAGCGAACTCTACAAACTTGCAGGCGTCAAAGGCGAGCACCTCTGGCCTGAGTCAAGCTGGGTGGACGGAACGCTCTCCACATGGATTGGTGAAAGGCAGGAAAATATGGGCTGGTACTGGCTGTACCTAGCCAGAAAAACCCTCTTCGAGCACAAGTCCAACATGTCCGCCTCGGAATGGAACAGAGCGTTCGAGTATCTCATGCGTGCCGAGGGTAGCGACTGGTTCTGGTGGTATGGAGACGATGAGAACAGCGGCTTCGACCAAGGGTTCGGAAGGCTCTTCAAGGACAACCTCTATGAGATGTACAAACTTGCAGGGGTAAACCCACCGAGCTACCTCTACGGTAACTACTTCCCGGACGGCCAGCCATACGTGGTCAGAGCAACCGTTGGGCTAACCAAAGATAAGAAGGTAACGTACTCAAGCCTGAGCCCGTATGCTGAGAACGTGAGTGTTTACTTCGACAGCAAGGGCTTCCACTTTATCGTGAACGGGAACGTTTCAAACTTCGAGATAAGCCTGTGGAACCCCGACAGGTTCATAGGAAACACGTTCACAGTGGGACAGCCGATTCCGAAGGAGCTTACATACACAACGTTCCCGTACAGCGCCCAGAGTGTCGGCCTCATGATAACTACGCACGTGAGCTATGCAAACGGGACGGTGACGATCTACAACGCCACCGGGTATGACACATACAAACCCATGGCAAAGCTGAACGCCACGAAGACTGGCGACGGGATAGAGGTCACCGTGCCCTTCAAGTACCTTGAGAACCCAACCGACGTTTACTTCGCGGCCTCAACACTCCACAACGGCAACCTCTCCGTTATAACAACACCCGTGGAACTGAAACTGCCAAAGCAGGTTAAAGGAGTGGTTCTCGTCGACATCAAAGACCCGGTCGGTGATGATCATGGGCCTGGGAACTACACTTATCCAACTGACAAGGTGTTTAAACCCGGAGTATTTGACCTCACTAGGTTCCAGCTCATACAGCAGGAAGACGACTACATGATGATATTCTACTTCAGGAATCTGGGTGGTAACCCGTGGAACGGGCCGAACGGTTTCAGCCTGCAAATGATCGAGGCATACTTCGACTTCAAAAAGGGAGGTAACACTTCAGCAATAAAAATCTACAAAAACGGGCCGGGATCAAACGTCAAACTCGACCCCAAGCACCCTTGGGACGTAGCAATAAGGGTTCAGGGGTGGGCAGACTACATAGTGTTGCCCAACGGAACAAAGATACAGAACGCCCTCAAGGTTTCAGTTGACCCGACGAAGAACGCCATCATAGTAATGATGCCCAAAAAGTACATGAAGATAAACTTTACATACGGCCTCTACGGGGCAATACTGGTTGGTTCCCAGGACGGTTATGGAATAGACCACTGGCGTGATGTGGCCGTTAAAGCCTCACAGTGGAAGATTGGGGGGGGAGACCCGAATGCAATAATAGCTGGAGTCGCCCCAAGGGTTATGGACCTCTTGGTCCCATCGGGATTCAAACCAACCCAAGAACAGCAGCTCAGCTCATATAACGCCACAACAGGTAGTCTTGCCACAGTGAGGATGGTGACTCTCATAAATGGAACTGGAGCAGGGGCAGTCACATCAACGACATCGTCCAGCACTACAACCACCACACCGAGCCAGACTATGACTTCAACGACCTCTCCAACATCAACCACAACCTCGCCATCTACCGGTGGAAGTGGCAGTGGAGCGGGAAGCAACAGCCCCTCGGCAACGCCGAGCTCAACATCCACCAGCTCCGGCAGAAGCATCTGCGGTCCGGCTGCGCTGCTCGTCTTTGTACTCATACCCCTCCTCATTAGATGGCGGAGGCGCTGATTTTTTATTTAATTTTGAGGTGGTAGCATGGCGGAGGTTAAGCTCGTTGGAATCTGGAAGCAGTTTGGGGAGGTTACAGCCGTTAAAGACATGAACCTCCACATAAAAGACGGAGAATTCATGATACTCCTCGGACCGAGTGGCTGCGGTAAGACCACAACACTCAGAATGATTGCTGGCCTTGAGGAACCAACGAAGGGGCAGATCTACGTTGGAGATAAGCTCGTAGCCGACCCAGAGGAGGGAATCTTCGTCCCTCCGAAGGATAGGGACATTGCTATGGTATTCCAGAGCTACGCGTTATACCCCCACATGACGGTCTATGACAACATAGCCTTTCCGCTCAAGCTCAGGAAGATACGGAAGGAGGAGATAGAACAGCGTGTGAAGGAAGTTGCCGAAATGTTGGGTCTCACGGAACTGTTAAGGAGGAAACCGAGGGAACTTTCCGGCGGCCAGAGGCAACGTGTGGCCCTTGGAAGGGCCATAATCAGAAAACCGCAGGTTTTCCTCATGGACGAGCCGCTGAGTAACCTTGACGCAAAGTTGAGGGTGAAAATGCGCGCTGAACTTAAGAAACTGCAGCGTCAGCTTGGGGTCACGACGGTATACGTGACTCACGATCAGGTTGAGGCGATGACAATGGGTGATAGAATAGCCATAATCAACCACGGAGAGCTCCAGCAAGTTGGGACCCCCGAGGATGTCTATGACAGACCAGCGAACGTGTTTGTCGGTGGATTCATCGGCTCCCCACCGATGAATTTCCTAGACGCGACAGTTACTGAGGAAGGTTTCCTGGATTTTGGAGGATTCAAACTCAGGCTCCTCCCCGACCAGGTGGAGATACTCAGGAAGCAGGGGTTGCTTGGGGGAGATGTTATATTCGGAATAAGACCCGAGGACGTTTACGATGCGATGTTCGCGCAGGTGAAGGTCCCCGGGGAGAACATGGCCACTGCTAGAATAGAGATTATCGAAAACCTTGGTGGGGAGAAGATCATCCATCTCAGGGTCGACAACCTAACACTCCTAGCTAAGTTCCCGGCTGAGTCACGCGTCTTGGAAAACACCGATGTCAATATCATTTTTGACATGAAGAAAGCTCACATATTCAACAAGAAAACTCAAACGGCAGTATTTTGACCTTTACCCCTTCTTTTCTAATGGATCCCGTGAGGTAAGGTTTTAAGAAACAACCCCCAGGGTACCTCATGCCGATCGAAGATTTCGCAGATTTTCTACTGAAAAATACCAACGGACAACTGATGGAGCTTGGGATAGGCTTCCAGTTCAAGGTGGCGCTGAGGCTTATTGAGCTGGGGAGGGAAGTTACAGCCGTCGACTGGAACCCAGAATCCATCGAGAAGGCCAGGGAGCTGGGCATCAAAGCAGTGAGGGACGACCTCTTCAGCCCAAACTTCGAACTCTACCGGGGAGTCAAAGCCCTCTACTCCGTGAGACCGACCCCGGAAATAGTAAAACCGATCCTCGAACTCTCTAAGAAGTTGGGCGTTTCCCTCTACGTCCTTCCGTTAGCTGGGGACAGCATGCCGAAAAGCATGAGGCTCGTCAACTTCAGGGGGCTGGCGATATACGTTTATAATCCGAGGAGGAAATAACCCCGGTGGTGTTCATGGCACTCTTCGGAACCGCGGGAATACGCGGAACCCTCTGGGACAAGGTCACTCCAGAGCTTGCGATGAGGATGGGGAGGGCAATCGGAACTTACGTTGATGGAGATATAATTGCGGTCGCGAGGGACGGGCGGACGTCGAGCGTAATGCTCCAGAGGGCCATGTTTTCTGGTCTCCTGAGCACCGGCAAGGATGTTCTTGACCTCGGCCTGATTCCGACGCCTGCCCTGGCGTGGGCGACGAGGGAACATGCGGACGGCGGCGTTATGATAACCGCTTCTCACAACCCCCCGACCGATAACGGGATAAAGGTTTTCAACGGCGACGGAACCGAGTTCTACGTCGAGCAGGAGCGCGAACTCGAGGGGCTTTACTTCTCAGGGGACTTCACGAAGGCAAGCTGGGATGAGATAAAATCGGTTAAGCCCGTCGAAGTTATCGATGACTACATCAATGCGGTTCTCAACTTTGTAAATCACGAGACAAGCCTTAAAGTCCTCTATGATGGGGCCAACGGGGTGGGAAGCGTTTTGGCCCCGTACCTCCTCCGCGGGATGGGGGCCAAGGTAATAAGCGTCAACGCCCACGTCGACGGCCACTTTCCGGGGAGGAAGCCCGAGCCTAGATACGAGAACATGGCCTACCTTGGGCCTCTTGCAAGGGAACTCAGTGTTGACCTTGTAATAGCGCAGGATGGCGATGCCGACAGGATAGCGGTTTTCGATGAGAAGGGGAACTACCTGACCGAGGACACGGTGATAGCGCTCTTCGCGAAGTGCTACGTTGAAGAACACGGCGGCGGGACGGTTGTTGTATCAATAGACACAGGCTCAAGGATAGACCACGTCGTTGAGGAAGCCGGTGGAAGGGTTATCAGGGTCCCTCTCGGCCAACCCCACGACGGAATGAGGAGGTATGAGGCAATCTTTGCGGCCGAACCCTGGAAGCTCGTTCACCCGAAGTTTGGCCCATGGATAGACAGCTTCGTCACAATGGGCCTTCTCATAAAGATGATCGATGAGGAGGGAAAGCCGCTCTCAGGGATAGTAAAGGAGAATGTCCCTGAGTTCTACCTCACAAAGGAGAACGTCCCCTGCCCGGATGGGCTGAAGGCAAAGGCTGTCGAGAGCGCCGCGAAGGTTCTCGGGGACAAGCTTGGGGACGAGATTAAGGAAACCCTGACGATTTCCGGCTACCGATTTAACATCAAAGACCGTTCGTGGGTTCTTGTGAGGCCGAGCGGGACCGAGCCGAAGATAAGGGTTGTCGTCGAGGCACCTAACAAGAAGAGGCGTGATGAACTTTTTGAGCTGGCCTACTCCACGGTTTTAAAGGCGGTTGAATACCTCAAAAAAGGGGAAAGATAACTAAACGAACCTCGCAGGCCTCAGCGTTCTCACTGATATACTGCCCTTTTCCATTATCACTCTAAAGCCTTCCTTCGCCACATAGGTCTTGACACCGGTGACGTTCTCGATGTACTTGGCCTCCTTGTAGGGGTTCGCGAAGTGCATCTTCATGCCTATGTGGTTCATGATGAGGACTTCAGGTTTCTTCTCCATACCCTTGAGCATCTCCACGGCGTCATCGGTGCTGAGGTGGTAGGGAATCCCCATGTCTCTAGGTCTCGTTATGGCCGCTATCAGAAGCCTCGTTCCCTCGTGCCATTCCATTAGGCCATCGAAATAGGCTGTGTCCGGGATGTAGGAGATGTCCCCATTGGCGGTCTTCAGTCGAAAGCCTATCGTCGTCGAGTCGGAGTGCTGGCAGGGTGTTATCAGCATCTCGTTATCTCCAATGGGTATTCTGCTTCCGGGTTCTGGTATGTGAACGCTCTCTAGGACGTTCAGATGGTACCTGCTCACTGCCGGCGTGTGAGTTTCATCACCGTAGATGACGCTCTTTGATGCGATAAGCGTCCCGTACTTTTTCAGCGCCCCCCCAGTCATGGCTTCTATCATCACTTCCAGGTCGTTACAGTGGTCAACGTGCCTATGGGAGACAAATATCGCATCAAGCTTTCTCGGGTCGAGCTTGTAGCGCCAGCTCCTCACCAGTGCTCCGGGCCCGGGGTCAACATGTATATTCCTGCTCGCCATGATGTGGAAGCCGCCGGTAGAGCGGAATTGGGTTATGGTTATAAACCGCCCGCCGCCGCTTCCTAGGAATGTGATCTCTACCAACTTCCGCCCCCCTTCTTTTTCAGACGAGGGAGTATCGGTAGGAGGGTATATAAGGCATTCGAGAGGTAAAGGAAAACCGTTTAAGGTTCCAATCGTAGAGTCCACGGTGGTCCAAATGGTGGAACTCGAGAAAGTTGCGGGGGAAGTAGAAAGGCTCCGCGATGACATAGTCCAGACCCTTGTGGAGCTGATAAGGATTCCAGCCATAAGCCCAGACTACGGCTACGAAGGGGAATACGACAAGGCACAAAAGCTCCTTGAGATAATCAGGGACTGGCCATTTGATAAGGTTGAGGTTTATGAAGCGCCCGACGAGAGGGCCAAGAACGGCGTCAGGCCGAGCATTCTGGCTTACTACTACGGTCAGGATGGCGATAAAAGCCCGCGTCTCTGGATTCTAACCCACATGGACGTTGTCCCACCCGGGGATCTGAGCAAGTGGACTGTTACTGAACCGTTTAAACCGGTTGTCAAGGATGGGAAGGTCTACGGGCGCGGTAGCGAGGACAACGGGCAGAGCTTGGTCTCCTCTCTCTACGCCGTCAAAGCTTTAATGAACCTTGGGATAAGGCCGAAGAGGACAATTATCCTAGCCTTCGTCAGCGACGAGGAAACGGGGAGCAAGTACGGCGTTGAGTGGCTGATGAACAGCCATCCCGAGCTTTTCAGAAAAGATGACCTCGTCCTCGTTCCAGACGGCGGAAACGAGGACGGAACCTTCATCGAGGTGGCTGAGAAGAGCATCCTCTGGTTCAAGCTCAAAGTCAAAGGTAGACAGGTTCATGCGAGCATGCCCGACATGGGACTGAACGCGCACCGTGTCGCACTCGATTTGACCTACCATCTCGACAGACACCTCCACGAGAAGTACGACAAGAGAAACGAACTTTTCTACCCTCCTGAGAGCACCTTCGAGCCAACGATGGGTGGAAACCCCGCAGACAGTCCGAACATAGCCCCTGGAGAGCATGAGGTCGTCTTTGACTGCAGGACCCTCCCGGAGTATGACCTCGACGAGATTCTGAGCGACGTTGAAAGGCTCTCCAATGAGGTGAAAGAGAAGTACAGGAAGGAGCTTGATGGAAGGACCCTCCCGGAGATAAGCGTTGAAGTCCTCCAGCGCGGAGATGCCGCCCCACCAACGAACCCGAAGAGCGAGATAGTGACCCTGTTGAAGGAGGCTCTCAAAAAGCTCCGCGGGAAGGAGGCCATAGCCGGTGGAATAGGCGGGGGAACATTCGCGGCCCACTTCAGGAGGCTAGGAATTCCAGCGGTTGTCTGGGCGACCCTTGACGAGACCGCCCACCAGCCCAACGAGTATGCCAAGATAGACAACATGGTTGAAGACGCTAAGGTGATGGCCGCTTTGGCGCTTCTCTGAGGCCTTTTCTATCTTTCACAACGTTGAGATCGCCCTGATATTGCGTATGGGGGCGAGCGGTGTCACGATAACCCTGAGCACTTTGATATGAGAGAAGCTCAAGGTGTTCAACGCGGACTCTATATATTCCTCATCCACGACAGGGAAACCCGGAGCAATGCTCCTTTGTGGGCAGGCTAATGAACCCGAAGGGGTGAGCTTTTAAATTTCCCCTTCAACTTTTTTCATGCCGACCTGGAAGGATGGAAAGCTTGGACTGCCCATAGCTGAAGCCGTGAGACTCTTCCCCGAGCTTGAAAGGTACATGGACGAGCGTGGGAGGCTCGACCTCTCGAACAGGGAGGCCAGGATACTCTACAACAGGGTAATTGCCAAAGCGGTCTTCGGACTGGACATCGAGTACCACCCACGGGGCCTCGTGACCACCCCCATTTCACGCTATCTCTTTCTGAAGACCTTCCTCCGGGGCGATGAAAGGGTTCTGGAGATAGGGACCGGGCACACGGCTTTAATGTCCCTTATGGCGGAGAAGATATTCAACTGTGATGTTACTGCAACCGAGCTCGATGATGAGTTCTTCGAATACGCGAGGAGGAACGTTGAGAAGAACCGCGCGAGGATAAGGCTCATCAAGAGCACCGGGGGGATGATAAGGGGTGTGATTCCCGAAGGTGAGCGCTTTGATGTCATCTTTTCCGCTCCGCCCTACTACGAGAGGCCGACAAGAGGGGTTCTAACGGAGAAGGAAGGTGTTGGTGGCGGGAAGTACGGCGAGGCGTTCTCGGTGGGGCTAATCGAGGAAGCAACAGACTATTTGAAGCCAGCTGGAAGGGTCGCGCTGTTCCTGCCCGATAAGCAGCCGCTGATAAACACCATAATGGAGAAGGGAGAAGAGCTGGGCTACTCCGTCATGGACGTCCGCTTTAAAGCCGGAACCCGCTGGAGGCACGGTTTGATCCTCAAATTGTGAGCGGCTATCTCCCGCTTAGCGGAACCAGTGCCCAAACGAATAGCGCGAACAGCAGTAGTCCGGTTACGTTCTCTTTACTGGCAGTCCCGTGGTAAGCGGAGCCTATAAGGGTCAGGATGATTAGGAGAGTTACGAAAGAGGCGAACTTTTTAGAATCCTTAAACTCACTCAAGTGGTCAACGAAGAGGAAGGCCATCATCGTTACAGGAACAAGGCTCAGCACGAAGAGTACCGCCCTCCAGAGCGGGTTGGTTAGGTAGGAACCCGCCACCTCAAAGAGAGCGTAGAGGAAGAGACCAGCAACGCCCAGAATCATCCTCACGTCACCACCCCCTCCTGTGCCGATACCAGATACGCAAGGGCACCACTATTATTGTGATGAGAAGTGATGTAACCGGCACCCAGACGGCGGGTATCCTTCCATCAGCCGCTCCCCACAAAAACGTAAGGGGTCATAAAAAGCAAGAGAAACATTGGCACGCCCCTCAGCAGCTCCTCCTTCGCGATATCATCCATTGAAATCATCCCCCAGGAAGATTCCGCTAATGGCGTCACCCTCCCAACATCGCGGCAATTAACCAGCCGAGCGCAGCCCCAAGGATGGAGATCAGCCCAATGCCAAGTCCATCCTTAACAGATCTGCCCCCGAACTTTTGAAGCAATGCCGTAAAGAGCATAGAGTAACCAATGATGAGTGACAGCAGGATAACCCCCGAGTTACGATCTCCGGCCAGTATCCCGGCAATCAGCCCGTAAACTAAGGTAACACCGAGAGGTATGGAGATGTCCCGAACGGTGCCCGAATCGTGCACGCCAATCCCTCACAGTAAATAATGCATAAAATCTTATAAATATTCCTGCTTATATAGAGTAATGACTTTTCTTTCTCCATGGGATTTACGAGTTTTTGATCCCACCGTACAAGAATACGGGTAAATTCAGACAGGAAAGTAAAGGGATGAAGCGGGACTCGGACCCGTTTCCTCATCATCTGCCGGGTTCAGTGGAGGTGCTTTCTCCTCATCGTCCCGTTAATCACTTCATGTCCTCAACGTAGAGGAAGAGCGCCTTGAGGTATTCCGTGTCCTTGGAGGCCATGAGTATCGGGTGATCCGGCGCCTGTGTCCTGTAGGGTTCAAGAAGCTTGAGGAACTTTCCGGCCTTGGCGGCTGCCGCTATTACCATGTCCTTGAAGGCCTTCATATCAACGTGCTGGGAGCATGAGGCGGTAACCAGTATTCCCCCCTCCCTCACAAGCTGAAGGCCGGCGTAGTTCACGTTGAAGTAGGCCCTGAGGCCACGCTTAAGGTCCTTTTCATGCTGGACGAAGGCGGGCGGGTCTAGAATTACCACGTCGAACTTCTCACCGCGCTTTATCATCTTCTCCATTACCGGGAATGCGCTCCCAACGATGTACTTCATCCTGTTCTCGACACCGTTTAGCTTGGCGTTCTCCTTGACCATGTTGATAGCCCAGGGAGACTTGTCCACAGCAACAACTTCATCCGCACCGGCCACGGCCGCGTGTATTGCGAAGCCGCCCGTGTACGTGAAAACATCAAGAACCCTCATCCCGGGCTTGATGTACTTTTCCAAAGCGATCCGGTTCTCCCTCTGATCGAGGAAGAAGCCGGTTTTCTGCCCCCGCATGTCAACGATGAACTTGGCTTTTCCTTCCCTGATTATCGTGCGGTACTTCTCCTTTCCGAGGAGGATACGCTCTATCTCAGGTAGACCCTCCCTTTTCCTCGAACGGCCGGTGTTCTTCTCGAAGACCGTCTCTATCTCGGGTTCAGCTTCCATTATGGCCTCTGCAACTTCCATCTTGAAGCGCTCCATACCGACGCTCGAAATTTGAACCGAGGCTATCTCGTTGAAGCGGTCGACTATGAGACCCGGAAGATAATCGGCCTCGCCGTAAACCATCCTGTAGGCCCTATCATAGCCGAGAACCTTTTTCCTGTACTCGTTGGCCTTCTTAATTCTCTCACGGAAGAGCTCCTTGTTTATCTCTGTTTTTCTATCCTGGGTGATGAGCCTTATCATTATGTTAGAGTTGGGGTTGACGAAGCCCCTGCCGAGGAACTTGCCCCCACGCGTGTAGACTTCCACTACATCTCCAGGGGAAAACTCGCCCTCGGTCCTCACGACACCCTTTTTAAAGACTATCATCGCACCCTTTCCTATAGCTCTCGCCGCCTGTGCGTCCACGGTTACCCTCGCCATCTTTTCACCGGTCGAAGTTCGGCGATAGGTATATAACCCTTTAGCCCCACCTTATAATCGGTGATTCTATGAACTTCGAGGTAGTGAAGGAGTTTCTGGAGGAGATTGGGGCGGATTGGATAGAGGTTGACGGGGAAATCCACCTCGAGCCGGAGGTGTTCTACAAGGTCTGGAAGTACGTCGGCCAGCCGGAGCTTGAGACATACACCGTTGAGGACGAAGTGGTGGAGCCGGGTTCTTACGATCCGCCCGAGATGAAGTACACCGAACTGAAAAAGGTGAAGGTCAAAAAGGCCTACTTCACGACCCTCGACAACAAGAGGATAGTAACCGATTACCCCGAACTCCAGCGCATCCTGAAGGAGAAATCCTCTTGACTCCCATTTCCTTTCCGTTCATTATTCTTCGATGAGTATTGGAATCATTATGACGCCCATGCAGTTCGTTCTTTTCACCCCAAGCTCCTGAGCAAGGAAGCCGATCATTGACGCTCCCACGAGAACCAAAAGTCCAATGAGACCATCAAAAGCCCATGATATGGCCACGAGGAAGGTTAAAACCGAGGCGTTCAGGGCGCGGTAGTTAACCTTCTCAGAGAGTGAGAGCATCAACCCCGCCAGTGGCTCCCCGTAGAGGAGAACCACCATTGAAACAAAGAGCGCGACGAGGATGTAGAATGCGATGGCACTCCCGGACTGCGGCTCCATGAGAACCACTATCCCGTTCCTCCGCCTCCCCGTCATGAGGAAGTTGGCCGTTGAGAACAGGAAGTTGGCCGTGTTGACCGAGAAGACCACCGTAAGGAAGGAGCGCTCGTCCCTTGAGAAGAAGGATCCTATCAGAGCTGCCTGGGACGCCGTGAAGGTAGGGATAAGGGAGGCAACTCCTCCAAGGACTGTTCCGATGGCTGAAAACACGAGGAACCTCACTCCATCCATCTCAATGTCCCCATCATCCCTCACTTCTGGAAGCTTCCCTCCCGCTAAAAACGCCGTTGCAATAACCGGAACCCCGAAGAGACCCGTGAAGAGGTGATAGAAGGGCTGGCTGAGGGTGAGGTGGAAGGTCAGTGCTCCCAAGATGCCAGCGAGCAAGAAGACGATCAGAGCGTAGAACCGTTTGACTCCCCTCTCAGTCAGCATGAGGAGGAGGGCAAGGAGAAGCACCGCGATCCTGCCGTAGGTCGGTCTGTAAAGCGGTGCTATCTTGGAGTAAAGCGGAATGAGGGGAACGGCGAGGAAAACCGAGAGGAAACTCGCCCACAGTGCTATCCTGACGACTTCCATGGTTCTTCCATTGAGGACGAGCCTATGGGCAGGAAGGACACCGAGAGCACTCCCCTCATCGGGAACACCTAGGAAGGCTGAGGGAACGACGTCCATGAAGGTGTGAGTTAAACCCAGGGTAAAGAGTGTTAGGTTGTTCCTAAGGCCTAAATTTGATATCAGCGCCGCTAGTGTGTTGACGTGTATCCCCGGCGAGATTCCGCTCAGCGTTCCCCCGGCTATCCCAATCAGCAGTTCCCAAAGCAAACGTCATCACCCGATTCGATATTGAGGGCGGGCATTCCATGGTATGTTTTGAAAGTGCCGTAGGCCGTCACCGCCTCGTTGGTGGTAAGAGAAATTCCTAGAGACTTCCTGAGCTTTAAAAGGACCCAGCAATTGTCTTTTGTGACGTTAGCGAGGCCGAAGCCGTTTCCATATATTCTAACCCACTCAACCCTTCCATGAACCTTAACGAATTCTCCTGGGGAGAAGTTGCATATCCCATTTGGCAGTTCCTCCCTCCCTTCTTGGACTGAACAGTTCAAGCACAGCAACGAGGACTTCCTCACGAGGGCTTCAAAGCGGATGGTGTCCCCCATGCGGGCGTTAAAGCCGGTAAGTCTCAGCTTCGTGCAGTCCAACCTCAATGAGGATTTTCCCCTCCCAACTACCATGCAGGCTCCTACTGCTATCTTCCCAATCCCTGCTTCCATAAAGGGGACTCTGGGTGCCATGCCGATGACGGTTACGTCATCCTGGGAATCCACGATGAGAGAGGGCATCGAGTAGCGCCTGAATATTCCGAGAACTTTTACCTCAGTCCCTGGCTTCAGCCGGAGGCTGTATGGGAGGTAGAGAACGATTTTATCACTTCCATTCCAGAGGATAGGTTTTCTGCTGGAATAAAGGACAACCCCTTCAACTCGCCATGGCATACCATCCCGCGGGTTCGAGGGGGGAGTTAACTTGGAGTATGCCACAGGATATAACCTACCGCGGTAGAAAAGCCCCTTGACATTCACCATGTCACCTTTTGAGATGTTAAGTGGGAGGGCGAGCTTAGTCCTCTTTTCGGAATCGGGAATGAGAAGGTAGTACCCGCGTGAGGGCCAGTAAAAACCCTTGATATCTGAGGTTGGAAAGGTTGGAAGGGAGGGTCTGATGTATTTTGGCCTCATCCTCAAACCTGAGGAAGTGTTGAAAACGCCTCCCGTAACATTGTAAATCCCCCCGAGCTTTAGCTCCGCGTAGACACCGAGGCTCGTCTTCCCGTTTGTCATGACGGAAAATCCATCTGAGGAGTAGACGCAAAGCCCCACGAATGACTCATCGCCGGGCTTATCTATCCTTGCGAGGACTGAAAAAACGAGGAAGATTCCGATCATGAGAAGGATGATAAGCTTCCATCGCTGCATCATGGAAAATAATAACCCTACCCTTTAAAAGTGTTACTCTAGTGGAAGATAAAGAAGTCAGTAGACTTCTCCACTCGGATATACGACTATGCCCTCTTCGGTTATCTCGAAGGGGTACTTCTTCATCGAGTGCTTGGTCTCGCGCATCTTCCTTATGAGCAGGTAGCGCTTAAGCTCGACCTCCTTCTCAACGAAGTCTAGGAGAACAACGCCCCTCGCGACGTATTCCTCTATTCCATAGCGGCTTATTTTGCCCCTAGCCGGATCGGGGGCCTCGGTGGTGAGTATTGAGACGACGCCCATCTCGAGGAGTATCGTGTTGAGCTGAAGGAGGACCTCCCTTATCTTTGACTCTTCTTGGAGGCGGAAGGCTATCGATGGAATCGAGTCAATAACAAGCCGTTTTGCGTCGATTGCCTTCACCACGCGGTAGATGTAGCGGAGGAAGTCCTCCGTGTTGAGGTTGCCCTCGAGGACATACTGCTCCTCGGAGGGGAGTCCAACAACGGCGCTTACACCGTCGACTATTGCGAGCTTTCTCTCCCTTTCAAGGCGCTCGAAATCCCATCCAAACGCCTGCATCTCCTTCCTGAGGTCCTGTGCCCTCTCCTCGAGGGTAACTATGACGGCAGGCTCGTTATACTCCGCGGCACCCTTATAAGCAAACTGAACTGCAAAAGTGGTCTTACCGCTTCCCGTGGGACCTGTGACGAGGACGGTAGTTCCCTTGGGGAACCCACCCTGGATTAAATCATCGAACCCAGGGATGCCACTTTTCACCCTCTCCACATGATATCTCTCCATTTAAATCACCCTTGAGCGTTAGTCCGTGAACACTGGCCGACTGTTCCACTCTGATATTATTTCTGGATGGGAAAGAATATAAAACTTTTGGAATTTCGGCCGTAGATATCCACCGGGAATGGATAAAGTTCAAGAGAGCCTTCCCTAGATGAGCAATGCCCCGAAACGAACCTGACCTCGGCAAAACGTTTTTCTAATGTTGGGTGCATACCCAACCACTTGGGGGATGTCAAATGTTGGATCCGTTTGGCGAAAGGGCCAAGGAAATTGTGAGTGAAGAGTTTGGGGGTATAATCAAACTGCTTTCAATCATCCCGTCGTACGTTGGCGTTGATATCGTCCTGAAGAGGGTTAGCTGGCTTGACTTCAAAAAACCTCCAGAGGAAGTCGTTGAACTCGATGATGTTCGGGATATCCTCACCTTCTACGCACTCCTTGGTGCCATCGCCCTCTCACCTTACGGTATTGAGATGGAACTTGTGAAGGAGTCTAACTCGAGGATATACCTTGAGAGAATAAGAATGGCGAACTCTTTGGAGGGCATTTCGGTGTCCCTCGAGCCGGTGGGAAAAAATGATGTCCCGGAAAGGGATAGGGCAATCCTTGAGAGGACCCAATACAGGGAGATGTCTGAGGAGGAGAGGCGGAAGCTGAGGTTGTCTTACAAAATTCGCTTGGATGATTTCCTTCAGCTCTGGGACGGTTCCCTTAAGGAGGTCTATGTGAGGAGGAGTTACGCCTATGTCACGGGAGAGCAGGCCCTCGAACTCTGGAAGCGCGCATTTGAACGCAACTTTGAGCGGGCCGTGAACCTGTTGTATGATGTTCGTGACGAACTGCCGGACTTCTACAGGGAACTCTACGAGAGACTCGGGGAGCTTGCCAGGAAGCACTTCAAGGAGAGGCTTGAGAAGCTCGGAAGCGCCAAAGCCGGGCCACTTCGCTTCGACCTGTTTCCCCCCTGCATTAAAACCGCCCTCGGCGGCGTCCCCTCCGGCCTGAGGAACTACGCGATAACCGTCCTTTTGACGAGCTTCCTGAGCTACGCGAGGCTCTGCCCAAATCCACCTAGAAAGGACATCCGCATCAAGGACTGCGTGGAAAGTTTAGATGTCATAAAGAAGGAAATATTTCCCCTTATCATTGAAGCCGGAAACCGTTGCAAGCCGTCGCTCTTTGAGGACCAGCCGCATGAGGTAAAAAACATTTGGTACCACCTCGGCTTTGGCTTAACAGACAATCCCACCTTGGAGAACAGCGGGAACTCGCCCTGGTACTTCCCGCCCAATTGCTCCAAGATAAGGGCCAACGCTCCAGAGCTGTGCAAACCCGACAGGGACTGCAGGAACATCAAAAACCCCCTCACTTACTACCTCAGGAAGCTCTACCTCGAGGGTAGGAAGGGAAAATCCGGAGAAAGCTCCGGGGGGAACTCCGAGAAAGAGGGGGTGAGTGATGATGAGTGAACTCTTCAGGGAGGCCACAAAGACCGAGCGCGCGAGGTATTATAGGAGGGAGTGGAGCGTGAAGAAGCTGCCGGAGTTCATAGTGAAGACCCTGGAGAACAGGGAGTTCGGCTTCGATCACACCGGCGAGGGACCGAGCGATAGGAAGAACGTCTTTATGGACGTCCGCGACTTGGAGGACTACGTCAAGGCCACCGCCCCCTACGCGATGTTCTCGAGTGTTGCCCTCTATGAGAACCCCCAGAACATGGAGGGCTGGCTCGGAGCAGAGCTTGTCTTTGATATAGACGCAAAGGATCTACCGCTCAGAAGGTGTCAGAACCTCCACGAGCATGGCAAGGTCTGCCCCCTCTGCCTTGAAGACGCGAAGGAACTCGCGAGGGATACGCTGATCGTCCTCAAAGAGGACTTCGGTTTCGAAGATGTTCATGCAATATACTCTGGCAGGGGATACCACATAAGGGTTCTCGACGACTGGGCGATGGAGCTTGATGGAAAGGCGAGGGAGAAGGTACTCTCTTACATAAGCGCAGCCGAGGAGATAACATTTGATGACATCAGGAGCAGGAGGATAATGCTCTCCTCTGGTTATCATAGGGTCTTTCGCCTCCGTTTCGGCTATTTCCTCAGGAGGATGAACGCGAACCACCTCCTCAACATCGGACTCAACAGATCCCAGGTGGAGAAACTGCTGGAGAAGCGCGAGGAGGTATATGAGAATTTTGTGAGGAGGGGCCTCCTGACGGCCTTCCCACAGGGAATAGGCTACAAGAGCCTCACGAGGCTATTCGCACTCTCAAGCACCTTTTCTAAGGCATACTTCGACGGCAGGGTCACGGTCGACGTGAAGAGGATCCTGCGCGTTCCCTCCGGCTTGCACTCAAAGGTAAGCCTCGTGACGACTTATATAGGTTCTGATGAAAGAAAGCTCGAGCGCTTCGATCCTCTTAAGGATGCCGTTCCGGAGTTCAGGAAAAGGGAGGTTGAGGAGGCTTATAAGGAATGGAAAGAGGAGCACGGGGATGGACGGTAGGATCAAGATAGCAACCGCGATGCTCATCTGGGGTAGCGTGGGAATATTTGGGCGGTTCTCGGGGCTTTCAGGAACCGGAGTGGCATTTGTCAGGGTTTTCCTGGGGTTTTTCGTTCTCCTACCGGTGGTCTACTTTCCCAAGGGGAGGGAACTTGAGAGATTACCTGGCCTGATTAGGAAGAGGTGGAGGCCACTTTTGGGTCTTGGCGTTGCCCTGGTCCTTAACTGGACGTTCCTGTTCACCGCCTTTAACTACACAACCATAGCGAACGCGGTTCTCGTTTACTACACGACACCGATTTTAGCCACTCTGATCTCATGGCGTTTCCTAGGCGAGAGAATTTCCAGGAAGTGATGGGCGTTAATTGGGCTGGCCTTCTAGGGCTGGCTCTGATAATAAGTGGCCAGAAATGTAGCCTGGAAAACAGGGACTTCATTGGGGTACTCTTGGCTTTTGTAGTGGCGCTCTTCTACGCATTGATTCCTAACTTCGGCCGGTTCCTCAGGGAAGTTGATGGAAAGCTTCTAACACCCCTCCAGCTGGGGGATGGCCTCCATTGTTCTCCTGCCCTTCGCTGCAGTTCAAAACATCGGAGACCTGGTCTGGTGAGCGATTCTGGTTCTGGTGGTGGTTCATACTGTTCTGGCACTCTTCCTCTATATGGACGGCCTCAAAACGGTTGAGGTGAACGAAGCGGCTTTGCTCAGCTATCTCGATCCGATGAGCGCGATAATCTACGCCTTTCTTGTTTTTGGAGAGGTACAGGTGCTACAACGGCAATTGGGGGGGTGTTCTTATACTCCTTGCTTCTGCCCTTGACGTCCTGAGGAGGTGAGGCGAGGGGGTCGTAGCCCGCCTTCTGTATGGAGGGGACATTCGACTGAGCGGCCTACCACGGGGCTCGCACCGGGAACTCATAGCCCCTCCCTCGGCCTTGCACCCCGCGGGACGGCCGTTTCACCGCATCCTCCGGGATAGTCTACGGGTTAGCTCGGAACCCGTCGCCGGGTCCTTCGCGCGCTTCATCCACATCCCCCGGAGGCCGTGTCGTTTCTGCGCCGTTGCCCTCCCTCTCGGGAGATGCCTTGCGGCACCGCGGCCCCGGTGTGGTGGGCGGAACTTCCTCGGGAGCGCCCCGGGAGTCCCCGACTCCCTCGCCTGATGCATGTCGGGTATGAAGAATAAAAAGGTTGAGGCTACCTTTTGGGCAGTCCGTTTGGTTCTTTAACCTCGGGCTTTCTAGGTCTCTTGAACCTCCCTAAGGGCGAATGCCTCTTCGGTTTTGAGCGGGTGCGCTTTTTCCTCTTGGTGTCTCCATTGAGGTAGTACCATGTAGCTGCCGAGACCACTAGTAGAAGGCCCGTAAGAGCAACAACTTTCCACAGTACTGAATTCCCCTCCTGGGGGGTCGTACTCGTCTGGATAACCGTGGTGATTGAGGTGGATGGCTCTGCTGTTGTGCTCACCGTGCTCGTTGACGTCGGGGTGGTCGTTGGTGGTGTGGGTAGGGGTACCCTCATAACCCCGCTTTTTCTATCCCAGATCCTTCCCCAAGCGGAGAGTGTGAAGGAGTAGTTCACGTTTTTCCCCTTTGGGAGCTGGAATTTCATGTTTAGAGTTTTCTCCCCGGGGAGAATTTCCAGTGTTATCGTATCAAGATACAGGCTCTCTCCACCTGACGAGAGGTTGTACGTGAGTCTTCCGTCCACAGGATGCCCCTCGGGATTGGACAGAACAACGTTGAACTTCGCCATGTCTCCTTGGAGGGTGTAGCTCACGTTCCCCAACTTGGGTGGTGAGAGCACTTTGTATTCAACTTCCGCTTTCCCCACTGTTCTCTCCCCATAGTTCAGTATCAGTATCGCCGTTACGTTCCCCGGCCTTTCGCTTGGCAGGCTGACCCTCAGCACAGATGTTCCTGGGGTTACCACGACCTTTTCCCTCCTCTCTACTGTGATGTTGTGAACCTCTGCCCGAACACTAAGGTTCATGACTATTCTCCTGACGGAGACCACGGTTAAGTACGCCTCGTTTTTCACGCCTGGAACTACTTCACTCCGCTCTACCGAAGCCGCCAGCACTGAGACGCCGAACTTAACTGGGAGGTCTTTTGAGTACGTAAAGGCTCCTCCAGGGTATCTTACGGTATATTTGACCCTGTAAGTTCCCTCTGGGAGGTTATAGCTTATGGGAATTTGGAAGTGTATAAGCACATTCCCCGGTTCTATGATGACCGTTTTAGTATCCTCGAAGTAGTTCTTCCCACCCTGGGAGAGTTCAGCGCTCGCGTTCACCACCACCGGTTTGTGGCCTAGGTTTTTGACGTTGGAGAAAACCGTTATGGTCTGTCCGTTTAGGACATAAGGGGAGTTGGGGTTCTCAACAACGTATGCCCCAGCAACACCGAACTTAAGTGGATGCCCTATAACACGGAGTGGAACCGCGACCTGTATGATATGGTAGCTCGAATCTCCCGATACGACCGCGAGAAATCTTAGGTAGAGTGTGTAATTGCCGCCTTTTATGTTCTCAGGGCAGGACAGGTTGTAGTTGAGCACGACACCCGTTCCCGGACCCCAGTCAGAGATAGTTTTTGGGAACACCGTTAGGTTGAACCCGTTAACGGTTTTTCCGCTTTTATCTTCAACCCAAAAACGCTGGTAGCCCGTTATCCTATACGTTATTTCATCCTGATTGATTAGGGTTATGGCCCCCGAACTGTAATCCCCGGTCAGAACGGTTATCCCCCCCTCAGGCCTGACGGGGGGGGATAGCGCAAGAACATGTGGAATCGTGAGCAGAATGAGGGCTATGACCAGAGAGACCGTTATCTTTTTCATGCCCTCCCACCGTATAACCTTGCCCTTTCTTAATATAAACTTACCTTCCTGCCACAATCAGAAACGCCCCTACCACCGTCAGGCCTGTCGAAAATGCCATCATAAACCTGTAGGCGAGCAGGTGTGATGCGTGGGGCCGGATCACTAGCCCCAGAACAGTCAGCATAATCCCGTAGATCAGTGCGAATATCCCCAGTGCCAGGTTCGTTGGGAGTCTGGCTATTATGAGGACACCGAGTATCGCCCCGGCCAGGATCGTAATGTGGGGGACCGTGAAGGCTAGGTAGTCCCTGAACACCCTCATGTCTTCGTCCATACTCATCACTCCGCTATGAAGGCGTAGGTTGTCGTCGTCGGGAGGACCCGCCTAACCCGAGGCAGGAGGTACCTTGGATAGAGACCCTCTGTTTTCTCTTCGAGCTCGTCGTAGGTCTCCAGGATCTTCTCGACGACTTTGACCTCAATCCTCCCACGGACGCGGAAGTAACCCCTGTAAACCGTGCTTATCTCCAGGATTATCGGGAGCCGGAGGAGTTTTACCTCTTTATCATCGAGCAGGCTCTCTACGTATTCTAGCTCCGAGCGCTTGAAGTGGCTCTCGCTTCCATCCCTGAGGTGGACCCTAGGCTTTTCCTCTGCCAAGAGTTGAGAGAGTGTGGGCCTAACCGTGGGTAAGTGCAGGTTAACCCTTGCTATCTCCATCTTCAAAACATCATCTGCAGTAGGCATGTTTGGGTTTAAGGTGGTAGCACAAAAAGCTTTGTTTGACATAAAAATGTATATCCAGTGTGTGGCTGTCAAAAGTTTAACCTTCTCCATAGCAAAGGAGCATTCCCTCCCATTTCTTCCGTCATAATGACAAATTCTCAGAGAAAAGGCTTTTATTTTACTGTTTGTTTATTAAATCATCAAAAAAATGAACATTAAACTGTTAAACGGTGATAAAAATGAACGAAGTTTCCACGGCGTCCCGTACTGGAGAGGCTAAGAAGCCTGGCTTCATCCAACTGATCTTTGTCGACATAAACGGTGTCCCCAAGGGGATGGAAATACCGGCGGGCAGGTACGAAGAGGCAGTTGAGAAAGGGATAGCCTTTGATGGTTCATCCATACCGGGCTTCCAGGGAATAGCGGACAGCGACCTGATTTTCAAAGCTGATCCTGATACATACGCTGAGGTTCCCTGGGAGGGGATAGCGAGGGTTTACGGCTACGTCTACAAGGACGGAAAGCCGTATAAGGCCGATCCAAGGGGGGTCTTGAAAAAGACAATTGAAAAACTCGAGAAAGAGGGCTTTAAGGCCTACATAGGGCCAGAACCGGAGTTCTACCTCTTCAAAAAGAACGGTACATGGGAGCTTCACCTGCCCGATGGGGGCGGTTACTTTGACCTAGTAACCCTCGACAGGGTGAGGGAAGTGAGGAGGGAGATAGCGCTCTACATGCCAGCCCTCGGCCTCGTTCCAGAGGTTCTACATCACGAGGTTGGGAATGCACAGCATGAGATAGACTTCCGCTACAACGAGGCATTGAGAACAGCCGACAACATCGTGAGCTTCAAGTACACGGTGAAGGCAGTTGCCGAGCTGCATGGTTTACACGCCACATTTATGCCAAAACCCCTCTACGGTTTTCCCGGCAACGGCATGCACCTTCACATTAGCCTGTGGAAGGAGGAAGAGAATATCTTCGTAGGAGAAGGAGGGCTGAGCGAAACGGCACTCCACTTCGTTGGAGGGATACTCAAGCACGCAAAGGCCCTTACAGCGGTAACCAATCCCACTGTCAACAGCTACAAACGCCTCGTCCCCGGATATGAGGCACCGGTTTACATAAGCTGGGGCTACAGGAACAGGAGCACGCTGATAAGGGTCCCTGCTTTCTGGGGGAACGGTGCTAGAATAGAGTACCGCTGTCCTGACCCTAGTGCAAACCCCTACTTGGCATTCGCGACAATCCTGATGGCAGGTCTCGACGGGATAAAGAGAAAACTGGAACCTGAGGCTTACGCTGAGACAAACGTCTACGAGATGGACGATACTACCAGGAAGAAGGTGGGTATAGAGACGCTACCCGAGAACCTTGGGGGGGCACTTGAGGGGCTGAAGCGGGACAGGATTGTCAGGGAGGCCCTCGGCGGTGCCTACGAGAACTTTGTCACATACAAGGAAAGGGAGTGGGAAGCCTACGTGGAGTACCTAGAGTCCATGAACCTGCCTGAAAACACCAAGAAAGTAACGGAGTGGGAGCTGGAGAGGTACTTCCACGTTTAGTGGGTCTCTTCCAGCAGGTTCTCCTCTGGTTTTTCTTCTCCCCTCAAGTGCACTATGATGGATCCCCCTATTATCAGGGTCGCACCGATGAGCTGCTCAGTCGTCAGCTTCTCCCCGAAGAGGAGGAACGCAAGGATTATTGCGACAACCGGCTCGACCGTCGCCACTATGCTCGCCCTGCTCACCTCAACCTCCTTGAGGGCATGGTTGTAAAGGATGTAACCCAAGAATGTAGGGAAGAAGGCAAGGCCGAGGAGATATGGTATGGCTCCTCCAGGGACGGAGAACTTAGAGAACGGCGCCAAGAAGAGCAGTCCAAAGAAGAGGATCATGAAGAGCACCCTTTCCGGTCTCTCGTTTCTCACCCCAAACTTGGCCAGAATACTGTAGATGGAGTAAGTAAATCCTGTAGTGATGCCCGTTATGAGGGCTAGATAACCCACGTGGAAGTCCACATTTCCTGCAACAAGGACAACCCCGGTCAGGACGAGAAAGAGCGCTACCATCTTTTCTCTGATCAGGGGTTCCCCGAAAATCAGCCTCCCGAGGATGACGGAAAATGCCGGGGCAGTGTACACTAAGAGGACCGCGAATCCAACGGATGATATCTTTACCGTGTAGAAGTAGAGGGTGTAAAATGCGAAGACGCCAACGAGGCCGTAGAGGGCGTAGAACCACAACCTCTCACGGGTGAAGGGATTCTCTCGCAGGAAGAGCACTATGTAAGTGCCTAGTATCAAGAGGGCGAAGAGGACGCGCCAGAACACCATCGTGAAAGAGTCAACACCGTAGCGATAGATGTAGGTTGCAAATATCCCTAGAGTTCCCCACATGCTTGCCGCGAGAAAAATGAAGAGGTAGCCACGCCTCATCGGCTCACCTCAGAATGACGGACCGAGGGGGAGACGCCTCTTGTGCTCGCTCCTCCTAACAAGCCCCTCGACATATTCAACTTTCCCCACGCTGATTCCAAGCTCTTCCGCGATTTTATCCTTGTGCCTCTTAAGGTCAACCAGCCTCCAGAGTATCTCGTCAAGCAGGTGATAACTCATGCCAAGCTCATCCTCATCCGTTTGATCCTTCCAGAGGCCAGCGGTTGGCTTCTTTTTGATTATCTTCTCTGGGACACCAAGGAGTTTGGCTATTTCCCATACCTCTGTCTTGTAGAGGTTTACCAGAGGCGCGTAGTCGCTCGCACCGTCCCCCCACTTGGTGAAGTAGCCGGTGAGGAGCTCGCTCCTGTTGCTCGTTCCAAGGACGAGATAGTTCTTGACGTTTGCATGGGCGTAGAGCAGAACCATCCTCGTTCTGGCCATTATGTTGCCGAGGGAGCGTTTGTCCGGCTGGAAGCCGAGCTTGGAGACGAAGGCGTCAACGATGGGTTTTATATTGATTACTTTGTACTCAATCCCAAGGCTCTCGCAGACGAGTTCGGCGTCTTCAACGTCTCCGTTCATGTAGTACGGCATTATTAGGCCCAGGATTTTTTCCTTTCCTAAGGCTTTCGCGGCAAGGTACGCAACGGTGGCGCTGTCTACCCCGCCGCTTACGCCGATAACGGCTCCATTTCCCCCTACCTCGCTGGTCTTTTCCAGGATGAACCTGTTAATCTCCGAGATTACTTTTGGGTAGTTTAACCGGCGCATCAGGCACCCCCCTGTTTGAACTTTATGTATCCAACAAAGACAAGGACCGAGCCAATCATCACGGAGAAGAGGGCAGGAATTGCCAGAAAGGCGTAGGGATACCTCCAAGAACTGGCCTTGTACCTGTAAGAAACCTCTCCTGAAATAACCCTAACCGCGGGCCTTCCAGCAGGCTTCAGGGTCACACTGGTGGTTAGATTGAGTGGGTATTCCTGACTGCCCCAGTAAATTTCAAGGGAAGCGTTGCTGGAGGAAAGCTGGAGTGTCCTATTGGCGTAGAGGTAGTTGTTCTCAAAGCTATCGTTTCCGAGGAGGTGATATCCAGGACCGAGCTTTCCAGACTGTTCGTAGGTTATGGGGACCTTATGGAGGCCTATTACCGAGAGAAAAAGCGCCAGGAATAGAAAGGTCAGACCGAATTTTATGGGCCAGAAAGAAAAAGGGTTGAAAGAGGACATGGGACCACCCCGAGGCTAGAACTTGCCCACGAGGTGGCACTCCGCAAAGTGCTTGTGCTCGTACTCGACTAGCTTTGGCTGCTTGACATCGCAGAGTCCCTTCTGGGCATAGATACACCTCGGGTGGAAGCGGCATCCGGGTGGTATGTTGACTGCACTCGGGACCTCACCCCTGATAGGCAGCTCTTTTATGACGTTCTTGCGCTCTGGCTTCGGCTCTGGAACCGCTGCCAGAAGTGCCCTAGTGTACGGATGGAGTGGATTGTCGATGACACGCTTCGCCGGACCCATCTCCACTATTCTACCGAGGTACATGACTGCCATCCAGTCGGCGAAGTATCTGGCGGTGGACATGTCGTGGGTGATGTAGAGGTAGGTAACACCCATCTTATCTTTGAGCTCCTTCATCAACTCCAGTATCTCTGCCCTTATTGAAACGTCGAGCATTGAGACAGGCTCGTCGGCGACAATGAACGTTGGGTTGAGGATGAGGGCACGGGCTATGGCAACACGCTGCCTCTGACCGCCGGAGAGCATGTGTGGGAACCTGCTGACGTACTCCTCGGGCGGGGTTACCTTGACCATCTCAAGGGCCTTGTAGATAAGCTCCTCGCGCTCCGCCCTAGTCTCACCTATACCATGTATCAGGAGGGGTTCCTCAAGGACGTCGAATATCCTGAAGCGCGGGTTCAGGGAGGCAAACGGATCCTGGAATATTATCTGAACCTTTTTCTTGTATGCAAGAAGCTCCTCTTTGGTGGTTATCTCGGTAACGTCCGTTCCCTCGAGGTATATCTTTCCGTCGGTTGGCTCAAGGAGCTTGACCACTAGCCTTCCTGTGGTCGATTTACCACAGCCGCTCTCACCAACGAGGGCGAATACCTGCTGCTTGTATATATCAAAGCTGACTCCGTCGACGGCATGGACGAACCTCGGGGGAAGTCCGCGGAGCGAGTCCATGATTCCTCTCTTGAGCGGGAAGTACTTCTTGAGATTTTCAACCTTGAGTATTGGCTCCGCCATTTCTCACACCTCACAGCAACCAGCATGCGGCGTAGTGGTCCTTATCAACTTCTTTAAGCTCGGGAACCTGCTCCTTGCACACCTGCATCGCGTACGGGCACCTCGGGTGGAAGCGGCATCCGCTCGGCGGGTGGGCGAGGTTGGGTGGCTGTCCTGGGATGAACTCGAGTCTGTCAACGTCCTCGTGAAGTCTTGGTATAGCTGCAAGGAGCTTTTGGGTGTACGGGTGGGCAGGCTCGTAGTAAATCTTCTCACTCGGGCCAAGCTCGACTATTTTTCCAGCGTACATTACCGCTATCTTGTCGCTTATCTCCGCGAGGATGCTGAGGTCGTGGGTGATGAATATCATTGACAGGTTAAGCTCCTTCTTGAGCTTTTTCATGAGGTTGATAATCTGGGCCTGGACGATAACATCGAGGGCCGTGGTCGGCTCGTCCGCTATAACGACGCTCGGCTCCATGAGGAGAGCCGTTGCAATGATGACACGCTGCTTCATACCTCCGGAAAGCTCGTGCGGGTAGCGGTAAACTATCTCGGGGTCGAGACCAACGAGTTCGAGGTATTTCTGCGCCCTGTCAAGGGCCTCTTCATGCTCCATGCCTTTGTGATAGACGAGCGGCTCAGTCATCTGGTAGCCGACGGTGTAAACCGGGTTCATAGCGTTCATTGCACCCTGGAAGATCATAGCTATCTTTTCCCAGCGGATTTCCTTTCTGAGGACGTTGTCGGGAAGACCGACTATCTCCCTTCCGTCGACCTTTATGCTCCCGCCGACTATCTTTCCGGGTGGGGTGGGCATGCCCAAAAGGGTAAAGCCGAGGGAGGACTTGCCGCATCCGCTCTCTCCGGCAAGCCCCATAACCTCACCCTTCTTGAGGTTGAAGGTGAGGTCGTCCACGGCCTTGACAGCGCCCTTGCTGGTGAAGTAGTACATCTTAAGGTTCTTAACTTCAAGAGCATAGTCCGTCATTCACATCACCTCACGTGCGCTTGAGCCTCGGGTTGAGCACTGTGTCGAGCGAGACACCGAGCAGGACGAACACCAGGCCGACGAACGATATTGCCAGTCCGGGCGGTATGACCTGCCACCAGTAGCCGTTTATCGTGGCTCCGTTCTGATGTGCCGCGTTAAGCATCTGACCCCAGGTGATGAGGTTCTGTGAGGTCAAACCGAGGAAGCTCAGTCCAGCCTCTGAGAGGATTGCTCCCGGAACGCTGAGGGCTATGCTTGCAAAGGCGTACGGTAGGAGCTGGGGAACTATGTGTTTGAAGACAACCCTTCCGGTGCTGGCACCGAGCGCTCTCGCCGCCTCAACGTAGGTCTGCTCCTTGATTTGGAGAGCCATACTCCTTGAGACCTTCGTGGTGCCCATCCATCCGAAGAGGACCAAGATCAAAACCAGCTGCGTGAGATCAATCCTGCCTCCAAAGTACAGTGAAAGGAGGATGAGCATTGGGAGCATTGGAAGGGTCATCATGAACTCCGTGAACCTCTGTATAGCTTCATCGGCCCAGCCGCCAAGGTAGGCGCTCGTAACTCCGATGAGTATTCCGATGAGAACGGAGCTTATTGAAACTGCCAGACCTATCGCTAGGGCAACCCTGGTTCCCCAGAGGATACCAAGGGCAATGGGCCTGCCGTACTGGTCGGTTCCAAGGATTCCATAGGTTCTTCCAACGAATGCCACCTTGAAGTTGCTAAAGTCGAGCTTAACATCCTTAGGAACGGTTATCGTGATCACTAGTCCGTAGGTGCCCTTGAGGGACACCGGGTTTGAGAGGATTTGGTTAACTGAAAGCTTGTTGCCGTTATTGGTCATCTTTCCAAACATTACCCTCATCGGATCCATTGCGGCTACCAGCTGGTAGAGGGTGGAGTTGGCCATGGCGAACATGTTGATGTTGTTGGGGTTAACCATCTGGGGGGGAACGTTGGGGAGATGGAGTATGCCGTTTACATAGAGCCAGTAGAGGATGTGGTTCTTTGTCTGTCCAAGCGGTCCAATCTGGATGGCATTGCCGTTGGGCAGAGTTATGCCTGAGATGATTTGCAGGTTGTTGTCCTTGACTCCCTTCTCAGGCGGTCTTATAAGCTCCACAGCAACGACGGGAACTTCCTTTGGGTTTGTAGCCGTGGAGTTCAGGCCAATTATGACGATATCCGCCGGTGGAATGTCGTACTTCATGTCGTATGTTAGGGCCAGCTTGTAAACCTTGTAGGAACCGTTGGTTAGGGTTTCAAGGTGGAGGTTATTGATAGTGTACTCCTTTTGGGGGGCTCTGGTTTGAGAGGTGAAGTAGTTCTCCCACGAGGGTGGGGCGTTTTTTGGGTTGGTAATCCATGCTGTGCCCGTCTGCCACTTGACGGGGACGTTGGGGCTCGTCATGAAAGGTGCTCCAATGGCCAATACGAAGAGTAATATGAGGAGGATTAAACCGGTTATACCGGATTTCTGGTGCTTGTAATCGTCCCAGAACCTTTTGACGCTGTCTTTGAAGTCTACCCATCTCATCTTTCACCACCTCATGAACCTGCCGACGCACCAATCCTGACCCTCGGGTCGAGGTATGCGTAGAGTATGTCTGCGAGCACCATTGCGAAGACGGTGATTATTGCGAACATGTAGTTAAGTGCCATCATCGTCCTTACTGCGTTCATTCCGAGGGCAGTCCAGTAGAGCCTGCCCATTCCCGGCCAGTTGAAGACTATCTCAGTGATTATTGCTCCACCGAGCGAGCCTATGAGTCCAAAGATAACCATGGTTATGATTGGTGGTGAGGCGGCCTTGAGGGCGTGACCGTAGATGACCTTCCTCTCGGGGACGCCCTTGGCCCTGGCGACCATGATGAAGTCCTCCTGCATGGTCCCTATCATGATGTTCCTGGTCTGCCATGCCCATCCACCGAAGAGGTTGATGACTATGGTGAGAACCGGAAGGCTCATCTTCTTCAGTATGTTGATCCATCCGTTGACTTCAACCTGAGAGTAGAGCGTTATCGGCAGCCAGCCCAGGTAAACGACGAATAGGAGTATCATCAGCATTCCGAGCCACCACATCGGAAGGCTGGTGGTGACCATTGCAAGGATGGATATTGTCCTGTCGAGGAGGCTTCCCGGGCTCTGGGCGCTCTTGACACCGAGACTCACACCGATTAGGATGACCAGTATCTCAGCCGTGGTGAAGAGTAGTATTGTCCTCAAGAGTGCTGTCCATATCTGATCCTTAACGTTGTGGGTTCCAAACAGCGGAACGATAGATCGCCCCCACCGGAACAGGAACGTGTTCACTGTATAATGCCATGCTCGTTCCCAGTATGGCTGGTCAAGACCGTAGTAGTGCCTCCAATAGGCTGTCCTCTGGTCTATCCACTCCTGTGATGGAGCCGAACCATGATGCTGGGAGTATGCCCTGACCTCCTGAACGACTGTGCTTTGAACCTGCGATTCAAGCTGGATGGTGGCCAGCTTTGTGAACAGTGCTGACATTAGCAGCACTGCCAGAAACAGGATTATAATGGCGTTCACGGTTCTGTACGCAACGTACTTTCCAAAGCTCATTCCCATTGTATCCCCTCCGGGCACGTCTCTAAATCACCAGGATAACAGGTTTTACGTGCTAGTTAAACTTTAAATAGTTTTCTCTAAAAAATGCACGGATGCACACATTTGTCAGAATGAACATTACTTAGAAAGAATGAGAAAAGGAAAAAGCCTCACTCCCTCCTCTTCAGGAAGAGGAGTGGGAGTGCCGCAAGGGCGACGATCAAAGCCGGACCGCAGATGCTGTGTCCACTGCTTGAGGTGGTTGTGGGGCTGCTGGTGGTTGTCGTGGTTGTGGGGCTGCTGGTGGTTGTCGTGGTTGTGGGGCTGCTGGTGGTTGTCGTGGTTGTGGGGCTTGAAGTGGTGGTCTGCTGTGTAACCGGCTCGACTGACCTTGCTGCGAAGAAGCTTCCGAGACCGCTGATCGGGTCGGGCATTGTAACCTTAATCTTCTTCTTGTTGGCTAGGAAGAAGTTCCAGGTCTCAACAGTGTAAACACGCGGCGAGTTCAGCATGTGCGTGCCGTAAGCAAGCTCATAAAGATCCCAGAACTGGTTGGCGTTCTTGATGCTGACGGTCATGTTGTCCGGCCCCTTCCAGCTGTTGTACGCGAGCACCATGGCGAGGTCGTAACCGGTCCAGTCCTCAAGCGGCTTGAGCTTGGCAGGGGTGTTGTAGTACTTGAGGTTGAGTTCCTGGATGAACTTGTTAACGTTACCGTTAGCAACCGTCTGAATAAGGTCGTTAATGGTCATTGGGTTCTTGTAGGCGGTACCCCAGTTCGGGTCAACGTAGTAGTCAAAGAACCAGTAATCCCAGGCAATTGAACTCAGCGGCTGAATGCCACTGCTAACCCAACCCTCAGTGTAAACGTTCCACTGAAGGGTCGTTGGGCTACTACCATAAACAACCTTGTTCGCCTGGGTCCTGCTCCACTTCAGAACCTGGACGTCAAAACCAGCCTTCTGCAGAAGCTGGCCGATGTACTTGCCCTCGTCAAGCCTCTGGTCCTCAACACGGGCAACAACCTTGACCGTAACCGGCTGGCCGTCGAACTCCCACTTGCCGTTGACTTGCTTCAGGGTGTGACCCTTGGCCTGAAGCGCCTGAGCAGCCTTGTTCATAGCCTGGTCGATCATTTTAATAGCGTACTGCTCATCACCCTGCGGGGTGAAGCCGAGGGCCTTCGCAACAATGTCAATCCTCTTGGCAGCGTCAACCTGACCGCTAACCTCAGGACCGTAGAGCGGGTATCCACCGCCCTGGAGGATGTTGCTCACGATGTAGTTCCTGTTGACGAGCCAGTTCATGGCGTACCTAACACCACGGAGGGCGAACGGGTTGAACTTAACGGTACCAGTCGAGTTAACGAGACCAGTCTGCGGGTTGCCGACAAGGTTCAGGTCGAGCGCCCACCAGACGCCAATGGACTTGATAAGGCTGACGTCCTGACCGTAGTTCTGAACGACCTTAGAAAGCTGAGTATACGGGGTAGCGTACCAGTAGAAGTCGTAGTCGCCCTTTGCAACGGCGAGGATTGCGGTCTGCGCGTTGGCGGTACCGTAAATGTCGACCTGCTTCCAGTGCGGCTGCCACGGGATTGGGACGCCGTTGATCTTACCGGTGGCGAAACCAATCCTCTTGTTGCCAGCGAGCTTGAGGACCACGGTGAGGGCCTTCGGGTTGTAGCTTGCAACGTAGTACGGGCCGTTACTGATGATGACGTTCTTGTAGTTGTCAACCCACTTGATGACGTCCTGGTAACCCTGCTTCGCAAGGCTCTCGGTGATGCCTGCCTGGTCCATTGTTATGCCCCACTTCTGGAGGACAGGCTTGAGGGTGCTCAGCCAGATTGGGATGGTCCCGCTGTTGAGGAGTGACTGAGCCTCCTGCTTGAAGTATGGCGCCTGACTCGGGCTTATCATGTCAAGCTGGTAACCGTTCTGCGGCTGCTGGCTCCAGGAGAATTTCTTCCCTCCAACACCGTTGGCAACGGCCTGACTGAGGACGTTGTAAAGTTCCCATGGGATGGACGGGTACTCCATGAGGTTTCCAACAGCGGTTCCCCACTCGCTGTATGGAACAACGTAGTTCTGGTAGATGGTGTACTCGACGTAATCGTTCGTGAGCTTGTTAACCTTTATACCCCAGAACTGGGCGAGGACCTGCTGGAGGTCGTTGCCCCAAGTCTGGTCGTAGTACTTATCGTTCTTACCGTTCTGGTAGGCCCACTCGAAGTTCATGGCGAGGTCAAACATGAAGTCTGCGAGGGTCATGGGTTGACCATCAACCCACTGGCCGAGACCGCACTTCCAGGTGACTGCGCTCTTTGCAGTCTTGCCGGCGTACGGGTCAACCCAAGTCTTCTGAGTCCCGTTCCAGATGTAAGCATCGTTCGGGACTTGGACGTTGTACTTGACACTGACGAGCTGGCACCTGTAGTTGTGGTACTGGGCGTCCGCGCCTACCGCGTAGGGTGGGTCGTTGAGGAAGTACCAGACTCTAAGGGTGTAAACGTCGGTCATTCCACTCGGTGATGGGTTGAAGACACCCATGAAGAGGTTGTTGCTCGAAGCCAGCTGGACGATTTTAAGAACATCGCCCTGAGGAGTGCTGGCAGCGCTTGCAGGCTTGGAAACTAAGAAAACACTAAACAACATCAAACCCATAACAAACAATCCCAAAGCCTTCCGATTCATACTCCATTGCCTCCTTCACTTTTTGGCAATATTGCCATCTACGGGGTATAATGGCATGGACTTATACAGCGAGAGCCTATTTAAGGGTTACGTTATTGTAAAAGTGCTAGAATGTAAAAAGATGTATTCGGCGTTCTTTATCCTTTAACAGGATCACGTGGGTTTGTATATAAAATTGCGACGCTATTTGGGGTGGAACATTAATTAAGACTTCATTAACTATTATGTTCCGTGATCAACCGAGTTAGCGAGCTGTAGAAATCTGAAAAAACCATGCCCTCATACTAACCATTATGAAATCATAGAAAAGTTTAAAACGTTATTCACTTCAACGGCGGGCGGGCACTATGCATGAGCTTGTCCTAAGAGGTAAATTTGTTTTTAGGAACCGCATCCTGAACGGTTCAATTGGCATTTCCAATGGGGTAATCTCCAAGATTTCTGTAGGTGAACTGAAGGGTGAAAGGGTAATAGACCTTCATGGTAGGCTCATCCTTCCGGGGCTCGTCGATACGCACGTTCACCTCAGGGATTTCGAGCAGAGGGACAAAGAAACAATTGAGAGTGGATCCAAGGCTGCGCTTCACGGGGGGATAACAGCGGTCTTTGACATGCCCAACACGAAACCCCCAGTCATGGACGCGCGGACCTTTAAGAGGAGGGAGGAACTCCTCTGGGAGAAAGCGTACACAGACTACGCCATCGGCTTTCTCCTCAGTGGAAACTGTGGTGAGGCAGAAAAGTCGAAGGCCGACTTCTACAAGATCTTCATGGGCGCATCCACTGGAGGAATCTTTTCCAAGGATTTTGAGGGGGACTACTCCTGCTCTCCGGGTATTGTGAGTGTTCACGCTGAAGACCCAGGAGTAATCAGGAAAGACCCGGAGAGGCCGCCCAAGGCGGAAATCACGGCGGTAAAGCGTGCTTTGGAAGCCGCTAAGAGACTTAAAAAACCGCTGAACATCTGCCATGTCTCCACGGAGGAAGGAATACGAACCATCTTGGAAGTGGGACTGCCATGGGTGAGCTTTGAAGTTACACCACACCACCTCTTCCTCACGAAGAAAGACTACGAGAGGAACCGCCTGCTCAAGGTTTATCCACCGCTCAGGGATGAAAGGGACAGAAAAGCGCTCTGGGAGAACTTTTCAAGGATCCCAATTATAGCGAGCGATCACGCGCCGCACACTCTGGGGGACAAGGAGGATGGCGCGGCAGGGATTCCGGGGCTGGAGACTGGAGTGGCGCTTCTCCTCGATGCCGTGAACAGGGGTCTAATTACGGTCTTTGATATCGTGGAGAAGATGCATGACAACCCAGTGAAAATCTTTGGGATAACTGGACGCCACTTTGAAGCTGGGGAGGAGGCCACCTTTACGGTGGTGGACCTTAACAAGGAGTGGACCGTTAAACCCGGAGACTTTTACACGAAGGCGAGGTGGAGCCCCTGGGAGGAGAAGAGAATCAGGGGAAAGGTCGTGATGACGATCCTCCGCGGAAGGGTGGTTATGGAGGACGATGAAATCATCGGAAAACCTATGGGGGTTAGGCTTGATGTACACGATGGTTGAGACTGATGAGATTCTAAGCGCGGCAAGGGATGTTAAGGCCTTCAGGCTGAAAAAGCGTTTCGATTTCTCACCTGGCCAGTTCGTCATGGTCTGGCTTCCTGGAGTTGGGGAGAAACCCTTCAGCCTAGCGTGGAAAGACCTAATAGTGGTCAAGCGCGTTGGATCCTTCACTTCGAGGCTCTTCGAGCTTGAACCCGGTGATAGGCTGTGGCTCCGCGGGCCTTACGGAAAGGGTTTTGAACCCGTGGGGAAGAAGGTCGCCCTCGTTGCAGGAGGGATAGGGATACCTCCGCTCTATGCCTTGGCCAGGGCTTACAGGGGGGGCTTTGAGGAGATAACCCTTATCTACGGTGCTCGTTCTAAGGAAGAGCTGGCTCTCATGGATATCGAGGACTACGTCGACGAGGTTGTTATAACCACCGACGACGGCTCCTTGGGGAGGAGGGGCTTTCCAACCGACGTCCTGGCCGAGAGGAAGGATGAGTTTGACCAAGTCTACGCCTGCGGTCCGGAGCCGATGCTGAAGGCCGTTCTTCGGGCGATGGACTACAGAAACGTCCAGATATCCGCGGAGCGTTACATGAAATGCGGAATAGGTGTCTGTGGATCCTGCTCCCTTGGGAAGTATCTAGTCTGCAGGGACGGCCCGGTCTTCAGCGGTTCCCAGCTCAGGGGACTCCTCTAACCAGTCAACTTTTTAAACCCCGGGAATCCGTCCCGGTCGGTGAGAGAATGAAGAGGATGAGCTGGGAGGAGTTTGCAAGGAGCATGGGCGTCGAGCCGAGGAGGCTCGAGAACAGGGAGGCGAGACTTTTAAAGGAGTTCGTCATGGATTTGAAGTTCCCTACCCACTGCAGGGGCTGCCAGGGACTGGATTTAAGCAACCCCAATCCAGTCCACCACCCAAGCTACGAGCTGACCCCAGCCTGCAACCACGATTGCATATTCTGCTACTCAAACGTCGCAGTAAAGCTTGGGAAGGCTCCCAAACCCGGATACTACGGCGGGAGTGACCCGTACGCGATAACCGTCTCCCAGTACGGTGAGCCATTGCTCAGCCCTCGCATCGTCGAGGTCAATAAAATGCTCCGCGAGCGCTTTCCGAAGGCGAGGCTCGATCTCCAGACAAATGGTTCGCTCTTGACGGAGGAGCTATGGAGCAAACTTGACTTTGACCTCGTGATGATAAGCCTCGACGCCGCTTCACGGGAAAAACACTTGAAGATAACGAACGCGGACACGTTTAACGCAGTGATGAACGCTCTAAGGATAGTCGGATGTGACAAAAGCGCCCGCTCCGTCGTGAGGACGATCTTCATGCCCGGAATAAACGATGGGGATATTCCAAAGATAGCGGAGCTTGCCGCTTCGCTCGGAATAGATGAGATGATGCTTCAACCTCTAACTATCCACGAACTCAACGTTGAGCGCTTGAGGGAGGCTGGCCTCGACTTTGAGAGGGCAGAGAGCGTGAGGGAGTTCCTGAAGGTGGCGATGGAGGCGAAGAAATACATTGACGTAAGGATAAGCGGCTGTCAGCTCGCGGTATACAGGACGATGGACCCGCTAACGCTCTTCGGCGCGAGGCGCGTTGCAAGGGACGTTGCACCTGCAATGAAGCGTGAGCGGGAAGACGGAAAAACCGTTTAAGTCCTTCCGCCCTATTTTGTCTGTGGTAACGATGCTATCGGAGTTATTATCGCTGTTCCTGCTGAGTCTGTTCATCATCTTCAACATAGTGGTGCTCTTCGCCAGGACGGTAGGGAGCCTTACGGGGATGGCATGGAGAACGGTTCTCCGTCTCGACCTTCCGGAGAATGAGAAAAAAGGTTGGGAGAGGTTGCACGCCCTCATTTGGCTCGCCGTTGGGCTGTGGGCGTTCATCACCCTCTGGGGCTGGAGTTTGATGAGGATCATCGGGGCCATCTTTGGCTTCCTCTCCTTCAGGAGCGGTGCCAACGTAACCAGAACCCTCGTCTACGGCCTGCATGACAGAAGGATTATCAAGGAGCAGGATAGTGGAGGAAAGGTTCTCGGCGTAGTGGCCAGGGCAACCGAACTCTCGCTTCTTTTGGAGACTGTTCTTGTTCTGGCCTTTGCACTGACGTACAAGGCCCTCTCCGTTGCAATCCGACCGGGGGTTGGGGCCAACACCTTCATAGTTTATCTTTGGCTTTCCGGCTTGCTCTTTGGCTTGCTCTTTGGATGGTTCATTGCCAGGAACAACCGCGGAATTCTCCTTAGGAACGCCATAGCAACCGTTGGCTTCTTCACGATTAGGAAGGGCAAATCCAAGGCGGACAAGACAGTCGAGGCAGTCAAAAAAGCCCCTGAAAAGCTCCTCCCAAGGACATCAAAAACGCGCAAATAACCTTTTTAAACGTCTCCCCTTTTCTTCCACCATGCTCAAGTGCTCACTCTGCGTTCACGACGAGAGGACCGCGAAGATCGACGTAATCAACGGGAGGCCCCTCTGCCGGGAGTGCCAAGTCTACCTCAGACATCCAATCGATAGAAACGCCGTTCGCAAGGAGTTAGATGAGCTTATGAAAAACGTTAATCGGGCGGTTGTCGCATACTCCGGCGGAAAGGACAGTGTTGTGGCCCTATACCTCGCGAAGGAAGTTTACAAAATCCCTGAACTCGAGGCGGTGATGATAGACCACGGACTCATGGCAAAGGAGGCCATAGAGAACGCGGAAAGAATAGCAGAGCACCTTGGAGTTCCGTTCAAGCTCCTCAAATACGACTACTTGTACATCTTCCGCGAGGCCCTTCTCAAGGCCCAAAGCCCGTGTAGAGCCTGCTCCAAAAGGATGATGGAGAAGCTTAGGAAGTACGCGTTGAAGAACAATTACCACTACATCATAACCGGCCATGAGCTTCCCTTCGGCCACCATCCTTACAAGAAAATGTCCGGGGGAATAACCCAGGTAAGACTCCTCTCAATGATGACGGAGGAGGAGCGCTTTGAAATCCTGAAAAAGCTCCCCTTCCGGTTCCCGGAGCTACCGGGGTACACTACTAACTGTCTGGTTTTGGGTCCGGCCCTTGAGCTTTACTGGGAGAAACACGGCCACAGCTTCGAACAACGAAGAATAGCGGCCCTTGTGAGGTACGGGCTTATGAGCAGGGAGAGGGCCGAGAGGGAGCTTGAAAGGCCCTCAGTTCCGGAGGAGCAGAGGAGGACCGTCTTTGGGAAACTTGGGCTTAACGTTTCCTGCTCTGGGATGGTGTTAAAAGGTAAAGGCTCATAGCCCAATGGTTCTCCTGAGGGCGTCCTTTGCGACCTCTATGACATCTTCAGGCTCCGCATCTACCTTCCCCCTTGCGAGGTTGTCGGTGCCGCCCCCCTTGCCCCCAAGCTCTTCTATGACCTCCCTGAGGAGTTTCCTCATCGAGACATCGACTTCCTCGTTCTTGGCGAATACAACATAGTTCTCCCCAGCAAGCAGGAGTATCGACCCGGGATTCTCCTTGACGAAGTTGATAGCGAAGGCTTGAGCGTCTTTCATCTCCCACTTCTCGACGAGGGAGAAGACGTTGTAGTTCCCCATCTCTACCGCCTTGTCGATGAGGGCACGGCCCTTCCAGTGCCACAGCTCCCTTCTAAGGTCGTCTATCTGCCCTTCAAGTGCCTTGATATTTTCATTAAATTCCATTACCCTCTCCGTTAGGGGTGGGTTCTTGTTGGGCATGTCGTTGAGGGCGCTCCAGTAGTCTTCGAGAATCCCGTTGAGCTTTTTCAGTGCCCTGTTGCCACAGACGAACTCTATCCTCCAGAGGCCTTTTGCTTTCCTGTAGAACCTGAGGACCTTTATCAGCCCTATCTCGGAGGTGTTACTAACGTGGGTTCCGCCGCAGGGAGTTCTGTCTACACCTTCAATCTCTACTATCCTCACCCTGTCCGTGACCTTGCTGACGTGCTTCCGAAGGGTCTTGGCGATATCCTCAGGAAGGTACTTAAACTCCTCAGTCTCAATGGGGATGGCCCTTCTGATGATGTCGTTGGCCTCTATCTCAGCCCTTGTTATCATACTCCAGTCGAGTTTACCATTGACCTCTATCTTGTTGTGTTCCTCGAATATCTGGAACCCTGTTGTGTCTAAGTCATAAAGCCTCTTGAGAACCGCAGATAAGATGTGCTGACCCGTGTGGTTCTTCATGTTCTCGTATCTCCAGTCCCAGTCGAGCTTTAGCCTCACTTCCTCCCCCTTTTCCGGAATCCTGTCCTCTATGATTCCCTCGTGCCAAACATCCTCGCGGCTCTTAACTTTGGTCACCTTGATGGTAAATCCATTGCCCTCGATAAGTCCCCTGTCCGAGGGCTGGCCCCCTCCCTCGGGATAGAATATCGTCCTGTCAAGCAGGACCTCAACGAAACCGTTTCTGAGGTTTTTAACGTCAACCACCTTTGAGGTAGTCTCCTTAAGGTACGGGTCCCTGTAGAAAAGAAGCTCGGTCACTTCAACCACCCCACTCCTCCGATCCTTTCATCTCGCGCGCGTATTCGCTGGCCATCATCCTCAGTAGCGAGGCCATATCCTTGTTGTAGCGGTCCTGCATGTCCGCGAACTTCCTGAGGGCGAGGGCTATACCGTTCAACCTCTTGATGTCGGTGACTATCCCCTCCTGCTTGCGGGATATCTCGTTTAAAACAGCACTTATTTCCACCATTGCTCCTATGTCCCTCCCGAGGACGTCTGTTCCCTCCTTTATCTTATCCATAACCGTGAGTGCATCCCTCAGTGTGTCCAGTTGCTCCATGACCTTTGCGTTGAAGTCCTTGATCTCCCGGGCAAGGTTCATGGTCTGAATCGCCATCTTCCTTATCTCGTCGGCAACAACGGCGAAGCCCCTCCCGGCTTCCCCCGCTCGTGCCGCTTCAATCGAGGCGTTGAGGGCTACAAGGTTGGTCTGCTTGGCCACGCTGCCTATTGAATCGCTTATCCTTGATATGTACTCTAAGTTTTCCACCAGCATGTTGAACTCCCGGGCGAAGACCTCAAAGCGCTGAAAAAAGGGTAAGAAATCCTTTTGAAAGCGTTCCATCTCCTTCATAACCTGGGAGAGCTTGCCTATGTTCTCGATAATTATCGTGTTGTTCCTCATGAACTTTCCGCTTATCTGGTCTGCCAGCTCGTCTATTATCTTGCTTGACTCTCTACTGGAGGTTTTTATCCTCACCGACTGGGCCAGTGCACTCGATGCCTTCTCGATGCTCCTTATCTGCACCCCCACCACCTCATCTCATGACGTCTATTCCCGTTTTGAGGTTGGCCAGGAAGTCAAAGAACCTTCCAACGTGCTTCTTGGGGATTATGGCACCGTGTTGTGGCAGTATGGCTTCTACCTCGAGGTACTTTACGCGGCCAAGCCAGAGTTTTATGGCGGCACTCGTTGGCATGAGCCTTTCATGGATGGCTTTCATCGCCTGTATGTGCCTTTCCATACTGTCAACGACGATGTATGGTTCATCGAGGAGGGCTATACCTATGTCGCCGGAGAAAAGAAACTTGCTCCTGTGGTCGTACAGCGTAAAGTGCCCGGGACTGTGAAGAAAATGAGCTGGTATGAACTCCAGCGTTGTTGCACCAAATCTCATACTCTCCCCCTCGTCGGGGAGCTGGTATGTAACCGCCCCCGCGTCCTCAAAACCGAAGTGCGGCAGAAACCTCGTCCAGAGCCAGTGGACGAGTATTTTGGCGTTGCTCACTTCTCTCCATAGCGGTAGGCTCCCGGCAACATCCGGGTCCTGGTGGCAGATGTAAACGTACTCTATGTCCCTAGGGTCGATGTATTTGGAGGAGTTAGCGAGCACTTTCGAAAATATCTTGTATCCTCCGGGGTCGATGAGTATGCCCTTGCCCCCACTGACTATGAGGTAACTGTTGATGTCTATCTCCTCTCTTCCCTCCTGGGTTCCGAGGTAGACCACCATGTGATCCTCGTCTTTATAGAGAACGTGGCCCTTCCTTGGATCTAGGCCTGCTTCGATGAAGTATTCTCCCACCGTCACCACATGAGAGGATTCCGAGAAAGCCATATTTAAGTGATTTGCTTACACAACCACTTACATAAACGTCTGGAGAAAAAAGAGGGCTTGGGCTTCAGGAACCTTCAGCCCGGTTCCTTGCCTCGATTAACGCCTTAACTCTCTTGAGTCTGAAGAAGTTCTCGCGCTCCATTTCGTCGAGGCGTTGTTTTATGAATTTGACGGTGGCTTCCATGCGTGGGATTATGATGTATTCGAGCGCGTTGACGCGCCTCTTGGTTGTCTCTATCTCCTTTGCGAGCCTTTTGAGGGTTTCCTCAACCTCTGCAAGGCGAACCGTCAGGTCAAGTGCTTCTTCAAACTTCTCGGCGGCGAGATCTACCCTGGACGAGCTTGATACGAACGCGTATCCGCGCTCTTCTGCACCCCTTCTGAATGATTTGGCCTCAATGAGCGGGACCGGAACGCCCATGACGTTTCTCTTCTTGACGTTGACTTCCCTGTTTGGCTTCACCGAGAGGCTTATCTCCTTAAGGTGGAGCGTCCCCACGTCTATTTCGGCCGATTGGAGGGCTTTGAAAGCTTCCTCCATTTTCATTCCGAGCTCTTCCCTGAGTTGAAGGGCCTCGTCGTAGATGGTGAAGAACTCCATTACAAGGGCGTCCTGCTTGTCCTTGAGGAGCTTGTGTCCCTTCTTGGCCAGTTGGATGCGTCTCTTGAGGTTCAGGAGTTCCATCCGCGTCGGCTTCACGTTGAGCAACTCTGCCATTTCGACCACCTAAAATTTTGAAGGGCGTTAAGCCCTCTTCCTGTACTTGGGATGGTACTTGAGGATGTGTTCCTTCCTGACACGCTTGAGCTCGCTCTCCGGAAGCTCCGCAAGAAGCTCCCAGCCTAGGTCCAGTGTCTCGAAGATGCTCCTGTCCTCATCGTAGCGCTGGGCAACGAACTCCTTCTCAAAGCGGTCCGCGAACTTGAGGTACTTCCTGTCGGTCTCGCTCAATGCCTCTTCACCAACAACTGCCACAAGGTCTCTAAGGGATCTGCCTTCTGCGTAGGCTGCGTAGAGCTGCTGGCTGAGCTGTGGGTGGTCCTCCCTCGTCATTCCCTTACCGATACCATCCTTCATCAGACGGCTGAGTGACGGAAGGACATCTATGGGCGGGTAGATACCCTTCCTGTGGAGTTCCCTGCTGAGGACTGTCTGGCCCTCGGTGATGTAGCCTGTCAAATCCGGGATCGGGTGGGTGATGTCGTCGTCGGGCATCGTCAGGATGGGCACCTGCGTGATTGAACCCTTCCTGCCCCTGACGCGACCTGCACGTTCGTAGATGGTCGCTAGGTCGGTGTACATGTAACCGGGGTAACCGCGCCTTCCGGGAACCTCCTCCCTAGCCGCGGAAATCTCACGGAGCGCTTCCGCATAGTTGGTCATGTCAGTGAGGATGACAAGCACCTGCATGTCGTAGTCGAAGGCGAGGTATTCGGCGACGGTAAGGGCCATACGCGGGGTGATGATGCGCTCGATGGCAGGATCATCGGCGAGGTTGAGGAACAGGACAGCCCTCTCTATGGCTCCAGTCTCCTCAAAGCTCTTCTTGAAGAAGTTGGCCTCCTCGTAGGTGATACCCATCGCCGCAAAGACAACGGCGAACTGCTCCTCATCGCCGAGAACCTTTGCCTGCCTTGCTATCTGGGCCGCCAGCATGTTGTGCGGAAGACCGGAACCGCTGAATATGGGTAACTTCTGACCGCGGATGAGGGTGTTCATTCCGTCTATGGCAGAGACACCGGTCTGGATGAAGTCCCTTGGGTAGGCCCTCGCGACCGGGTTGAGTGGTGCACCGTGGACGTCCCTCCTGTCCTCGGGGATGATCTCCGGTCCACCGTCTATGGGTTTACCGATACCGTTGAATACCCTCCCAAGCATATCCATTGAAACTGGAACCTTGAGGGTCTCACCGGTGAAGCGGACGCGCGTGCTCTTGACGTCTAAATCGCGTGTTCCCTCGAAGACCTGGACTATCACGAGATCCTCCCTTGCCTCAAGAACCTGTCCTTTTCTCTTCTCCCCTTTCTGGGTCTCTACTTCAACGACCTCACCATAGGCAACTCCCTTAACTCCCTGGACGATCATGAGCGGCCCATAAATCTTGCTAACGGTTGAGTACTCCATTCCCGGCATCAGCATCACGCCCCGTACTTCTTAAACAGCTCTTCAAACTGGGCGTTCGTCTCGTCTATGAGTGCCCTAACGTTCTCGACTTCCGGCTCATACTTCATACGGCCTATCTTCTCCCTGACTTGGAGCTTGGCTATCTCTTCGACCGGAACGCCCCTATCAACTGCCTCCATCGTCCTCTCGTAGAAGTTGAGGATTACACGCATCATGGTGACCTGCTTCTTCGGCGGGCAGTAAGTGTCGACCTCGTCGAATGCATCCTGCTGGAGGTAGTCCTCGCGGAGCATTCTGGTGATGATGAGTATCGCCTTCTCCTTGTCGGGCAGTGCGTCTGGACCGACAATACGGACGATTTCCTGGAGTTCGGCCTCCTTCTGGAGGAGGGCCATGGCTTGGTCGCGCATCTTCCTCCACTCCGGGTCAACGTTGCTGTGCCACCAGCCCTGGATTGAGTCAACGTAGAGCGAGTAGCTCCTAAGCCAGTTGATAGCCGGGAAGTGCCTCCTCCTCGCGAGGTCAGCATCGAGCGCCCAGAAGACCTTAACGACACGGAGGGTGTTCTGGACGACCGGCTCGCTGAAGTCACCGCCGGGCGGTGAAACGGCACCAATGACCGAGACACTACCGATCCTCTCGTCGCTCCCAATGGTCACAACGCGACCGGCTCTCTCGTAGAATTCGGCTATCTTTGAGGCGAGATAGGCAGGATAACCCTCCTCACCGGGCATCTCCTCGAGACGGCCGGAAATCTCACGTAGGGCTTCGGCCCACCTTGATGTGGAGTCCGCCATGAGCGCGACGTCATACCCCATATCTCTGAAGTACTCGGCAATGGTAATCCCTGTGTAGATTGAGGCCTCGCGCGCGGCAACGGGCATGTTGGAGGTGTTGGCTATAAGGACGGTTCTTTCCATGAGTGGCTTTCCTGTCTTTGGGTCCTTGAGCTTGGGGAACTCCTCAAGAACGTCGGTCATCTCGTTACCGCGCTCACCACAACCGATGTAGACGACAACCCTAGCGTCGCTCCACTTTGCCAGCTGGTGCTGGGTGACGGTCTTCCCCGAACCGAACGGGCCGGGGATTGCTGCGGTTCCACCCTTGGCCTGGCTGAAAAAGGTGTCTATCGTCCTCTGGCCGGTGATGAGCGGAACCTCCGGTGGGAGCTTGTTCTTGTAGGGCCTCTTGAGACGGACAGGCCAGCGGTGGTACATCTTAAGCTCCTCTAAACTCCTGTCCGGCTTCTTGACCTTGGCAATGACCTCCTCGATGGTGTAGTCGCCCTCCTCAACAACCTCGATTATCTCACCTTCGACCCCTGGCGGAACGAGGATTTTGTGCTCTATAATGCTCGTCTCGGGGACTACGCCGAGGACGTCTCCGCCAACTACCCTGTCGCCGACTTTAACCTTTGGCATGAAGTGCCACTTCTTGTCCCTTGGCAGAGCGGGAGCGGTGAGACCCCTCGCTATGAAGTCGCCGCTCAGGTCTCTAAGTGTGTTAAGAGGTCTTTGAATACCGTCGTACATGGCCGTCAGGAGGCCTGGACCGAGCTCAACGCTGAGTGAGGCGCCGGTTCCCTCGACCGGCTCACCGGGTCTTATACCCGCGGTCTCCTCGTAGACCTGGATGACTGCCCTATCGCTCTCAAGACGGATGATTTCTCCTATAAGCCCCATCTCTCCGACACGAACGACCTCATACATCTTCGAGCCTTTCATTCCGTCGGCAACAACCAGCGGACCGGTAACGCGAATTATCCTTCCCATTTACCTCACCTCTTCAGCTCAACACCAATAGCCCTACGGACTATCTCCTTAATCGTCTTCTCTCCAAGTCTTGAACCGGATTTATCCGGTATCTGAAGGATGATTGGAAGCGTAACCTCCGGGAGTTCAATCCTCCGGGCGAAGCCCTCGGTTATCAGTATGATACCCACGTCGTCCCGCTCTACCAGCTCTTTAAGCTTGTTCTTGAGCATTTCCATTTCAATCGGGGTGTTGTCGAAGGCGTAAACCTCGTGAGCACCCGCAAGCTTGAATCCAAGGGCAGTGTCCCTTTCGCCAAGAACCGCTATTTTCATGCGACATCACCCACCAGCTCCTTTATTCTCTCCGGCTGAAGGCCGTCGCTGATGAGCTTGGCTATCGCCCTGAGCTTCTTTACTTCCCTCTCCTTCTGGAGGATGTAGACGAGTGGAGCGGCGACGCTCAGCGGGTAGAACCTGTTAAGCTCGTTCATCCTTTTGAGTATGTAGCCGTTGAGGACCTTCTCGAGAACTCCAAGATCCCTCTCGACTTCCTCCCTGACGTCCCTGATTACGGGTCCATACTTCGTTGAGTCGAGTTCAGCTAGGGCCATGCCGAGATCCTCAACATGGAGCAGCGACTCAAGCTTAATGCTTCCCCCGGGAATGAGCATGGGTCTTATCTCCTCCGCAGGGAGCTTTGCAGCCTTGGCCCTTAGAACCGTCAGGATGTTCATTTTGTCTATTTTGAGTCTGACGAACTCCTCTAGGATTGTTCTTTCCTCGTCCTTCTTCGAAAGTGCATAGTTGAGCAGCTTTCTGTAGTGCATCCTGTAAAGCTCCGTCTCAAAGGTTCTGACGTCTATCTCATCCAGCAGGAGCTTCTGGTAGGGTTCTTCGTAGGGAGTGCCCTCGAGGATGACCAGGATCTCTTCAATGCTCTTCGCTTCCGCTATGGCATTTGCTCTCGGGAACATGAACCCTATTTCCATTACGTAATCCTCGGCGGGTTCTCCCGCGAACTTTGCCTTGATGACGCTCGTGATGTTCCTGACGTCCCACTCCTCGAGGAGTAGCTTGAAGAACGGGTTGACCCTCTTGGGGAGTATTTTAGCCATCATCTCGTAGGTTCCCGCGAGGGCCTCTTCAAACGCCCTTTCTATGGATTCGACGTTGTAGCTCTGGATCTCGACGAAGTAGTTCCTGTAGTCTGTATCCTCCAAACTGACCGCGAAGTCCTGAAGAGTTCCGCTCTCTGCAAGCTCGTTGAACCTCTGCTCTGTCAGGAGCCTGGCCTCCATTGCCTTTATCCTCGCGTTAGGATAGGAGTATGGTGTGTATTTGTAGATAATCAACGATGTCTTGTAGCCCACCCATGTGAACACCAGTGCCAGTGTCGTGTCGAGTATCCCGCTCACCGCTCCGACTTCCATTTTCCTCACCCGAAGAGAGCCTTGGCTATCTCTGCCCTAAGCTCGCTCTCGAAGCGTTCTATCCTGGCATCAAATGTGTTGTCCACCCTCACGGTTCCGTCCGGGGTTTCGACGATAACACCGCCTATGGTCTTCACGGGTTCTCCGAGTTTGACATCCACTCGATTTCCAAGCTTCTCGGTGAGGGCTTTCTTGAACTCCCCAAGCTTTCCTGATACGATGTTAAGGGTCTTCTCGTTGGAGCGGACGACGATGCTCTCGGTTCCAAGCTCCTCAACTGCCCTGGCGGTGAGGTTCACGAGCATCGGGAAGTAGTCTTCCTCTGGAAGATTGGCAAGCCTCTCGCGAAGGGCCTCAATGACCTCCCTGATCAGTCCCTCCTGAATCTGTAGGCGCTTCTTCCTGACTTCAAGGCGGGCGTTGGCTATTATTCTCTGCTTCTCTATCTCCGCCTGGGTTTTTGCCTTCCGGAGTATCCACTCCGCCTTTGCCTCGGCCCTTTCCCGTGCCTCGGTCTTTATCTTCTTGCCTTCTTCCCTTGCCTCACTGAGAAGGTACTGTATCTTCTCCTCCGCTTCCCTGTTTATCTCCTGGATGATCAGCTCTGCCCCTTCCATCCTCCTTCCTCCTTTGGAATCAAAGAAAGATGGTGGAGTCAGAAGCCGACTCCAGTGACGATCATTATCAGCGCGCCGACGAGACCGAAGATGGCCATAGTCTCGGCCATTGCCGCGAAGATGATTCCCTGGGTGAAGGTCTTCGGGTTCTTGGCGACGGCACCTATTCCAGCGCTGGCTATGACACCCTGAGGTATGGCCGAGAGGCCGGTGAGGCCGACGGTGAGGCCGGCACCGAGCAGTATGGCGCTCTTGACTATGTTGTCCGGGTTGTTGGCGGTGAACTTGAAGCCGCCGCCGAGGATTCCCGAGACCATCAGGATGAGGAACAGCGTAATCAGCCCGTAGATACTCTGGGTCATGGGCAGGCCCTCGAGTATTAGGGCGTTCTTGAAGTTCTTCTCGTCCTCGGCAACGACTCCAGCAGCCGCTGCACCTGCCACACCAACACCGAAGGCCGAGGCGGCTCCGGCAAGACCGGCCGCAAGTGCGGCTCCAAGGGATACGTAAACTATCGGATCCATCCTTCCTGCACCTCCTTAAGCTTCAAGCTCCAGTTCGGAAACTTCTCTTTTCGCCTTGAAAGGCTCGAAGGGTTTTCCATCACCTGAGTAGAACGTTCCAAAAAACTCAACATACTGCAGACGGAGCGAGTGAACGAAGGCTCCGAGCGAGTTGATGGCGACCGAAAACAGCTGGCCGCCTATAAACAGTATGACGCCGATTATGGGGCCGATGTAAAGGAGTTTGAAGCCCCATATCATCTGAACGAGGATGTTTACGACCATGGCTATTCCCGAGGTTGCCAGTGCGAGCGCCATCAGCCTTGCGTAGCTGAGCCAGCTACCGACGAAGCCGAAGAAGTCTGAGATTATGAGCAGTGCTGCCAGTCCCTTGTTGTTGATCACCTCACCCACCGCGAAGAGCAGCAGACCGATTCCGAAGAGAGCCTCCCCGGTTAGCTTGGCGTTATGGTTGCCGCTTGCGAGGGCGAGAACCACTATTCCAAGTATGATAAGCATCCAGGAAAGCTGATCTAAGATGGCACCCCTCTTGTCGCCGTTCTTAAGTTTAACTGTGAACCCTATGGTATAACCGGTGAAGAGATGGGCGAGACCTATTGCCAGTGCAAGCTGGAGTACTATGAGCGCGTTCTCAAAGGTGTCCCAGACGCGCGGGACGTGGAAGCCAGCCAAATCAAGTGCGTTGCCGAAGTAGCTGCCGAATATTGCACCCATGAACATCGTGAAGAACGAGCTTATGAGGAGTGTGTAGGCAAACTTGTAGGTGCCGTCGTTGAACTTCCTGTGCCCCTTGACGAGAAGGGCCGCTACCAGGCCGACGATGAGACCATACATAAAGTCCGTGAGCATGAACCCGAAGAAGAACGAGTAAGTGAAGGTTATTATCGGAGTCGGGTCTATCTCGTCGTACTTTGGAACGCCGTACATCTCGGTGAGCATCTCGAAGGGCTTCGCCCAGCCGGGGTTGTTGAGCTTTATCGGTATGTCCTCCAGTTCATCTTCCCTCGGCTCGCGGATGTTGATGTAAGCCTTCCCCTCGGTGATCCTCTTAATACCCCCCAGAACCTCTGGAACGTTGACCCTTGGGAGCCAGCCGGTTAATGCAAAGGTTATGTTGGTCCTCGCAAGCATTGGCAAGACCGCCGACTTGTCGCGCTCGTTCTCCATGAGCTCTTGATAGAATACAACGTCGTCGTAGTACTTCTCCGCCAGGGTTTCCGCATCCTTCTTGGCCTGTTCAAGTTCCTTCTCCTTTGTCCTGAGTTTTTCCTCGTACTCGCGGATGAGTTCTTTTGGAGTGCCCTTTCCCTCCGGGATTTCGATCCTCTCAAGGGAGTACTTGGCTAATACCGGGTTGAACTTTTCATAATCCCTCTTGAGGAAGACGAAGACTACCAAAACCTTGTCCTTGAAGTTCCTGGATACAAGAACTGTTCTCCCCTCTGTGGCCTTCTGAACTTCCTCAACAAGGGGCTTAAACCTGTTTCTGTCTATCGTACCGACGACTACCTCGAGCATGTTCGTGGAACGGAGGTATGAAACGTCAACTTTGAGAAAAGACAGTAGATCCAGAATTTCCATGCCTTCTTTGATTTTGTCTATCTCCGCCTGGGTGGAGTTGATTTTGCCCTCGGCGGCCTTGACCTCAGGTTCTACCCGGAAGAGGAAACCTTCAACTTCTTTTATGAGATTCTCGATGCCCTCATAACGGTATTTCTTCTTGGGCCTCTCTGGTGGGGATATGAACTCCTTTATACCTCCTTTGCCTTTCTTCCTGTATTCCCTAAGGAAGTCAACGAGCCTTGAAATCGTTATGCTGTATGATGCGGCCTTCCTGTGGTACTCGCTGGGCGAGTCCTTCTGGGCTACCCTGACCCTCAGGTCCCTTACCTCCACTGCTCCGTTCTCGTGGAGGTAGGTGAGGAGAGTATCCTTGTAGCGGTTGAGTGTTATTACCTCGATCTTTACCATTTCCTCGGGACGGAACATCTCAGCTCCCTCTCACGAGTGCTATACCTGCGGAGATGGCGTTCTCAAGGTTGTTGGTGGCCTTAACCTTGAGGTTTTGAATCTCCCTCTCGCCCTCTTCAAGGACCTTCTTGGCCTCCTCCTTACCCTCAAGACGGGCCTTCTCAACTAGGGCTGCGGCTTCCTTCTCGGCGTTTTCGATGACTTCTTTCTCAATTAGCTTGGCCTCCTCCCTTGCTTTGAGGACTATCTCCTTGGCTTCGACCTCGGCCTTCTCAATGCGTTCCTCTGCCTCCCGTTCCGCGTCAACAATCTGCTTGATGACGTCTTCCATGATTAGCCCCCCAATGATCCTAAAACAGGTTACCCTTCCACGTCGATTTTGGCTATCCTAATCTCTTTAAATAGTTTTTGCTTTCTAAACCACATCCAGAAAGAAACATGAGGTTAAAAAATTCAATAGTGAAAAATATTTGGGTATTCAACCCCCTTCCTTTTCCTTTCTCCTCTCAAGTAAATCCTTGATGCCGTTCAGGGCACTGTTCTTAGCGAATATTATGACTTGACCCTTCTCGGGTAACTTTGTATCGCCAGAGGGGATTATGAGGTTGCCCTTCTCATCGTAAACTGCCACCATGAGTGAGTCCCTCGGGAGCTTCAGGTCTTTCACAAGCTTTCCTGCTATCTCGCTCGCTTCATCGATGTTGAACTTGACTATTTCCGCTCCTTCCTTCGGGAAGAGCACCCTGTTGAAGCCCGGCGTTGTTATGTTCCTGCTTATGTACTCAGCCGCTATCTCCTCAGGTGAGATAACGAAGTCGAAGTACCTCTTGAGGTCTGTTACCTCTTCGAATATCATCCTGTTCTTGGGATTGCCTATCCTGAGTGAGGTTCTGACCTTGGGGTTCAGGTGTTTGGCCAGGATGCAAGCGAGTAGGTTCGCGTCGTCTTTTCCAGTTAAAGCGGCGAATGCATCGGCCTGTTTTATGTTCGCTTCCTCCAGCGTTTTCGGGTCTGTTGCATCGCCCTCGATAACCAGCCCGTTGATGAGAAGGGAAAGGGCCTTGGCCCTCTCCTTGTTCATCTCAATTATGGTGACGTCGTGGCCGTCTGCCTCAAGCATCTTGGCAACGAGGAAGCCGACCCTTCCCGCGCCCATTATCACGACGAACATCAATCCTCACCGATCAGGTACTTGGCTATCTCGGCGTAGGCCGGCCTGGTGACGAGTATTCCAATGAGGACTCCCAGTATCGTCGTGAATGCGAATCCCTTGAGCGTTCCGACGAAGTACACCAGTAGGAAGCTCATAGCGGTTATAGTGGTCGCTGCCGACGCGAATATGACAAAGAATGCCCTTCCCATCCTCTTCAAGATGCTTGAGCGCCTAGCTATCCTAGTGCTCCTGTCGCCGCTGAGTAGTTCGTCAGTTATGACAACCTGCTGGTCAACTCCAGTGCCTATTGCCGCTATGATACCGGCGATGCTTGGTAGATCGAGGTTCCACTTTATGAGGGCCGCGAACCCAAGGATGATAGTGACCTCGAAGAGGCTCGTGCTGGCGACGGGTATGGCTATCTTCCACCTCCTGTAGTGGAGGTATATTATCGCTAAAACCGTCAGGAGTGCACCGATTCCGGCGTAGAACGCTTGGTTCTTAAAGTTTTCTCCAAGGCTTGGGGAGATATACTGCATTCCAACGACGTTGAGCTTCACCGGAAGCGAACCGCTCTTGAGAACGGTGTAGATTGTGTTTGCATCCTGCTCCGCGGCCACCCTGTTGGAGGCGCTTCCGCTTATCTGAACGTCCTGCTGGGGGTTTCCAACTGTAAGTCCCTTGCCAACGGCGTAGGGTCCGTAGAGGCCGAGTGCCTTGACTATGAGGGAGTAGTCGCTCTCACCGGGTCCCCTCTGGATGTAGGTGGCGGTGATGTTGAGGGATTCAAGCTCCTTCTGAAGACTTTGAGGAACGTCTATCAGAACAACTTTCTGCTTGCCTTGGGCGAGCTTGGCTATCTCCCCAGCACTCTGATTTGAGTAGATAACGGCGCTTATGTTGAATGCTTTCTCAATCCTATCGAGGAGCGTGGGTGCGTTTGGTGCCTGGGCGTTGAACTCCGTGCTGTTCATGAGGTGATAAACCTTGCTTGAGACCACGAGGAGGGAGTTAACCGGCGGGTCAAGGAACATGTCAACGGGCCATCCTGGCTTTCCTCTGACAAGCTCAGCGAACTTTTCGGCGGCGGCTTTTGAAATCCTGAATGGAACCGCCCAGGTATTGTCGGGCTTTATCTGGTAGATTCCAACGTACTCAACGTCTTTACCAGTTCCAAAGATGACTCCATTGAACTCCATGTAGAAGACACCCTGTTTCTCTATGACCTCCTTTATCTGATTGGCCTCTTCTTCTGTTACGTTGGCGACCTTGATGAGGACTATCTGGTTTCCTTGAGCCTCGACGGTTATGTCCCTCAGCCCGAGGGTGTTAAGCCTCTTCTGGAGCGAGGTGACGACTATCTGCATTGTATCACTGTTGACCGGGTGTTCGGTCTGGGCGACGAGGGCCACACCACCGGCTATGTCTATACCGTATGTGAGTGGTTTGAGCGCAAGGGTGGCTATCGAGCCTGTGAGGAACAGTATGAGGAGTATAATCCTCCAGTTTGTGAGGAGCTTTTTCGTTCTTCTGTTCATGCCCTACCCCCCCGGGGCTTTCTTGAGAGGTACCACTTTAGAACACCGGCGTTGAGAACCCACGTGTTCATGAAGTCAGTCAGGAGACCGAAGATGAGGACTATCGCTATGTTGTCGATGGTCTGACTGGTGGAGATGAGCCAGAGGACGAAGAGCGCTCCAAGGGTTGTGGTGCTCATGGTGAATCCCGTCGAGACCGCCGAGAGGTAGGCGTCCTCAATCGTGTCTTCTTTCCTCCTGAGGAGCTTTGTTGTCAGGAGGATGTTGCTGTCGACCGTGTAACCTATGAGCATCAGCAGCGCCGCTATCGTTGCGGTTGTAAGTTCTATCCTGAATACCCCCATGAGGGCCACGGCAACGGTCATGTCGGAGAGGGCCGAGAAGATGATGGTCATCGATGGAATCGGATCCCTGAAAAACAGGAATACTACCGCGGCCATTCCGAGAAATGCAAGGACTATTGCCTTTATTCCCTGTTTCTGGGCTATTTTTCCAAAGGTCGGCTGAACCTCGCTGTGTGTGTACTTTGCGTTGGGATACTTCTCTTTCATTAGGTTAATTATCTTCCCCGGGCTGGTTCCGATTGGAGCGTATATCCTCACGCCACTCGTTTCAATGCTTTTGAAGCTCTCAACATTAATCTCAATGCCGAGGTCCCTGCTAAGCTCCTTTGTAAGCTGGTCTGGATTGGCGTGGACACCGTAGGCGGTGACGACAACCCCACCACGCAGATCTATTCCCAGCGTTGGAAAGTGAACCGCGAGGAGAAGCAGCGCCACTACAAACACTATCAGGGGATAGGTTATCATCTTTTTGTAGTCCATCCTTGAAAGAAAACGGAGTTTCTCTCGCTCCTTTGCCTTGACAGATTTGGCAACAGGGAGCTTTGATTTCTTCTTGGGCTTTGACATAGGTTCACCCCGTCGTTAGTTTTAGCCGACTTGTCGTTAGTTGGGGGGAGCGGTTTTAAGATTAGCGGTTCACCGCCAGAGGTGGCCATCGATGAGTGTTATTGAGTGGAGCATGTACGACCCTTCTAAGATAGAACATAGCTCGGGCATTGGTCGAAAAATGGTTTTAGTCATGTGCTTTTGAAAAATTCCAGTAACAGCCGCTAAATTTCTGTTCAATTCATTACAGGCTGATTCAAAACAGTTCAACACAAAAACGGCCCGTTCACGGCTCTCCGCTTCAGGGCTTAACTTTAAAAAGGGTTCGTAATAGGAACAGCAGGAGGTGAGAGCCATGAGTGAGATAGAGACGATAGGATTCCACTACGTTGTTGAGGCTGCGGGCTGCGACCCCAATATCCTCGCTGATGCTAAAACGCTCAGGGAGATATTCCTCGAGGCGGCAAAGATCGGAAAGATGGAAGTTAAGATGACCCATTTCTTCAAGTTCTCACCAACTGGCGTTAGTGGTATGGTGGTCGTCGCCGAGAGCCACCTTTCAATACACACCTGGCCGGAGAACGGCTACGCGGCGATAGACGTCTACACCTGCGGTACGAAAGCAGACCCTGAGGGTGCGCTTGACTACCTCTTAGAACAGATAGGGGCTAAATACTCCCACGTTTCAGAGATAAAGCGTGGTATATACGAGGACGACGACACCTATACCCACATGATAATGACATGGGAAGAGGCACTCAGAAGAAATGGAAAGAACTAGGAAGTCACAGCGACTTCTCTATTTCCTCCTCTTCAGCATGTCGGTGAGTATCTCTCTAACGTTCTTGAGCTTTGCATTGAGCTCGCGGTTCTCCTCCTCGCACCTCTTGACGTCCCAGCCGAATCCTACCAAATTCCCCTACCTAAACTACCGCCGCTGAGGAGGACGACGTTCCTCTCTGGAATTCTTTCGTGGAGTACCTTGTCCATCCTGGGTTCTCTTCTTGACCCCCGCCACCACGGAATCACCCCCTTTAGTTACTTTTCATTACTATTATGACCTAACCTTCAACCCCTCAAAAAGGTCACGTTGTGTAAGAAAAGTCAGCGCTTCCTCCTGATAGACTCCCCGATGTCGGTCACGTTGAGGATGAACTTTCTCCCGCTCTCGGGGTTTATCCTGCCTATGCCAAGGATTATCCCGTTCTCATCGTAGATCACGAGCTTCTTCGTTCCCTGCCAGTTATAAGAGCGCACGCCGCTCCTTGGCACATCTTTGCCCGTCGTGAACAAAAAGCCTGCCTTTGGGGGTAATACGGCATAGTTCTTCTCGACCTCGACGAAGTAGAAGAACTCAACGTTGGGGTAGAACCTCTCAACTAGGTTGTCCACCTTTATCGTGCCTACGAAGGTTCCGTAGGAGTAGGGCTTCATCCTAAGGTTCTCTATCTCAGTCCATACTTTTTCGTTCACAGCGTAGACGTCCCTGAATTTGCCCTCAACTACCGCGAAGGTGTGGTGCTTTAGCTCGCCGTACTTCTCAGCCTCACGCAGTATGAGGTCGTACTCCCACGATGAAGCGCGCCTGTACCTGAGGAACTCAGCCATCGCTATCCCCTTCAAACTCCTCTATCAGCTCTGCAAAGCCGTCCATGTCGGTTCTCTCAAACTCCCTTTCAAATTCTAGGCCAAGCTCCACTATCTCCTTAGGGCTTATCGTGGTTTCCGGCTCCTCCGCGTTTATCCCGGGACAGTTCTCGTCGTAGTAGAGCCACAGTGTCTGCCCCCTGTAGTGGAAAGGCTTCTCGCCTTCAACGCCGAGGGGCTTCCTCGAGACCATGAAAGGATAAATCCTGCAGATAATTGGATTGACATCGTGGATTTTGCATTTGCCAGTTTCAGGGTCGTGGAAGACGCAACCGAGGTCCCACTCCCTCACCGAGAGCACGAAGCGGATCTGGTTGCCCTCAACGGAAAACGTAACGAAGTCCTGGGGATCATAGCCTTTCCGTGCGATTCTCTCTATGTCCTTTCGTGTTAAGTAGATGTGCCTCCCGCGGCAGCAGTCGAGGCAGTACAGGCATTTGAACGGCACGGGCTCGGTGAATGGTTTGGGTTTGAAGCGCATGGAGCCACCTCATGTGTTCAAATGGGCGTCGAACTCTTTACTCTTTTTGTAGTCTGCGTAGCCTTTGTCGAGTCTCTTCGCCACGTAGGGACCGTTCTTTCTGTAACCGAACTTCCGGTAGTAGTTCCTCACGCCGACGCCGCTTATGACGAGCATCTTCCTGACGTCGAACTCCTCCCTCGCTATCCTCTCCGCCCCCATCAAAAGCTCCCTGCCGTAGCCGCGGTGCTGCCACTCATACTTCGGCTTTCCACCTATTGGCACGAGCGGGCCGTAGACGTGGAGCTCCCTTACTATCGCCGACGGGCAGCAGTTTATCTCCTTTCTGTGGGTTTTTTCGCTCGGGATTCTCAAGCGGATGAAGCCAATGAGGATGTCGTTTTTGGTGTCCTCAAAGCTCAGGAATATCTCCCTTCCTCCAGCGGCCTCGTAGTCCTCACGAAGCAACTCAATGTGCTCGATTTCAGGTTCGATTCCGAACTTTTCCATTTGATGGCCGACTTCCCTAAAGCGAATCTCCCTTGGCCTTATACCGCGCTTTATAAGTTCGTTGAAGACGAGTTGGCCGAGGTTGGAGTGCTTGACGCCGGCAACGATGAGCTTTGCCGGTATGTCGCGCTGAATCCTCATGACGCGGACCCACTTGGGGAAGTACCTGTACGCCTCAACGAGCAGTTTAACGGCTTCCTCCGTCGTATACGGGCGGTATTTTCCGGCCTTGTACCAAGCGTAGAGCGGAGCGTCGGCCGTCACAAGCGTCGGGTATATCTTGAGCATGTCAGGCCTGAAGCGGGTATCCTCGAAGATTGTCTTAAATGTGTAAAGGTCGCGCTCAAGGTTGCTTCCAGGGAGACCGGGCATTATGTGGTAGTTGATCTTGAGACCCGCGTCCCTCAAAAGCTGGGTGGCCTTAACTATCTCCTCGACACCGTGTCCCCTCTTCGTCCTCTCGTGGATGAAGTTGAACACCGTCTGGACTCCGAGTTCGACGCGGGTGGTTCCAAAGTGGAGCATTCTGTCTATCTGCCTCTCAAAGGCCCAGTCCGGGCGCGTCTCTATCGTTAAACCTACCATCCTCACCTTAGCCCTCTCGTTCTTCCTCTGCTCGTCCTCGAGGTAGTAGTAGGGCTTCCTGTGCGTTTTAAGCCAAGCTCCCCTGAATGCGAGGTCTTCCTCAAGAACCGACTCGTCTTTCTTCACTATTAACCTGACAAGCTTCTCCTCAAGGTTTTCAACGTCTTTAAAGTGCGGGAAGTCATTCATCGCCTTGAAAGCCTCTTTGACGAACCACTCCTGGTAATCGAGGTCAACCGCGGGGAAAGTTCCACCCTGGATTATCACCTCTACCTTGTCAACGTCGTGGCCTATGTCCGTGAGCTGCTTTAGGCGGCGCATCATGATGATGTAGGGATGGTAAGCGCTCTGGACTGCCCTTAAAGCAGAAGGTTCCTTCCCCGTGTAGCTCTGGGGGGAGCCTACGGCCGGCCCGCCGGGGCAGTAGATGCACCTTCCATGGGGGCATGGAAATGGCTTTGTCATCATAGCAACGACGGCAACGCCGCTTATGGTTCTGGTGGGCTTTCTCCTGAGCAGATCTCTAAAGCGCTCGCGCTCCCCCTCTGGAATCGCCTTCAGGATATCCGAGTTGCCCGGAATCTTTGAGAGGTGATACTTACGCGACACAACTATCTTGTAGCGGTTAAGCTCTTCTCTACTCTTTATCTCGCCGGAAAGAACCGCCCCTGCTATCTCCTCTACCGCCTTCTCAAAGCTCTCTCCGTTCATGTTCCCCACTCCCGCCCCAGATTGGGGGGCGGTTTTAAAAGGGTTTGCCGAAGGGCAAAGTTTATATTCACTTAGTGAATAATTCAGTTGGTGAATAAAATGCGTTTCATAAACCGGGAGTGGGAACTGAAAGTACTTGAAAAGGCACGCGAACGCTCGAAGAGAAAGCTCTACACCATGGCAATATACGGATTGAGGCGGGTGGGTAAGACGAGGCTTATAAGGGAGTTTTTGAGTGGGAATGGCCTCTACTTCTTCGTCAACCGCGGGAAAAGCTCCACCGCCCTTTTGAGGGAGTATTCCGGGATACTAAAGGAGAGGGGGGTGCTTGGAAAAATGGAAGAGCTAAAGAGATGGGATGATTTCTTTGAAGTCCTGTTTGAGCGCTTTGAAGGGGTAGTTACCTTCGACGAGTTCCAGGACTTCAGATTCGTTGAGCCGGCCGTTTATCCGACCCTCCAGCGGTTTATAGATGATGGGGAGGACAGAAAAAATCTTCTGATGGTGTTTACGGGATCAACGATTGGAATGATGGAGAAGCTGTTCAGGGATTCAAAGGAGCCGCTTTACGGGAGAATAAAGAGGGAGCTAAACCTTCAGCCTCTCGACGTTAGGGGAAGCTACGGGATGGCAAAAGAGCTTGGAATTGGAGGCATTGATGATTTTATCGTTCTCCATTCCGTTCTTGGAGGTTTTCCCCGGTACTGGGTGGCGATTGAGGACGAGGGGCTGGAAGGTGAAAGCGCCGAGAAAATCATCGAGGAGCTGGTCTTCTCCTATTCAGCCCCGTTGGAGGAGGAAGTGCCCAGAATACTATCCCTCGAGTTTGGAAAGCGCTCCGGTGTCTATTACGACATCCTCGAAGCCATAGCCAATGGGGCAACTTCACCGGGCGAGATAGCTGGGTACCTGAACAGAAAGGAAACCTCGATAACGAGACAGCTCCACGAACTCGTGAACTACTTCAAGCTGGTTGACTACGACAGGGCGGTTTTGGGAAAAAGAGACGTCCTCTACATTCGACATCCGTTCCTGAACTTCTGGTTCCGCTTCGTGCACCCGAAGATGAGCGAGTACGAGGCCGAGAGAGAAAGGCTCTGGAAGGACGTTAAGGGCAACCTCCCAGACTACGTTGGAAAGAGGTTCGACTTCACCTGTAGGGGAATCCTGAGGCTTGCTGGGGATTACCTCCCCTTTAAGCCGATGGTTGTGGGAAGACACTGGGGCCACTACCGAGAGGATGGGAACAGGAGGGTCTACGAAGTCGACATTGTGGCCCTCGACACCGAAAGAAAACGGGCACTCTTCGGGGAGTGCAAGTGGAGGAAGAGGGCACAGGACGGGGAGAAACTTCTTAAAGAGCTGAAGAAGAAGGCAGAACTAACGGGCTGGACGGGCGAGGCGTATTACCTCATCATCGCGAGAAAGCTCAAGAACATCCCGGAAAACGTTATAGCCCTCGATGGGAATAAAATCAAAAGCATAATGGAGGGTGAAAAATGAACCGCGATGAACTTGTCTCTTTCCTCGATGAATACTTAAATGTGCCGGCCTACCCTGACAAATCGAGCAACGGCCTCCAGGTGGAAGGGAAGCCCGAAGTCGAGCGTGTTGCCTTTGCAGTAGATACGACGCTGAAAACCATCGAACGCGCCGCAAAAGCCGGCGCCGACATGATGATCGTCCACCACGGCATGATATGGGGCGGTTTGAACTACATCACGGGGGTGCACTACAAGCGCCTTAAAGCCCTCCTGGAGAGCGGTCTGAACCTCTACGCAGCTCATTTGCCTCTCGATGTCCATCCGGAGGTCGGGAACAACGTTGAACTTCTGAAACTCCTCGGTTTAGAGCCGAAGGGACCATTTGGAGAGTACAGGGGGCTGTCGATAGGCTACTGGGGTGAGTTTGAAAGGCCAGAACCGATTGAGAAAGTCGCTCAGATAATAGCCGAGAAGCTCGACGCAACGGTAAAAACCTACGAGTTCGGAAAACGCGAGATAAAGACCGTAGGGGCCGTCAGCGGGGAGGGGGCGTTCGCCCTAGAAGAGGCCTGGAAGAAGGGCATCGACCTCCTGATAACAGGGGAGTTCGGGCACGCTGACTACCTGACGGCGATAGACCTTCCTCAGAGTGTCCTCGTTGCCGGGCACTACAAGACGGAGACGCTTGGGGTTAAGGCCCTTATGGGACTCTTGAAGGAGCGCTTTGGCCTTGACGTCTTCTTCATAGACGAGCCAACCGGGCTGTAACTACCTTCCATTTTTTGATTGTAAATACCTACACAAAAGCGTTAATAACCGTTGGAGCGTATATAACCCGGTGATTCTATATGAACAAGGCCCTCGCGATAATGGCAATAATCACCATAGCCCTCTCGGCCTACGCCTTGGCAACGGCGCAGCTTCCTCCAGCGAGCATCAGCTACAAAGAAGTCTTCTACATAAACAACCAGAGCGTGACGTTTGTAACCAAGGATGGGTTTGGGCTCTTCGCCATGCACATAGAACCACGCGTTAACTCCTTTAATCTGAGGATGGAGTTTCCCAAGGGCACCACTTACCTGATACGCTACGGTAACAAAGAGTACCACGGAACGAACGAGTTTCAGGTTACCGTTAACAAAGATACCGTTCCGACTGAGGTCTACGTCCAATTCCAGCTTCCACCTGAACTGATAAGAAAGCTTGTCTACGAAAACGGAGAGGCTAAGATCATCGTAAGGGGCGACAAGGCGCCGATATGGCACGCTGAGGACACGGTCTACATCAAGTACCGCAAGGAGAAGAAGTGATCCCGGTCATTTCTTTTTCCACATCTCCGGGGGACATGAACCGGAGGTGCATTCCGATTTCCTCAGCGTAGTTGAGAACCCAGCCGGGTTTGGCGTTTCTGAAGGGAGTTACAATCCAAAGCTCCGGAAAACCTGCCCTGTGGGCTTTGACAACATCGTAGAGCAGCCTCTGGGGAAACCACTTGAAAGAGGCCTCAAGTTCAATCGCAACGAGCTTTTTATCCCCGTTAAGAACTGCCACGTCTATCCGCGTGCCGTCGGGCGTTCTGTACTCGGAAACCGCCCTTAAGCCGAGTTCCTCGGCCAGTAAGATGATTTGTTTGGTTAGGGTTTTGACCTTGATTTTGGACACCCTCTATAACAGTAGTGCCACAATCACAGGAGGCAATTTGCACAAATCAGGTTTTTTCTCCTTAAAAATTATGATCTCTGCGGGTTGCCTCTGATTCAATTTACTTTCCACTTTTGCCATGACAGGAGTCAAGAAGTCATATAAAAATACCAGAAATTTCGAATTTTCCAAACCCTTGATATGATGAATATAAATTCTTAGCTCCATGTGATTTGGACTAATTTCCCCCAATGATATTATCATTGTTTCATTCCTAAAGTTGAACCTAAGAGTGGAGTTCTTGAGAAGAACCTTCTCTAAATCACCACATTTTTCGAGGTCTGATTTAAGGATTTTAAAAACTAAGAAGAGATATTTCAATGAATATCATCTCCCAAATTAACTGAAATTAGCCGAGCCTCTTCTTCACCTCTTCTATCGCCTCTTCAGCCTTCAACGGGTTCTTTATCCTGCCCTGTGCCAATTCCTTCCTTCCGCCACCGCCACCGCCGGCGACGCTCGTTATTACCTTCGCCAGCTCTCCAGCTTTGAGGTCGAGGCCGTCTCCCACGGCAACGACGAAGTGTCCCTCCCTCGTTATCAAAACCACAACGCGCTTCTCCTTTCTGAGTTTGTTCGCCGCCTCACGGAGGTCGTCTATCGTCCCTTCAACGACCCTGCCGATGAACTCGACTTCTCCGATCTTCTCGACCTCGCTCTCAAGCTCGTAGACGAGGAGCTTCGCCAGTTCCTTCCTGAGCTTCTCGGCCTCCTTCTTCGCGGCCTTCCATTCGCCGAAGAACCTTTCTGCGGTTTCCGGCACCTTCTCCGGTGGAACGCGGAAGGTCTCAGCCGTCTTCTTGAGGAGTTTCTCGGTCTCCTGCATCCAGTTGATAGCGGCTTCCCCTGCCGCGAAGATTATCCTCTCAACGCCGTCCTGTATTCTCTCTGTCCTGAGAATCTTTATCGGGCCGATTAAGCCGGTATTCGGCAGGTGCGTCCCGCCACAGGCCTGAACGTCCCAGTCCTCTATCTTAAGCACGCGGATTACCCTTCCGGGGACGACTCCACCCTGATAAAGCCTGAACCCGTACTTCATCTCGGCCTCGGTCCTCGGGAGCCATTCCCAGGTTACCTTTCTGTTCTCCATTACAATGCGGTTCGCCAAGCGCTCGATTTCCCTCAGCTCCTCCTCTGTGATGCGCTTGTAGTGGGACACGTCAAGGCGTGCCCAATCGGTGTGGAGCTGTGAACCGGCCTGCCAGACGTGCTTTCCTAAAACGCGAACGAGCGCGCCCATGAGGACGTGGGTTCCCGTGTGGTGGCGCATGTGCTGTATCCTTCTGTCCCAGTCCAGCCTCCCGTGGACTTTGGCTCCTTCCTTGAAAAGCCCTGGCCTCTCGACCTTATGGAGGATGACCTTTCCGACCTTCTGGACGTTGGTCACCTTGACTTCCTCACCGTTTACGGATAAAAGGCCCGTATCATAGGGCTGGCCTCCTCCTTCAGGATAGAAGGCGGTTCTATCAAGTACTACCCAGCCGTCTATGACCTTTAGCACCTCCGCATCGAACTCCCTCATGAACGGGTCCTCGTAGTAGAGTGTTCTCGTGTCAGGTAACTCCTCCACCAGCTCGAAGTCGACGACATACTCTGCCGCAGTCTTCTTCTCGGCCTTTTCTGCCTTCTCCGCTATGAGGGTGTAGAAGTTGTCCGGTATCTCGACCTTTATACCTTCTTTCTCCGCGACCTCGGCCACTATCTCCGGGGTTAAACCGTGGCTCTCGTAGAAGAGCATGAGCTTGTCGAGCGGAAGCTCGTTTATGCCCCTCTTTTTGAGTTTTGCTATCTCGCGCTTCACGAGGTCGCTTCCCCTCTTGAGCGTCTCCTGATAGCGTCTCTCCTCAACGTTGATTATGTCGAGGATTACCTCCTCCATCTCCTTAAACTCCGGGTAGGTCGGCGAAAGCTCCTTTATGTGCATGGCAACGATTTCGCTCAGCGGGAGCTCGAGGCCAAGTTCGCGGAGGTGTCTTATGCTCTTCCTGATGAGCAATCTGGCGAGATATCCCGCTTTCACGTTGGACGGGATTACCCCGTCGGCCAGCATGATGGTGAGGGTCTTCGTGTGGTCAGCTATTGCGTAGACAAGCTCGTAGGGTCTTACAGCCTTCTCAAGCTCCCCGACGCTTATGCCGACCTTTTTGGCCACCTGCTCCCTTAGATAGCGCAAATCGCCCATGTCCTCAATGTCGAACATTCCAGCGAGGCGGGAGTTCTCCATGAGGATGCGCTCATCTATCTTCCCTATGCCTGCCATTTTCTTCAACGGCTCGACGATGTAGCCGAGAACCGCGTCGTAGGCCGTTGGAGTTCCGTGGCTCATCCATACCAAACGCTCAAGGCCGTAGCCCGTGTCGACAACACGCGTCTCCATCGGAACGTAGTAGTCGCCCTTTATCTCGACGACTTGACTCGGGTCGGCGTTTTCTGGAGCTTTCTTGTACTGCATGAAGACGAGCGTCGCGACCTCAAGACCGCGGTAGAGCACCTCGAAGGCAGGCCCGGCATTTCCCCCACCGGCCCACGGGTTCTCCTTGAAGGTTATGTCCTCGGCCTTCATACCCAGCTCCTTGGTGAAGAACTCGAAGGCAAGCTCAACGGTCTCGTCCATCCAGTAAATCGGCTTGCCCGGGTAGTTAAAGGCGTGGTGGGCCATCATCTCGAACATCGTGAAGTGCCTGCCAGTTATTCCGACGTTGTCTATGTCAGTAAAGCGAATCGACGGCTGGCTTATCGTGAGCGGGTTCGCGGGTGGGTCGGCCTCTCCGCTTATGACCCACGGCTGGAAGTCCATGATTGAAGCCCCAACGAGGAGAACGTCATCGCGCCAGCGCGGCAGAACTGGAAAGCGCTTAACCCTTCCGTGCCCATGCTTCTCGAAGAACCTCAAAAAGGCCTCGCGCATCTCGTCTAGGGTGTATTTCCTTGGAATTCCGGGTTTTCCGATGAAGGAGTACTCGTCACACGGCGGGTCTCCGCAGGTCTCTCTGTCCGGGTCGAGCGTCCAGAAGAACTTTCCGCACTTCGGGCACTGCTTTCTAATCCATCCCTCTTCCTTAAACATCCTCGTGCTCATGTCCATACTCATAACCTTCACCTCTTTAAGCTAAACTAAGAAGAGTCTCGCATTAATTAAGGTTTCTGGTCGTCCTTGAGGCCCGGGCCGAGGTCAACGTCAACGTCCTCAAAGTCCTCCTCGTTGATAATGACGTGGGGAAGCTTCAACGACCTCAGGAGTTCGGTAAGGGTCTTCTCGCGCCTTTCCATCAGCTCGAGCCTGTGGCGAAGGTTCGCGTTCTCTATCGCCAGGCTGTTGGCCTCGTCTACCTTCAGGCGGAGCTGCATCTTTAGCTTGTTTATCCGCTCCTCCAGTTCCACTATCGAGCGCTCAAGCCTGTCGATTTCCTCAATGTACTCCTGGTAGAGGTGCTCCCGTATCATATCGGTCAGCCCCTTGGAAATCATCACCTCTCAGGGGGCTCCAGACTCATCATCCCAGATAAGCATCCCACAGGATGCTTCAAACTTCATGAGTGTTAATCCTTAATAACCTTCAGGTACCTCCATGAGGCGCTTTGAAGTACGAATAATTAGGAAAATGTGGGGAATCTATAGCTTGTATGAGGACTAAAGCCCCAAAAGTTTCACTATTTCCTTTATGGCGTTCTCCTTTTCCAGAATCCTCTGTTCACCACTCTCCATATCCCTTATCGTTACCTTCCCCTCCTCTAGGTCCCTCTTCCCAATGAGGACGACGTAGGGAACGCCGAGCCTGTCGGCGTAGTCAAGGGCCTTTCTTACCTTCCTGCCCGTCAGCTCAACGTCCGCTTTAATGCCTGCCCTTCTCAAGGTGGAGACGACCTCAGTGGCGGCCCTTTTGACCTCTGCGTCCTTCCCTATCGGAACCACATAAACATCAGGTCTGAGCTTTGGCTCCGGAATGAGGTCTTTCCACTCGAGTATCGGGATGAGCCTCTCGATTCCTATGGCAAAGCCCGTTGCCGGGGTAGGCTTTCCACCGAAGACCTCTATTAGGTTGTCGTACCTGCCGCCGCCACCAACTGATCCGATTCCGAGGTCGTTCGGCGCTATCGCCTCAAAGACGACGCTCGTGTAGTAGTCAAAGCCCCTGGCGATTCCAAGGTCTATCCTTATCCACCTGGAAATGCCGTAGGCATCGAGCAGATCAACAAGCTCGTAGAGGCGCTTGATCTCGGCTTTCGCTTCCTCGCTCGTGAAAAGCTCCTCCGCCTTCGGGAGAACCTCATCCGGAAGGCCTTTAATGTCAACCAGCGCGAGAACCTTCTTAACGCCGTCGTCGTTTAAACCGAATTCCTTAAGCGCTCCAATGAAATCCTCCCTGCTCATCTTGTCCTTCTTGTCGATGAGCCTCATGAGTCCGATGTCATCTTTAACGCTGATCATCTTCGCGAACTCGTCGAGCAGAACGCGGTCGCCGATGTTAACCGTGAACTCCTTCAAACTGGTCGCGAGGTAGCTCTCGACGAAGAGCGCTATGACTTCGGCATCGGCCTCAACCTTATCGCTCCCGAGGAGTTCAACGCCCGCCTGCCAGAACTCACGGTAGCGGCCGCTCTGTGGTTCTTCGTAGCGGAACATGTTGGCCATGTAATACCACTTCACGGGCTTTGGAGCGTTCTGGAAAGAGTTGACGTAGAGACGGGCGACGCTCGAGGTCATGTCCGGCCTGAGGGAGAGGTTTCTCCCGCCCTTGTCGTCGAAGGCGTAGAGCTGCTCAACGACCTCCTCACCGCTCCTCAGCTTGAAAAGCTCTGTGTACTCAAAGGTGGGCGTGAGAACCTCATGAAAGTTATACCTCTCGAATACATTCCTTATTCTCTCGAAGATCCATCTCCTCTTTGCCATCTCCTCCGGGAGCAAGTCTCGCGTTCCCTTAACCTTCTCGAGCCTCTTCATCCTCAACCCTCCTCGCTAAGAAAAGTGGAAGGGGGTTAAAAGGTTAGCCCAGAACGGTTTGTCGATTCGATAGTTAAGTCCCTCCAGAGGAAATCATATGGAGGTATATCCCAACCACACCCTCAACCATCATCTGCGCTCCAATTGCCATTATAAAGAGACCGATTACCCTTATCGTAATGCTCAGCGCGGTCTTGTTCACGGATTTCATCATGTAGAGTGCTATGAACATTGAGAGGGCAACGAGCACTATTGCTATGGCCGTCGCGGTGAGGGAGACGATGTAACCCTGCTCGGCGGTGAGAGTTATCACGGCGGTTATTGCAGCTGGTCCGGCTATGAGCGGCATCGCGACTGGGACGGCCGCTAAAGCTAAGATATCCCTCTCCCTCTTTAGGGTGAACATCCCCCCGCTCTCAAGTGCGTCGAAGCCTATCTTAAAGAGAACGAAGCCTCCCGCCACCTTCAGCGCGTTTATATCGATGTGAAATATTTCTTATAAACCTATGCCCACGTGTATGCGAGGATAGAACAGGCACTACCCGGGGCTTGGCTCATCTTCGGCTCATGTCGATACCCATATACAGGATTCGGTCGTTCTTTCTTTCTCCGAATGTTACGGGGTGTCTCCCGTCCTTTCCGACAACCCCTAGCGAAGATTAAATGTTTCGACATTTATACGTCAATTTTATGGGTATGTTCTCCAAATATTCATCAAAAACATGCCAAAAGATTTTTAAGGTACAAGCCCTGAAAGTTAGCAAGGGAAATATGGTTTCTGAAAACGGAAGCGGAAAAGTCTACGATGCTGTGATTATAGGTGCTGGTCCCGCAGGGCTTTTTGCGGCCTACGAACTCGCGGAAAGGAGCAATTTTAGAGTTCTTGTGGTGGATGAGGGAGGGGACATAGACCAGCGCACCTGCCCGATGTACGAGCTCGGCTACTGCATCGGCTGCCAGCCCTGTCACATAATGAGCGGCGTTGGCGGTGCCGGGGGCTTGAGTGATGGAACCATCAACCTCAGGCCCGATATCGGGGGTGACCTAGCCGAGCTGACGAACGACGAGAACTACGCCTGGCAACTCGTCTGTGAGGTTGATCAGATTTTTCTGAGGCACAAAACGCCGAGGAACCTTTTCAAGGGGGATCCGGAGCAGGTTCGCTACTGGGAGCAGAGAGCGGCCCAGGCGGGAGTAAAGTTCATCCCGATAATCCAGAGGCACATAGGTTCCGACAGGACGCCGGAGGTCATAGGGGACATCAAAGGGCACCTCGAAGGTAAAGGCGTAGAGTTCCTCCTCTGGACGAAAGCTTTAGAATTCGGTCGGGGATGGGTTAAAGTCCAGAAGGGGAGTGACATCTTTGAGATTAAGGCGAGATACATCATAGTTGCGCCGGGCAGAGGGGGAGCGGAGTGGTTCCACGACGTGGCCCAGAAGATAGGGCTGAAGGCCAGACACGGCCCGATTGACGTAGGCGTCCGCGTCGAGGTTCCCGCCATAGTGATGGACCCGATAACGAGCATAAACCACGACCCGAAGTTCCACATCTACACCAACACCTACGACGACTTTGTGAGGACTTTTTGCACCAACCCTAACGGCTTCGTCGTTGAGGAGCGCTACGACGGCTTCGTTGGCGTTAACGGCCACTCCATGCATGGGAAGAAGAGCAACAACACGAACTTTGCCTTTCTGAGCAGGATAGAGCTGACTGAGCCGGTGGAGGACACCACAGCCTATGGGGGAAGCATAGCGCAGCTCGCCACGACCATAGGCGGGGGAAAGCCCCTCATCCAGCGCCTCGGAGACCTCAGGAGGGGAAGGAGGAGTACGTGGAATAGAATACGGAGAAGTGATGTCGAGCCGACGCTGAGGAACGTCACGCCGGGGGATGTAGCGATGGCCCTTCCGCATCGCGTCGTGACCAACATAATAGAGGGCCTTGAGAAGCTAGACCGCGTTCTCCCCGGGATTGCGAGCGACCACACACTGCTCTACGCCCCGGAGATCAAATACTACGCGATGAAGGTTGAGGTCGACGGAAACCTTGAGACTAGCATCGAGAACATCTTCGCGGCAGGGGACGGTGCCGGGCTGAGCAGGGACATAGTTAACGCCGCCGCTACTGGCCTCTTAGCGGCAAGGGGGATACTGAAGAAGGAGGGCCTTTACACGGAGAAGGAGTTCAGGAAGCCGGGGAACTGGAAGGAGAAAATTGAGGAGATGGAAGCATGAGTTTGTATTCATAGAAAGGGCGTTGTAATTCTTTACTTCTCTCTGAATTCGTCTTGTTTTGGAACTTTTTGTCTATTTTAATCACCATTAGTTTAACCAATAGATTTTTATAGACTAATTAACTATTGAGAATTGGTGATTTCTTATGTCGAAGTTTGGTTTGTGGTGGGTTACATGGAATGGTTCCGACTACGAGTCGAGGATGACTGTGGGGAGTAGAAAAGCCACCATTGAGGACTTCAGGGAGAGGGGTTTTGACAGGATTGTGTTCTTGGGATCCTTAAGTTACGGTGGGCCCCACCTCCCAGAAAACGGTACTAACCAGTATAGGTACAATAAACTTCAAGAGTACGTCCGTGCCCTCTGCAATGGATACTACGATTGGAACGTAGATAGTGACAATCCCAACAAGGGCAAGTCCAGATATGACGTCGGTTATTTGGATGGACAGTTTCTTTCGCTGTGGATTTCCTCACGGGTTGGAACCATAAAGTACTACGTGCCGATACCCTTCTCTTACGGTTTGGATAACCCGATTCGAAATCCGTTGAACGAGAAGAAGAAATACTCTGCACCACCGAGAGATTGTCCAATGAATGGTTTTGATGAATCATACTGGCACGGATGGATTGATGGCGTTCTGAGTGTGGTTGATGATTACAGGGTGGGCTTCTACTGGAGTTACGAGAGTTGCCTTCAGGCCACAAAGCATGACCCCAACTTTGTAGATTACTTCAGCCCAATGTATAACGCCAACACGAAAGAATACGTAGATGATTACAAAGCCTTCATCAGAGACATGTCCCGTTACATTCACAATCGTGGACATGAACTCGTCTGGATTCCAGCAACTGGGGCGAGAAGTGCTGAATACTTAAGGGACAGCAGTGGAATCCCAGTCATTAGTAAGCATTTTGATTACGTTTTTGTTCAACCGAACTATTACCAGTACAATTCCACATACACTTCTGATGAACTCGTCAAGAAGGTTAAATGGATTTATGAGAGCTCACTTTCAATAGAGATGGAAGCCGACAGTGCTGTCCTTCACAGTCAGAGTGGGCATTGTGCTTTGTGCAAATATGAGAACAATCATTACGTGTGTGATAATGAAGGATGCCTTGAACGTGCCTGTCAGTATGTTGGGGCAATCCTTGAGGTAGATTATGAAATATTCAATCGGGAACCAATCCCACCAGAACGTGCTACTGACACGCTCTTCCCAGATAGGGCTTACTACTTCGGCACAGACTTTAAGGTTGTGGACGCGGTGAGGGGAAGATGTCCCGAATGGTAGCAATCTTCCTTGCCTTTTTACTTTTGACTCCTGCCGTTCATTTTCACAGAGTAAGTGCCTCGAATATACGAGGGTTTCGGGCTTATCAAATCACCATCGAGGGAGTTCTACCGTACATGTTTTTACTAACTGTAAAACCTTACTGGCGGGTGAACGGCTCGTCCCCCGGAGATTACCGTCTTCTTTACCGGGCATTCCCCTCGTATTACAACATTACGAACTGGACTTTCAAATACGTGAACCTGACAAACCTCCCGGGAGTTAATCACGAACTCGGAAACGTAACCCTCCCCTGGCCAACAAACAGCTTCGATGTATTCGCGTACCACGACTTTCCCATTATCCACTGGCAAGCCAAAAACAGCACAACTTTCAACTACTTCTGGCTCTGTAATAATACAGTACTCGTGGTTGTCAAACACTATGCCATGAACTCTCAGCTGATCGGGCGCGTGGAGGGCGAATACGTAATCTTCAACGGCCCAAACACGACCTACAAAGTCCCGGTGAAAGAGCTCTTAAAACACTACCCCAGACAGCTCCTGAACGACCTTGGGGGAGTAATCTACTCTGACGTGGTTTACATCTGGAACTCCACAACCGCCTCATACAAAACCATCCACAGGAAGTGCCTCCTCATCTACTCCCTACATTTAAGCTACTGGAAAACTGCCGGAAAAGTTTACACAGGCGTTAACTTTTCAAAAGGCGTTGAGTTGAAAGCCAACCAGTCGATTCCAATCCTCCTGTACTCGAAGGGAAGGTTAAAACCCCTCGTGGATGTTCTAAGACTAATCACGCCTCAAGGCGACCCCCTCAGAGACCTGGAAAATCCCGTCATCACAGAAACGCCGCAAACGTGGATAACTCCGCTCCCAGCCAGTAAATTCTTCTCCAAGTTTTTCGGGGGCAGGTACTCGCGCTATGTCTCGCTCTCATACTCCATGGTTTCAAACGGCAGTTCCACAATCCTCATCGTCACGATAGAGGAACCGGGGTGGGGGTGGATTCCCTTCCGTTACCCCTACCTCGTCGTGAACGGCGTTCCGAGGTTTTTCAACCTCTCACCAACGTGGGGGAACACTAAAGAACCCTGGTGGTGGCTTTACGAGTTCAGGCTTGGCGTGTGGAGGAAACGTTACGAACTCCTCTGGGTGGAGTCTCCCCAGGTTCTGAATTCCTCAGAAGCTTACGTTCTCAATGGAACCTGCTGGCGGTTGGTTAACAACTTCCACAATTCCGGTGGTTTTGTTGTCAATGGGACGGTCGATGGGGGTTACATGGTTTTCCGGTTTGATGACGCGACCATTAGGATTCCTTTGAGTGAGCTGGCTGAGTATTATCCTCCGGAGGTGTGGGGGTGGCATCTCGCCGCGGCAAAAGACGGAAAGGGCTACTTAATAATCCCCCCAGGGTGGTTTGACTATGCGGAAGATTTCAGTTTTGGCGGGGCAATCCTAAGTTGGGGGGATTACCTCCTCCCTGTGGATAATTCCTTGGGTGTTTTTGCCCTTTATTATGTGAATGGAACTTTAAAGCCTGCTTTCGATTTGCTTAGACTCATGAGTCCGCGGGGGGACCTAGCTAGGAATTTGCCTAACCCGTATTTCAATTCGAGCGTGAGTTTTGGGGTTTGTAGTGCTAAGACGCAGACGCAAGTGAAGAATACGAACTCTTTAACAAAGATAGTTGGAGAAACCATTACTCCAGCTTCAACGAGCACGAAAGGGACTCACAAAATCTGCGGGCCCGGACTGATGGTGATTATTGTGGTGGGCACAGTACTTTTTGTTAGGAAGAGACGAGCTTAGGCCGGTTGAGAGGTTAACGTTAAAAGCTCCCCCTCTCCCCTCTATTCCCGGTGGAAAGAATGCCCGTGAAATGCAAGTTCTGTGAGAGACCGGCCTTCATCAAACTCCATTATCCGAAGATGTACCTCTGCGAGGAACACTTTACGGAGTACTTCGAGAGAAAGGTGAAGAGGACGATAGAGCGCTACAAGATGCTCAAACAGGAGGAGAGAGTCTTAGTTGTTGTCAGTGGCGGTAAGGACTCGGCCGTGACAGCCTACATCCTCAAGAAGTTCGGTTACAACATAGAGTGCCTCCACATAAACCTTGGCATAGGCGAGTACAGTGAGAAAGGCGAGCGCTATGCAAAGAGACAATGTGAGAAGATAGGCGTCCCCCTCCATATCGTCCGTGTGAGGGAGCTTTTAGGGGCTGGAATTGGCGAGGTCAGAACTAGAAGGCCAACCTGCTCCTATTGCGGCCTGACCAAGCGCTACATCTTCAACAAGTTCGCCTACGACAACGGCTTCAATGTGGTGGCGACAGGTCATAACCTCGACGACGAGGCGAGCTTCATCTTCAACAACCTGATGAACTGGAACACGCAGTATTTAGCGAAGCAGGGCCCGGTTACCCCGGCGGCCTTCAACGGGAAGCTGGTCAGGAGAATCAAGCCCCTCTACGAGGTCACGGAGCGGGAGGTCGTTGCCTACGCCTTGGCGGACGGCATACAATACGAGATGGATGAGTGCCCGCACGCTAGGGGTGCAACGACGCTCGAGTGGAAGGCCATCCTGAACGAGATGGAGGAGAAGAGGCCCGGGACCAAAATCAACTTCGTCAAGGGCTACCTAAGGAAGAAGGGCCTTTTTGAGGCCGAGCTGGAGGAGGCGGAGCTTAGGGAGTGCAAGATCTGCGGGATGCCATCGAGCGGTGAGGTCTGCTCGTTCTGCAGGTTCTGGGGGCTGGAGAAACCCCTGGATTTTAGAGTTAAGGAGTGAGGAAACCGGCCGGGACCGTGAAATTTCCCGCATGACTCAAGGCACTCCCCTCCCCTTAAATTCTTAGAAATCCGCCAACGCAACTGATTTAAAGTCCTAGGTCAAAATATCCACTTAAGGTGGGGTGAAAATGGGACTTCGGGACATGATAATCGTGAAAATGTGGGAGTCCATCAAGCCAGGGGAGACAGTTCTCTTTGAGAGAACCGGCGAGGGTGACATGGGTATGGGGGTATACCACACGCTCCTGTGGGCCCAGTCAGAAGAGTTCAAAATCATTGTAATTGACATCCTCGACTCGTACTCGACGCTGGTTTCAAAGGCAAAGCTCATGGGTCTGGACGTTTCGCTGCTCAACAACGCCGACGTCATTAAAATAGGCGGGGTCAAAAAGCAGGGGCACGTCATTGCCCACATAGAGGGAATTTCTGAACCCACGATTATGCTAAGAAAGTTCAGAGAGGCTTATGAGCCAGTAATAGGTAACTCTGACAGGAAGGTTCTGGCGGTCGTAATCGGACTGGAGAAGCTCTTTGTCGTCTCGGAGTTCTCCCACAGGGGCATTCAGGTGATAATAGACCAGCTGGCCGGGTACATAGGAAATACAAGCAGGCTGGGCATCTACTTGCTCAAAAAGGACATCCTCCCAGTAGATAAGAGGTTTGTCATAAAGCTCCTGGAGGACATAGCGACCACTGTAGTGAGAACCCAAAAGAAGGGCAGGCTGACCGAGTTCCATATCGTTAAGTCTCTGAACAGCGAGCTTGAGGGGGTTCTAATAAGGGTGTAGTCTCAGGTAAAGCACCATGCGGATTAAAGCAAGATTTCCCAGGGAGAGAAGGCGCTTCCTTCTGGTGATGTCGCTTTATATTACCCTCCTTGAGGTATCTGCCTTAGCTTCTCTTCTCATGACAGGTATTGAACTTATGTCTGGCAACATGGTAGGGGCGCTGACATACCTGACGGCTTCTGCTCTGTTCTTGACGTCCATTCTCATGAACAGGGAGTTTTACAGCTTAATCCGTAGGGTTAGGTTTGTAGTATACTGGATGAAGCTAAGGGCTAACAACACCCCCTACGGGGGGTATGCGTCTCTTTATGTAATTGCATCGGTCCTCTTCTTTACTGCGAACCTCCTTAGAGGAGGATACCTTATGTTGGCGCTTCTTCTTCTCTTCAGGGGGGTTTTTGAGTATCTCCTCGACAGGTCAAGAATAAACATAACCGCGGCTTCGTTTCTATACTACACCCTTGAAGAAGGCGATCTTGAGTCCGCGGAGATTAGGGACCCGTTCAGGTAAACCTTCGCGTTTTTTCCCACTGGATTTTTCCCAGAACCAGTCTCAAAAGGCCGCGCGTCGTGTAGATAACGCCTGCCATGACAAACACACCAAAGTAGATAGGGTACAGGAAGACGAACCACCACTGGACACCGAAGGAGTGCCTTTTTTGTTCAATCCAGTTTGAGTATGCAACGGAGAGCCAGAAAATCAGGAATGATAGAATAGAAACGCCAAGGAAGATCCTTGGCCTTATTAACTGTACGGGAACGGTGCCGACTGCCATAAGATAGAGGTTGAAGACAACTGAGAGGAGCCAGAAAACCGGCACGAGATAGCTTATTATGTAGAAGTGCTCTACGAACGCCTCAGTAACGCTGGAACAGCTTCTTAGAACATCCCAGTAATACTCAACCATTGCCTGAAGGTGGCCCTGTGCCCAGCGTGACCTCTGTCTCACGTAGTCCTGCATGGTCTCAACGGCTTCCTCCCAGCCAATGACCCCGTGGTAGTACCAGAAGCGGTAGCCGGCGATAAGCGCCCGCGCCCATAGATCCGTGTCCTCGGTTACTGAATCTTCCCTAAACATCCCCAGGTGGGAGATATGGGAAAACCTTAAGAGGGCCACTGTACCCCCGTATTTCCCGTTCTCGTTGAGTTTCATATCACCTTCAATGGCCACGTTGAACCCAACGAGGCGCTCAAGGGTGATAAAGCGGGTTATAAAGTTTCTGTTCCAGTTCCTAGGGCGGACGTTGCCCTGTATCCCTATGACGTAGTTGGGGGCGTTTTCTAGTATTTCCACGAGCTTCCTCAGGGCGTTGGGTTCGAGGAGATAGTCGGCGTCAAGTATGAATACATAATCCGGGCGCTTGAAGTGTTCTCTTATAATCTCCAGGGTATAGTTTAATGCCCTTGGTTTGCTCCTGCCCCTATCGGGCGGCACGTTTATTACAACTACCCTTCTTTGATGCTCTCCCCGGATGCGTTCTATACTCTCCATCGTTCTGTCTGTTGAGCTGTCGTTTATCAAAAAGAGCCGGTAGTTGGAGTATTTCTGGGACAGAACGGTTTTTGCAGTTCTCTCTATCACGCTCTCCTCATTGTGCGCGGGAATCAGGACGTAGACGAGGGGTTCAAAGAATGGGTTGTCGGGAATCTCCGTGTGAGTGAATGGATATTTTCTCCCAAGTGCAAGGAGCAGGAGGGAGTAGAAGATGGTTCCAGAAAAGACCATGAGGAAAAGGAACAGGAGGACGGCCTCAAGAGCGTAGACTGGAGGCAGGATGAGGGCTATGCCGATGATGATTAGAAGGTAGAGGTAAAGGCTTGACTGGAATTTTATTGAGACACTCATTGATAAACATTTTTTAGAGAGTAGTATAAATATCCTTAGGTAGAGGCAGATATGGCGACGATAAAAATCACCGGGATCAACTACATCCGTGCGTTTGTGAAGCGCTTCATGGTCAAAAGTAGAACGGTCGAATGGGAGGGTGTGGAACGCTATTCGGCAGACTTCACGGTCCCTAGTGGAGGTATCAGGCTCCTGTGTGACTACTCGAAGAACGAGGTTATACTGTGGTTTGGGTTAGGAGCACTTAAAGTTGTGCTTGCTGAGCTCCTGAGACTGGATGAGTACCTTTCAAAGGCCTTCATTGTGGGAAGCATCCCACTGGAGGTGGAGGTTGAGGGGGAGGGCTTTCTTGAACTTCCGGGAACAACTTACAACATATCCAGAGCCGCACACGGGCTTTGGATGGGGACCGACGGGCGGAGTACCGTCTTCAGCGCCACAATTGAGGGGCTTGCAGAGCTACTTGACCTCTTGGAGGGTGGAGAGTGAGGAAAAGGGATATCGCTTACATTATCCTGCTTTCCGCAATCTCCGTGATTCTCTTCCTCCCACTCTTCAGCTTAAATCAGCCGCCGGCTCTGTCAGTTGATGGAAACGGGCACCTCTTTAAAATCCACAAGCTTATGACAGCTGGATGGAAGCCATGGATAGAGGACTGGTACGCGGGATTTCCATTCCTGCGCTTTTACCCTCCAGCTTCCTATCTTTTAGCGGCCTCACTTGGGAAGCTCTTTGGAGCGGATATCCGGGGATACGCCGCAACCCTAATGCTCACATCCATCGTTGGCGCCCTCGCGCTGTGGGTTTACCTTGGAAAAACTGGAAAGGAGAGATACGCGGCTCCTGTTCTATTTCTCCTATTTCCCTGGCACATTGGGGTGGCGTACCTTGAGGGTAACTTCCCAAGGGCGAACGCCATAGCCCTCTCCCCGCTCTTTTTACTGTCCGCACTGTGGCTCACGGATCACCGGAGGAGGTACCTCTTTGCAGCGTCACTTGGCATCTCCATCGTCGTGCTCACGCACCACTCGATAATAATCCCCCTCACACTAACGACGCTCGTTCTCCTGTGGGATGAACTCAAGGAGGTTGATGCGCTGTCCAACTCCGTAAAAGCCGCAGGGCTTGTAACTGTTCTCACCTCCTTCTGGTACGTTCCCTTCTTTATGGATATAAGGTGGACGAACTTCTGGAATATCTACACGGATGTATGGCTTTTCAGAGGCTACAGCATAAGGCCTGAGTACTTCCTTCAGCCTGCGGGATTAGCATCCCTTCTCATTCTCAGCCTGGTGATTCTAGATGGCGTCTTGAGGAGGAATATTGGGTGGAGAAAGCCCGCGCTCCTTTTGGTCTTTATTTACCTCTCCCTTGGTGTGTATTCCCCAACTCCATGGATTCACTCCATCCCTCCCCTTTCGATGATACCCCCCTACAGATGGATGGACATGGCAAACCTCCTCGTTCCGTTGATGGTCTCCGACCTCTTAACCGGTATGGCGCTTAGGTGGAAGTACGTGACCGCATCCTTTCTCATTCTCATTCTCATCATCGGGATTGTGCTGACTCCCGTGGAGACCATCCACTACCCGAGGGATTTGATCGAAGTTTCAGACTTCCTCAAAGAGCAGAGTGGAAGTGACTGGAGGTTTGTTATGTATCCTCTTATTGGAGAGGCATTTTATAGCTACATGCCGGCCCTTTGCGGCAAGGCTACTATGAACGGCTGGTACCATGAGGGTAATCCCGTAGGTAAAGGTGAGTGGACAATGTGGTACCTGTTGGATACTGGCGGTAACGCCACCCCCTACCTCAAAGCCTACGCTGTTAGGTTCTTTGTAACATCATTAAATACCTCGCTGTGGGGGTATCATCCGGTCGAAAGGATTGGAAACTACACGGTGTATGAGTCCAATGTGTCCTTCATCCAGCGGGTGAACTTTATCCTGGTAGGGAAGTTCTATGAAATGCCTTTGGACTATGCATACATTGAAAACCCCTCAGAACTTGAGTTACTGCCTCCCGGCGCCGCTGGGGTTATTTATGTGGGCCAGCCCTCAGGGAAATTTGAGAAAATTCTAAGAGAGTTTACTGAAAGGGGAGGGACAGTTCTCTGGATACCCGAGACGAGCGGAGACCTTTTTGGAATAAGGGCGGAGATGGCACCCATAAACGGCTTCGCGCTCAGTTCGAGAGTTTATAATGTGTCCCACTTTGCCCCCTTCAGCTACGAAGGAGGGCCGTGGTACGGCCCGGTGTTTAAGATGGGGAAACCCATTGTTAAGGCTGGGAACGAGATCTTAATCGGGGAAGTCCGCATTGGCAGGGGAAGACTTTATCTCATCGGGGGAAACCTCCTCTTCCATGCTCTCTACTGGAACTCGAGCTACGAGCTTGGACTCCTGGTCAGTCTCGCTGGAAACACAGGGAAATTTAAGTACATTGGGGGGAACGTCTCTGATGGTATGTACCGCGCCCGGTTTGAGGCCAACGGGCCGACTCTCCTTCGTGTATCAGAGGCCTACTACCCATACTGGCACATTGAAGTAAACGGAAGGGAAGCCAGGGTGCTGAGGGATGATAGAACTGGCCTTACACTCGTTCCGGTTAACGGGAGTGGAGAGATTGAGGGTGAGTTCAGGGATCCCTTCCTGCCGATGAGGATGTACTCGACGATAGCCTGGTTGATAATCAGTCTGTACGTTCTCTTTGAGTTTTTCCCTGGAAAAAGGGTTAAGATAAAAAAGGTCAAAACTCCCTGAACCTCAGCCTGAAGTGGAGCTCACCATCAACCGGGAACAGAAGCGTGTAGCTGACGCCCTGCTGGATGAAGTCCCATCCACTCTCGCTCTGGCTAAGGGTCTTTATGGGGTACTTCCAGACTCTGGCTTTCCTGTCGAGTTCTATCCTCACCTTTCCGATGCCGTAGGGGTCGTCCACCTCGAAGATTTCAGCCTCGAATTCCGCGGGTTCCTCCATGACGCTGTGGACGGCTAGATTTATCTCGACGCCGAAGAGAGCCTTAATAGGGCTTTTAACTCCGTACTCAACATTGAATCCATCATCACGGAGCCCAAAGCTCTTCTCAACCCTGCCAGGCTTTGAGTCGACCAGACCGTCACGCCACATTCTCAGGCTTTCCCCGAGTTCAAAGCCATACGGTTGATTGATAAAATCCCCGAGCTCCCCATACCTCACAAGACGGTAGTCGTCAAGCGATGTCTCTGGCGTTATAAAGTGATCCTGGAGAATGGCCTTCATCTGCCAGTCATAGACCAGCTCACGTTTTATCTCATCCGGGATTTTCTTTCCAAGCTCGTGTATGCTCGCAACCCCGTCTTTAGACCCGTCCTCCGGAGTAGCAACCTCCGGGACCTCATGGTAGTGCTCCCGTCTCCTGGCCAGAACGTCGTTGTAGTTGACGGCCCTTCTCTTGGAGGAAAACTCAAAAAGGGCACCGCCATAGGAGGGTTTAAAGACCGCGTAGAAGTTAGCATTTTCCAGAAAGACCTCGTCCTTTCCGTCGAAGTCTATGTCGCGGACGAAACTGCCCGTGGAAACGAAGCTGTTCGCCCTTATGAGATTCTCCCAGACTGCCCTGCGGAGGTGCGGGAGATAAACCCCACCGAAAACACCGTGCCAGTAGGCGTCGTTGCACTGGGCCCTGAAGACGAAGCGCCTCGCCTCGGGGTTTCCTCTGACCAGCTTGCTCACCATGAGCATGCGCTTGTGCATGTAGTTGATCTCCGGGTACTTGAAGAAGAAGTTCTTCCAGATGCCACCGCGTACGAAGACCCGGTACCTCTCAAACTGGTTCTGCTCCTTCAACCTCTCCACGAACTCGACGAAGAGCTTTGCCTGCCTTGCTGGAAGGGACCACTCACTCATCTCGAAGTAGGAGGCTATCGGGAGGTAAACAAGGCCCCTAGGTTTAAATCTTGATAGGTACTCCGAATAGAGGGTGATGTTTATCCTCTCGTCGCTTGAGACTCTGTCAAAGAAGTCCCTCAGCCAGCCTTTCCCATAGACCCACTCGTGGGTCCCGGGCCAGACACCAAACTTCTCCCCGTCATCGTGGAAGACCGCGAGCCGGCTCCCGTCACCATTGTCAAGGCCGTGTAGATAGTCGAGGGTTTTCTCAACCGGCCGGAATGGAATCAGATAGCGGAGCTTCTCGTCTATCGGGAAGACTGTTATAACCTCCCCGCCGTCCTCGGTGTAGTAGGGCCAGTATAGCTCCTCCTTGGCGAGGCCAGCGCTCATGAAGTGGTAGTCGTCGACGATGACGTAATCTATCCCAGCCGCGCGGAGGCTCTTAACCAATTCGGGCTGCCAGACGCGCTCGGTGAGCCAGACGCCCCTCGCGTCGTAGCCGAGCCTCTTCGCGAATCCCTTCAGAAGGTTTATCTGCTCTATCCTGTCTTCCTTAGGGATGGCCGCTAAAACAGGCTCGTAGAAGCCGGCAACGACCAATTCAAGCTGACCCTTCTTCACGAGTGAGCGGATGAGGTCGAGGTGCTCCGGTCTGTTTTCACTCAGCCACTCTAAGAGAGGGCCGGAATAGTGGGTGGCGACCTTCATGTTGGGGTAATCCTCTAAGGTTTCCATGAAGGGGCGGTATGACCTCTCGTAGGCGCTCTCAAAGACCCATCCAAAGTTTCCTAGGGGCTGATGGTTGTGTATTCCAAAAATGAGGTTTATCATTGAAGACCACCCGTAGAGCTGTTATCACTGCTGGTGATATCGAAGAAAAGGCATATAAACCTTTTTCCTAATAATAACCATATGAGTGGGTGGTGTATGTTTTGAAGATTAGGTTCTCCACCATAACCATGGCCTCAGACTGAGGCTCGTTTTCCATTTTTGAATTTAATGCATAAAACTGAGCAGATAAAGCACCAGTGCAATGCTTATCTGGTTCGAGAAGTTGTCATCGGGAGGTAGGTTGTAGAACTCCACGAGGGCCCCAGTGAGTGCACCAGCAAGCGCTAGTGGAGGCCCGATGAGCGGCCAGAGAATCAACAGCGCTGAGATGAAGAATGCCAAACTCCCCTCAAGGCTCTTCCCGTTGGAGAAACGGTGCCTCCCTAGGGATCTGCCAACTACAGCGGCTAGTGCGTCCCCGACCGTTGCAACGCTTATTGCTCCAACCGCAATATCTCGTGGGAAAAAGTAGACGACAGTGAACGAGGCCGCGGCAAAGTATATATGGGCTGCAACGCGGTAGCGCTCGTGTTCCCTCGTTATCTCATCGATGCGCCTCTCAATCTCCTCCATCCTCTCAAAAACATCCTCATCGACGTATATCCTTAGTCTCTTCTTTATCCTGTCCCGTAACTCCTCGATGATCCTGAAGGGCTCCAGCACGACGAAGACGAAGAAGGTCACGGCTATGAAGGTGAGCGTCAACTCCTTTCCAAAGAGGTAGTAAGAGAGGGGAACGAGCAGGCCTGCAAGATGGAGGGACTTCCGCTTAAGCTCGCTTTTCATGCTCACGCTTGATCACCTCCAAGGCCTCAGAGAGGCTGCCCACGACGTAGTCCGCGTGCTTTGATAGCCTGCCGCTGAAGTAGCCTCTACTCACGAGTATCGTGGTCGCACCTACCATCTTCCCCCCCTGCATGTCTGTGTCGTCCCGGTCTCCGACCACGTAGACCTCGTCGTCTGGAAAGAGGTGTTTTGCAAGGCGGAAGTTGTGTGGTTCGAGCTTGCTGTGCCCGGTTTCGCCACTTATTATGAGTGCATCAAAATAATCCTTTATCCCGAGGTGTTCAAGCTTTTTCCTCTGCCACTTGCTCGAAGAGTCAGTCACGAGAACGAGCCTGGCGCCCATTCTCTTCACACCACGGAGAAAGGTTATTGCATCGGGATAGAGCTTGATGTTTGAGAAGAAGACCCTGTCTATCAGCTCGGTTATTTCCTCAAGCTCCTCCGGGTGGACTTTTGAGTATATCTTCCCCATGACCCTCTCGACGAGTCTGTCGAAGTCGAGGGTGTAGACCTCGTGGGACTGTTCAAGCTCGCGGTAGCGGGCGGTCACGATGTAGAGAAAGGCTTTGAGCTTCCTCCGTCTGAGGAGGTATGGCAGGAGGCGGACGATGCTGTACTTCCCGGCCTCCCACGTGTTGCAGAGGGTATCATCGAGGTCAACGAGCACAAGCATGTTCTCTTTTTCTCCCGATGCATTTTAATCCTTTGGGTGCGTTAAGCTTTAAAAGTTCTTAGAGAATGGAATACCGTATGGACGGGAGGGCGCTTATCACCGCTGGCATGGTTCTCATCCTGACCGGTTTCCTGCTCGTCTTCCTCGGCACGGTGTTAGCAACCCCCGGGGAAGAGGGAAGCGTGGAGGGCGGGGGAGTTATTATGATAGGCCCGATTCCAATAGTCTTTGGGACGAACAAGGGTGTGGCAACGCTGGCTGTAATTCTAGCGATAGTCCTGATGGCCCTCTGGCTGGCCGCGGCCCTCCTGTTGCGGGGTGGATGAGGTGGAATTCTTAGCTGCCCTTGCCCTCCTTCTCGTTACTGCGAAGAGTATAGAGTGGCTGTTTGAGAGGTTTGAAATACACCCGATAATAGCCCACGTTTTAACCGGCATCCTCCTCGGGCCGTTTGTTCTGGGGTGGATAAAACCAACAGGGGACCTTAAGGTTCTCGCGGAGTTCGGACTCATCATGATGATGCTCTACATGGGATTAACGAGCAACTTCTCGGCCATAGCTCAGAACACAAAGAAAGCGATTGTCGTTGCGGCCCTTGGCGTTGCGTTCTCCTTCTTCCTGGGGTTCACCACGGTAATGGCCTTCGGAAATGGCTGGGTGGCGGCCGTTTTCATCGGCGTCACCCTTGGAAACACGGCCATAGAAGTCACGAGCGGTGTCCTCGTCAGGGAGCGTGTTAAGCGGGTGATATCGTCGATACTCATGGGGGCGGCCTTTGCCGACGACATAATGGCAGTCTATCTCATTGGAATCATTACCGCGATGGCGGGGGGAAGCATGAACCTCCCATCCTTTGGAATCCTTACCGTCAAGATACTCGCATTCATCGCCGCGACGCTCCTGGTATCTGAGTACGTTTTCAAGAGGGCGAAGTGGTTCTACTCCATTGTCAGGGATCTCAACGTCTTCTTCACGTTCACGCTCATACTTACCTTCACCCTCGCGATACTGGCTCAGTGGGCCGGCCTCAATCAGATAATTGGGGCATACTTGGCGGGTTTAACGATAAGTCGGCTCCGCGAGAGGAAGGACCCGATGATAGTGACGCGCATAAAGCTCAATGAACTCATAGAAAACCTCCAGGTGGTCCTCACGGAGTTCTTCATTCCGCTGTTCTTCATCTACGTCGGCCTTATGTTTAACCCGCCACTTGCTGGGATAAGCCTTGTCCTCATCCTCGGCCTCTACTTGGCGGCCATCCTAGGGAAATTCCTCGGCTGCGGTCTTGGGGCCAGGCTCTTCGGTCTCGACTGGTGGGACTCAGCTTTAATAGGCATTGGAATGGGGGGAAGGGGTAGTCTGGAGCTCGCCATACTCACCTTCGGTCTGAGCGCGGGGATAATTGACCAGGCGCTCTTCGCGAGCGTTATAGCAGTCTCGATGCTCACAGCCCTGACGACCCCTATCTTCTTTAAGACCTACATCAAAATGCTAAAATCGCGGGCAAAGGCTTAAATCCTATGCCGTCAACTCACGCCGGTGAGAGGATGTTCCCGAAGAACGGAGAGGACGAGGAGGAGGTTCTTGAAGAGCTGAGGTCAAAAACTGCGGACGACCTCACCTTTGACTCTGGAAGGATTCTGGGCAGTATGTGCACCTATCCGCACCCCTTTGCGGTTAAAATCATTGAGGAGTTCCTCGACAGGAACCTCGGCGACCCGGGGCTTCACGTCGGGAGCCAGAGGGTCGAGAGGGAAGCCGTTAACATGCTGGCGAGCCTCCTTAGCCTGGAAAAGGGCTACGGGCACATTGTCTCCGGCGGCACCGAGGCCAACATCCTGGCGGTAAGGGCCTTCAGGAACCTTGCCAGAGTCGAGAAACCGGAACTCATCCTCCCGGAGAGTGCGCACTTTTCTTTCATTAAAGCGGGGGAGATGCTTGGGGTGAAGCTCGTCTGGGCCGAGCTGAACGATGATTACTCCGTCAACGTTCGGGACGTTGAGGAGAAGATCACTGACAACACCATCGGTATAGTTGGGATAGCAGGAACGACCGGACTGGGCGTTGTCGATGACATTCCATCTCTGAGCGATTTAGCCCTCGACTATGGCATTCCACTCCACGTTGACGCGGCCTTTGGGGGCTTTGTGATCCCCTTCGCCAAAGATTTGGGATACGAGATCCCGGACTTTGACTTCCGTCTTAAAGGCGTTAAGAGCGTAACCATAGATCCCCACAAGATGGGTATGGTTCCAATCCCGGCAGGGGGGGTAATATTCCGTGAGAGGAAGTATATTGACGCGATAAGCGTTCTAGCCCCTTACTTGGCAGGAGGTAAGATATGGCAGGCTACGATAACCGGAACGAGACCCGGGGCTAACGCTTTAGCGGTCTGGGCCATGATCAAGCACCTCGGTTTTGAGGGCTACAGAGAGGTCGTGAGAAGGGCCATGGAACTGAGCAGGTGGTTCGCGGCGGAGCTAAAGAGAATTTCCGGTGTTTACCTCATCCGTGAACCGGTGCTCAACATAGTCTCCTTTGGGACTAGAAACCTTGAGACAGTGGAAGAAGAGCTGAAGGAGCGCGGCTGGGGCATAAGCGCCCACCGCGGCTACATCAGGATAGTTATGATGCCCCACGTGAGGAGGGAACATCTGGAGGCGTTTTTGAAGGACCTTCGGGAAATCGTGCGAAAAGCTTGAATTGATAACCTGACCTCCTTCCCGCCGTGAACGGCGAGGGTTCCAACGAATTAACCCTTCACTAAGGCGGGGAGGAGGGTCAGAGGGAGTTCCCTGTGGCGGTGAGGGAAAGAAAAAGATTTGGTGTTTATAGGGTTGGGGATTTCTACTACCGCTTCTGGCTGCGCTTTGTCTATCCCTACCGCGACGACATAGAGATAGGAGCGATAGGCTTTGAGGACTTTAAGGGGGACTTTAATGCCAGATGTCAACAGAAAACAAAAACAAAGGTGCGGTCAGTCCGTCACTCCATCGTCACAGCTCGGACAAGGCTGAACTCATCATCCCAGAAAAGGTGGAGGATGGGCCTTAAAAGGATTGCTCAGAGATCACCTTTCCTTCCTCACCCGTCGGTTCGCCCATCACTCATCATCGCGCCCTTTTCTTCATCAACCCGCTTTAATGCCTTTCGGTTTTCAGGAGTTCCTTGACCGTTTTCCTAACGGCTTCATAGCTGTTCAGCTTAGGCTCCCAGCCGGTCTTTCTGGCCTTCTCTATGCTCAAGCGCATGAGCTTTACATCCCCTTTCCAGCCGCGGCCACCGTCGACACCGCCCGTGAAGCGGAACTCCGGCTTTAAACCCATCTCACCGCTGACGATTTCAGCTATCTCCCTCACCGTTATCCAGTCGTCGCTGCCGAGGTTGTAGAAGTCGACGATCTTGCTTTCTTTCTTGAAGTGTTCAAAGATGTGAAGCATGCCCTTAACTGTGTCGCTCACGTGGAGGTAGCTCTTCCTTTGCGTTCCGTCACCGAGTATCTCAAGCTCGTCTGGGTTTTTCCTCAGCTTGTTGATGAAGTCGTAGATGACGCCGTGGTTGGAGCGTTCGCCTATTATGTTGGCTAGGCGGAATATCAACGCCCTGAAGCCGAAGGTGTGGGCGTAGCCGCTTATCAGGGCCTCAGCCGCGAGCTTCGCCCCGCCGTAGACGCTTATCGGTTCAAGGGGTGCGTAGTCCTCGGGAGTGGGGATCACATCCGCATCGCCGTAAACCGTCGAGGAGCTTGTGAAGATGAGGAATTTAACGTCTGAGTCCTTCACCGTGCTGAGCAGGTTGTGCGTTATCGTGACGTTGCTCTCGTAGAGCAGATCAGGACTCTGAGAGCCTATCCTAACCTCTGGGTTTGCGGCGAGGTGGAAGACGACGTCAGCGCCTTCAACGGCCTTTCTGACGATCTCGTGGTTCCTCATATTGCCCTTGATAAACTCAAAGTGCTCGTTTTCGAGCCAGTGCTTGATGTTCTCAAGGCTTCCAGCACTCAGATCGTCGAGAACCCTAACTTCGTTTCCGGATTCCATCAGGGCGTCAACAAGGTGGGAGCCTATGAAGCCGGCACCACCAGTAACGAGAACCTCCATTTTATATCACCGGGCATTCTATTGAAGGGATACTCTTAAACTTTGGGGAAAAGCTTTTTACTTTCTTTTGTGGATTCTGAATCATGATGGAAATCCACGAGCTTCCAGAGAGGGAAAAGGAGAAGATAAAGGTAAAGCTCCGGAAGGCCCTGATGGGAAGGAGCGAAGTTCTATTTGCCTACCTTCACGGTTCCTTCCTTGAAGAGGGCCCGTTCAGGGACATCGACGTGGCGGTTTACGTAAGGGGGCCCACCGAGAAGTTCTACGAAGAGACACTAGAAGAAGAGCTTAGCAGAATTGTGGGGGTTTCCCGTGGACGTCAGAATCCTGAACAATGCCCCTGTAAAGTTCAGATTCAGGGTCATCGGGGGGAACTACTCTTCTCGAAGGATGAAAAATTAAGGTGCGAGTTTGAGGAGAGAACGATGGCAGAGTATCATGACTACTCTTACTACATTGATCTTTACAGGAGGGAGACCCTTGGAATCTGATGGGGCCCTTGCGGATTTCGTAAAAATCTCGGAGGGATGAACAAATGAAGGTCCTCATAATGGCCGGCGGCTACGCGACGAGGCTCTGGCCCATAACCAAGGACAACCCCAAGGCTCTGCTCCCAGTCGGCGAAGAGACAATACTCGACTACATAATGGAAAAGGTGGGCGAGCTTGGCCTTGAGACTTACATTTCAACCAACCGCTTCTTCGAGGCCCACTTCAGACCCTATGCCGAGAAATACGGCGTCGGGCTGATAGTCGAGGACACCCTCCACGAGGAGGAGAAGCTCGGCACGATAGGGGCGATGAAAAAAGCGCTTGATGAGCTTGGGCTGGATGATTATCTGGTTATAGCAGGCGATAACCTCTTCTCTTTCTCCCTGTTTGACTTCCTCCGCGCCTACGACGGGAAGACTTTGATAGCGGTCTACGACATCGGTGACCCTGAACTGGCGAAGCGCTACGGTGTTGTAGTGCTTGAGGGTGACAGGGTCGTTTCCTTCCGGGAGAAGCCCCCTCAACCTCAGTCCACGCTCATAAGCACCGGCGTTTATGCGTTTCCAAGGGGGGCAATGGAGTTCATCGACGAGTACCTCTCCGACGGTAACAGAGATTCGCCGGGCTATTTCCTCCAGTGGCTACTGGGAAGGGGGGAGGAGGTGAGGGCCTACCGCTTCTCCGAGTACTGGTATGACATAGGCTCGGCGGACAGCTATCTTGAAGCCCTGAGAACCATCCTTAAGGAGAGTCATATTGAGGAGATCCAGATAAGTCCCTACTCCAAGATAATCCCACCGGTGATCATCAAGAGGGGAGCGAGAGTCCTCGGCCGCTCCCTCATTGGGCCATTCGCTTACATCGGCGAAAACTGCACCATCGAGAACTCCGACGTGAGCGACTCGATAATCTTCAGGGATACCGTCATAAGAAACTCCACCATATGGCGCTCCATCATCGACGAGAAGTGCGAGATAAGGAACCTCGAGCTTAAGAAGAGCCTCGTAGGAGGGCACGCGAAGATACAGCGGGGGGATTGAACGGTTATGCGCAATCCTTATATTACTCCTTGGAGTACTACTATCCTGGGAATGAAATATCGGCTGGTGAGACCATGGGGGACGGCAGATTATCTAAAACGCTTCTATCATTGAGCGACCGAATCCTGCGCCCGAGGTATGCTGTTATAATACTCACTATCTTAGCAGCTTCAATCCGCCTCCTTCCGATGCGTTTTAAGTACCTCCTCGGCTACGATCCGTACTTTCACCTGGCCTACACCCGCTACGCTCTGACTCATGGCTGGATAAACTTCTTTCCCTATGCCTTGGGTCCATGGGGGTTTCAGATAAAGCTCTTTCACCCCCTTGGTCTCTGGATGACCCCAGCCTACGTTTATAAGCTGCTCCACCTCCTGGGAGTTTCACTCTTCAACGCTTTCCGGCTTACCCCCGTCATCTTCGGTGTTCTAACGGTAATCCTCGTGTATCTCACTGTCCTCCGCACTTACGGCAGAAGAGAGGCTTTTCTAGCGGCGTTCCTCCTGGCAGTGAGTTTCGGCCATGTCTTCCGCTCGATGGCCGGCTATTACAGGGGAGACAACTATATGCTCTTCTGGTACACGGTTGGACTCGCGGCCATCGCCTTCGCCCTCACCTGCCGTTGCAACCGCTACCTCCGCCTTGCTATTTACATTATCCCTGGTCTTTCGGCTGGGTTCGCCTCCGCGTTCTGGCAGGCTTACTATCCAATATTCGCGTTTTTCTTGGCCAACTCCCTCCTCCTAACCCTGGGGGCCTTCCTCCTCGAAAAAGATGAGAAGATTCTCGATGGACTGGCAATTTCATTATCACTGGTTCCCGGCGTTTTCCTCGCTAATTGGATAGGCGGAAGGCTCGGCTACGGCATGACGGGGGAGACTAGGGGGCTCGGGAGGAACTTGGCCAAAGAGCTCGGAGTTCACTTTGGGGTCCTTAAGGACGTTTTCCTCATCGTTTTCCTCAAGTACGCCCTGACTCTGTCCATTCTTGCCATCTTAGCCCTCATTCTAATCGCACGCTTCGTTAAAGACCGTCGTATCCGGTGGGTTGTTGCGTCCGTTGGGGTAATCGTTGCCCTGGTTCTCACTTTTAGGTACTACGGCATTGTGAATGACGCCCTCAACACGCTCTTCCCCGTTGCGCCGATAGGGGAGACCCAGAGAACCAACTGGACCAACTGGTGGGAGGCTTACGGGGTTTCCGGCGTTCTGTTCCTCCTCTTTGCCCTCCGCTTCAGGCGCCCCAGCACCTCCGATTTCCTCATCCTAGGAACCGCCTTAGTTTTGATCCCCATGGCCCTCGTCTGGACGAGGTTTCTCTTTATAGGCTCCCTGGCGGTGGCCCTTTTAGCGGGAATAGGGCTTGTCGATACCTTTGACTTCTCCGCTGGGAAGGTGAACGTGGCATGGAAACGCGCGGCCATTGCAGTGCTTTTACTCCTTCTCCTCCCATCGGTATCTGCCTACCAGGGTTTCTCCTCGACCCTCGCCGTTCACCCCTTTGTTGACGACCACTGGGCCGATGCCCTTACCTACCTTGGCGAGCATTCCAATATCAACGACGTCGTCCTAACGTGGTGGGACCACGGCCACTGGGTGACCTACTTCTCAAACAGGGCGCCGGTTGCACAGGGGGGTCCAAACAGGTGGGTCGCTAGGTACTACCTCGGCCTCATTCCCAGCAAGAATCTGATGAACTTGGGTGTTGACTACGTCATCGTCTCCTACGACACCCTCACCGAGTTTGAAGCTGTACTGAAGACCGCGGGGATGAACGGGAGGGACTACGCTCTGGTTATCCTTCCCCTCCGCTCCGCTTATGGTGATATCTTCGTGTTCTCCAGCGGACCTTACTCTCTCATGGCCGCCCCCGGGAAGACGTGGGACGTGAAGGTCAGCCTCAGGGGTCAGGTGGTTATCCCCGCTGTGGTTTTCGTTGAATCTGGAAAGACCCTTACTCGGGTAGTGCTTTCCAGCCCGCCAACCGCGCCGGTTTACGCCTACATCAACCTGAACTACGGCTATGCCGTGATCATGAACAGAAACGCCTTCGACACGGCCCTTGCCAAATTGATGTTCACAAACGAGTATCCCCCGTATTATCACCTGATTTACTCGGACGGCGGCCTTATCAAGATCTTCCGCTTTGAGCATCCGAACGTGGCCGTCACCGCGGAAAACGGCTCGGTCGTTCTAAAGTTTACGAACGCCACGGGGACGGGGGTTGGAATCTATGGCTTCCTTGACAACGGGACGCTGGTGTACAGGAAGTGGTTTAACGTTAAGGGCAAGGACGAGTTCATTCTTCCAGAGAACCTCAACGGCAGTGTTGTTGTTAGGTACATCTACAGCGAGGGAAAGACGGTGCTTGATAGGGGGGTGTTCAGGATAGGGGACGTACTTGACCATTCCCGCCGATGAGAAATGTTTGAACAGGTGAGGCATCTAGAAGGGGGCCCATGTAGGGGCCAAAATCTTTTTAACATTTTTTGGGAGGTATTCATTGAGTTAATTAAATATCATTAAGGTGGGAGGTGTTTGCTATGGCAGACGAGAAGAAGTACACTACCGTTTCCATTCCGAAGCCCCTCTATGACAAGATAAAGGCTAGGATTGAGGGCACTGGTTTCACCTCGGTTTCCGACTACGTCACCTACGTCCTCCGCGAGGTTCTAGCTAACCTGGAAGAGGAGGAGAAGGAGGAAGTTTTTAGTGAGGAAGAGGAAGAGAAGGTCAAGGAGAGGCTTCGCGCTCTCGGTTACCTTGATTGATGACCTCATTTTTCAATTGGAGTTGAAGGTGGTAGAATGGTCTCAAAGCCCCATGGAGGCAAGCTTGTAAGGAGGATAGTCGCCGAGAGAACCCGTGGGAGAATCCTCAGTGAGCAGGGGGAGTATCCTCACGTTCAGGTTGAGCATGGAAGGGCGATAGACCTCGAGAACATTGCCCATGGAGTTTATTCTCCCCTCAAGGGCTTCCTCACGAGCGACGACTTCCAAGGTGTTCTTGACGACATGCGCCTGAGCGACGACACTCCTTGGACTATCCCGATAGTGCTCGACGTGAAGGAACCAAACTTCGATGAGGGGGACGCGATACTGCTCTACTACAATGACCTTCCGGTAGCGAGGATGCATGTTGAAGAGATATACACTTACGATAAGAGGGAGTTCGCAGTCAAGGTCTTTAAAACCGATGATCCCGCCCATCCAGGGGTTGCTAGGGTAATGGGTATGGGGGATTATCTCGTTGGTGGTGAGATTGAGCTTCTCAACGAGGTTCCGAATCCTTTCGCGAAGTATACACTGAGGCCTGTTGAAACGAGGGTTCTCTTCAGGGAGCTCGGCTGGAAGAAGATAGTGGCCTTCCAGACTAGGAACGTCCCCCATCTCGGTCATGAATACGTCCAAAAAGCGGCTTTGACCTTTGTTGACGGCCTCTTTGTAAATCCAGTCCTTGGAAGGAAGAAGAAAGGCGACTACAAGGACGAGGTCATAATAAAGGCCTACGAGGCGCTCTTCAGGTATTACTACCCCAGGGATAGTGCGACCTTGGCCACGGTTCGCTACGAGATGCGCTATGCCGGCCCACGGGAGGCTATTCACCACGCTATAATGAGGAAGAATTTTGGGGCGACGCACTTCATCGTTGGTCGTGACCATGCCGGCGTCGGCGACTACTACGGGCCCTACGAGGCCTGGGACACCTTCGACAACTTCCCGGATCTTGGGATAACGCCGATGTTCATAAGGGAGGCCTTCTACTGCAAGAAGTGCGGTGGAATGGTGAACGCCAAGATATGCCCGCATGGTGAGGAATTCCACGTTCACATAAGTGGGACCAAGCTCAGGAAGATGATAATGGCTGGCGAACAGCCGCCGGAGTACATGATGCGGCCGGAGGTTTACGAGGTCGTCAGGAGCTTCGAGAACCCGTTCGTGGAGTGAAAGGGTTATATCTTTCCTTCACCATCCTATTTCGGTGGACAATATGGAGGAGATTGAGGTCGTTTACAAGAACGGGGTCTTTAAGCCTGTGAAGAAGGTCCGATTCAAGGAGGGGATCCATGGGAAAGTCATCATTGAGATGGGAATAGCAGATATCATCGAGAACTTCAGCAGAAAAGTTGAGAAAGATGCTCTCAAAGAGTTCTTGGAGGAGCGGCGATGATAGTGGTTGATACTTCAGTGTTCATCGACGCCCTGTTTGAATACGACAAAAAAAGAACTGAACTTGCCAAAAATCTCTTTCGACTTATCCAAGAGCTGAAAATTCCAGTAGCCGAACCGGATATTTTCAAAGTAGAACTCATCGGCCAACTAGTCAGAAGGATGCCCAAGGATGAGGCCATGAGCCTGTATGAGCTTCTCGTCGGGAAGATAGAAACAGTTGATACATGCGGACTCAGGGAGATCTCCTTCGAAATTGCCTTTCAAACTGGCTGTCGGGCAATAGACTCTTTCTACATAAGTGTGGCTCACTCCCGGAGGAGCGCCCTGGTCTCAAACGACAAATTCCAGGTCGAAAGTGCCAAAAACTACGGGGTTAATGCATTCTATCTTCTTGAGGAGTTTCGGGAACTGGAGGAATTCCTCAAAGATTCAACCAAGGGCTAAGTGGGTGAGACTTATGCACCTCATAGTTCACCACTGGGACACGGACGGGATAACCTCAGCGGCGCTTCTCATAAAGGCACTGGGAATGGAAGGGTTCACCAACATGACTGCTCCAATAGGAGAGTTCAGGTTTGACGGGAGGATATGGAGGGTTATGGATGGGGTGGAAAAGCTCTACGTCCTTGACTTCAACGTGCCGGGGGAGGTTGAGAAGGTAAAGGTTCCGACCCTCTTCATAGACCACCACACCCAGCCGAAAATCAAGAACCCCCTTGTGAAGCAGGTGAATCCCTCGCTGGACGGCAGCTATTACCCCTCCTGCTCCCTCGTGGTCTCGGAGCACTTTGATACCTTCAACGCGTGGACCGCCCTCGGGGTAGCTGGGGATATCGGTGAGAAGGCCTTTGAGCTGGAGTTCGTTGGGAAGCTCCTGAAGGAGGAGGGAATTTCCAAGGAGGAGGCCCTAAAGCTCGTCGAGTTGATGGATTCCAATTATATAGCCATGGACAGGGGGGCGGTTGAGGAAGCGGTGATGGTTCTCCTTGAGAACGAAATCAGAGAACTCCCCGACTATGAGCCCTGGGTAAAAAAAGCAGAAGCGATAAGAAGAGCCATTGAGGATGCCCTTTCAGTCGTTGAAGAAAGGAACGGCTTCGCTTTCAGCCGCTTCAGGAGTCCATACAATGTAATCTCGAAGGTTGCCAGAAGGTTTGTGTGGGGAATGAAATACCGGGGGGCGGTTGTCATCAACGAGGACTTCCACGGTAAAGCCCAGCTCTACTTCAGGGTTTCACCGGAAGTAGCGGAAGGGTTCAACATGGTGAACCTCATTGAGGGGGTTAGACAGCTTGGAGCGAACGCGGGCGGAAAGAGGGAGGTTTTGGGTTGCATCTGCGAGAAAGGAAAGGTTGAAGAGGTATTGCAGCTTATAGAAAGTCAGATGGGGTGGTGAGATATGTTTGAGGAGAAGGTTAAGGAAGGGATGGCAGAGACTAAAAAGCTCTTCGTCATAGGCCTTGACTCCGCTCCGCCTGAACTGCTATTCGGGAAGTTCTACAACGAACTACCTAACCTCAGGAAGCTCATCGAGCGCTCGATTCATGGGCCGATGAAGACCGGGATTCCAGCTATAACGATCCCCATGTGGATGGTGATGGTTACCGGGAAGACGCCTGGTGAGCTTGGTCTTTACGGCTTCAGGCACAGGACTGGATACAGTTACACGGACTACTGGATAGCCCACAGCAAGAAGGTTAAAGAGCTGACGCTCTGGGATTACCTTGGGAAGAAGGGGAGGAAGTCGGTTATAGTTGGCGTCCCGCCGACCTACCCGCCAAAGCCTATCAACGGTCACCTTGTCAGCTGTTTCATAACACCAGATGCGAGCGTGGACTACACTTACCCGAAGGAGTTGAAGGGTGAGATTGAGAGACTCGTTGGCGAGTACATCTTCGACGTCCCCTTCAGGAAGGAGGCGAAGGATGAGGTTAGGGATGGTCTCTGGGAGATGACGGAGAAGAGGTTTGAGGTGATACGGTACCTGCTCCAGGAGAAGGAGTGGGACTACTTCCACTTCGTCGAGATAGGCCTCGACAGGGTTCACCATGCCTTCTGGAGGTACTTCGATCCAGAGCACCACCTCTACCCCGGAAGGGGGAACAAATACGAGACGGTTATTCCCGACTACTGGAAGCTCTTGGACAGGGAAATTGGGAAGACGCTCAAGCTGATTGACTTCGGTGAAACGGCCGTTATGGTAGTTTCCGACCACGGTATAAAGGGCATGCACGGGAATTTCGCGGTCAACCAGTGGCTGGCTGAGGAGGGTTTGCTGAAGGTGAGGGATCCTGAGGTTCTCCACGACGGGAAAGTCAAGCGCTTCGAGCGCCTTGATGTGGATTGGAAGGAGACAACGGCCTGGGGTTGGGGCGGCTACTACTCGCGTGTCTTCCTAAACGTCCTTGGGAGGGAGAAAGAGGGGAGAGTGCCGCTTTCGAAGTTTGAAAAGGTGAGGGATGAGGTTGCGGAGCAGATACGCTCGATTAGGGGTCCGAACGGTGAGAAGTGGGACACCCGGGTTTACTACCCTGAGGATATTTACCCGGTCACTAAGGGTAGCAAGCCGGACATCATGGTCTACTTCGACAACCTGAACTGGCGTGCGGCAGGAACCGTTGGCCATCCGAGCAATTACCTGCCTGAGAACGACACCGGTCCGGACGACGCCAATCACTCGGAGGTTGGGGTTTTCTCGCTCTACCTGCCGGGGTTTGATGAGGGGAAGCAGACACAACTCGAAATATACGATGTGGCCCCGACGGTGCTTACCCTCTTTGGCCTGAAGGAGGAAGCCAATGGGCTGAGGGGCAGGAGCATCCTCTGACCCCTTCCCACTATTCCAACCACCCCTTAGAATCGGGGGGAGCTGAAATGACCGGACTCAAGAACCTCAAGAAAGGATTCACAATCTGGCTCACCGGGCCCAGCGGGGCTGGAAAGACAACTTTAGCTGTAAAGCTAGCAAAAAGGCTGAGGGAGATGGGTTACCGCGTTGAAATACTCGACGGGGACACGATAAGGAAGACCCTCTACCCAGAGCTCGGCTTTTCCAAGGAAGCCAGGGAAATGCACAACAGGATTGTAATCCACATGGCCAAGCTCCTTAGCAGGAACGGGGTTGTGGCGATAGTCTCCCTGATTTCGCCGTATAGGGCAGTTAGAGAATACGCGAGAAAGGAGATAGGGGATTTCATTGAGGTCTACGTCTATGCCCCCCTTGAAGTCAGAATCAAGCGCGACCCCAAGGGGCTCTACGCAAAGGCAATCATGGGAGAAATAAAGGGTTTAACTGGCTACGATGGGGTCTACGAGGAACCGGAGAATCCAGAGGTCAAAGTGGACAGCTCGAAGATGACGCCGGAAGAAGAAGTCGAGGCCGTCATAGCCAAGGCAAGGGAGCTGGGCTACCTCCACTGAGGTGATTCGGTGATACTCTTCGTTGTCCTCGGCTTCATTGTGGGCTTCCTGATAGGGCTCACCGGCATGGGTGGGGGCTCCCTGATGACGCCCTCTCTTATCTTTCTCGGCGTGGATCCTTTAACCGCGGTGGGAACCGACTTGCTCTACGCAACGGTCACAAGGGTTTTTGGAGTTTTCTTCCACGGCAAGAAGGGGCACGTGCGGAGGGGCATAGTCCTTAGACTCCTCGCAGGGAGTGTTCCAGCGGTGCTCATGGGGGGCTACGCAGTTAGGCAAATTCCAAAGGAGGCCCTCAACAGCTACCTGACGCCTCTTCTGGGCGCAATCCTGGTTGTTACGGCAACATTGGGCATACTGAAGGGGGAAGTGGGGATCCCCCTAAGGCCGAGGTGGGCCTACGTTTACCTCCTCGGCTTCATCGTTGGCCTAACCGTCCAGTTCACTTCGGTTGGAGCAGGGGTTATAGTTAGCTTCGCCCTGATGAACGTCGCGAGGGTTAATCCGAGAGAGGTCGTTGGAATAACGATACTCTACGGTTTGGCTTTATCCATCATGAGCTTTCTAAGCTATGCGAGCATGAGGAGCGTGGATTACAATCTGGCCGGCCTATTGATAGCGGGAACGATTCCGGGGGTTTACCTTGGGACTCACGTGGGTTCTGGGATGGAAAAGAAAATGTTAAAACCGGTCATAAATCTGGTGATACTACTCATAGGGATTCTAATCCTGATAAAAACGGCGCTTTGAGACTAATAGTGGGCCGTGGGGCTTCGAACCCGAACCTGGAAATGTAAACCTTTGTCACCAACTTTTTGGGCACATAGAATAGTGAGGGGCACCCCAGCAGATGAGGCTGAGTAAATTTTCCACCCTTAGTGGTCTTTCCATAGCTAGCGATCCCATGACCCTCTAATCGTGGGCCACTAGTTTAGGTTAGATCCATCAGGGTGAAGCCCTCACTTCGGTCTCCCCTACAGGGCACTCCTCATGTAACACTAGGTGTTTTAACTATATAAACCTTTGCTTTTATCTAAAGCAAAATTATTTTGAAATGCTCCGGAATAATTTCACTCTCGATTGGTAATCATCCATGTTTAACTATGAGAGATAACCCGTCTGGGGTTGTGCAGCGCTTTTACTCATGGGCTGGTTTTCAGGAGAAAACTACACCGCTTGTTATACGACTTCTGCGGTCGCTGGAGAGCGTGGTGGTTCTATTAGGTATTCTTTTAGCCCTTCCTTCCAGCCGGGCATCCTCAGGCTGAGTCCATGAAGCCCCGCGTTCTCCAGTGCAGAGAACCTCGGTCTCCTTGCCAGCCTGTTGAGCTCGCTCGATTTTATGGGCTTCACTTCAACGTCCCAGCCCAGGATTTCAAATATCGCTCTGGTGAACTCATACCATGAGCAGTAGCCCTCGTTTACCATGTGGTAGACCCCGAACTCCGGCTTCGACTTCAGGAACTCCTTCAGAGTCCTCGCAACGTCCATCGTGTAGGTAGGGCTCATGAACTGGTCGTTCACGATTTTCAGTTCCTTCCCGAGCTTCGCCTTCTCAATGACCCACTCAACGAAGTTCCCGCCCTTTCCGCTTGCTCCCGCCTTTCCGTAAAGGCTTGCAACCCTGATGATGTAGTGCTTCCTAGAATAATTTCTCGTGAGTATCTCTCCCATGTACTTGCTCGTCCCGTAGACGTTTATCGGGTTCGGAACGTCGTCCTCAGCGTATGGTTCCCCCTTCTCGCCGTCAAAGACGTAGTCAGTGCTTATGTAGACGTTGATTGCACCGATTTCCTCGGCAACCCTCGCAACGTTCAGCGCGCCGATGGCGTTGACAGCAGAAGCTTTCTCCGGGTAGAGCTCGGCATCGTCAACCTTCACATAGGCGGCCGTGTTGATGATGACGTCAGGCTTCAGCTCTTTCAGCACATTCAGGGTCTTGGGAACGGCAACGTCAAGGTCTCTGTGAGTCAGCGGGACGACCTCGAAGTATGGGTCTTCCCCAAAGACCTTCACCAGATCGGTTCCAAGCTGGCCGTTGGCCCCTACTATCACAACTCTCATCTGAAACACCTCAGAAGGCCCAGCCCTTCTCAACTGCCCCCTTCAGTGTTGGCCACTTTCCGTCCTTCTCGGAGACTATTGGCTCATCAACCGGCCACTCTATCCCTATGTCGGGATCGTTCCAGATTATCCCCGCCTCATAGTCTGGGGCGTAGACGTTGTCGACCTTGTAGACCACTTCCGCAACGTCGCTCAACACAAGGAAGCCGTGGGCAAAGCCCCTCGGGATGTAAAGCTGGTATTTGTTGTGCTCCGAGAGGATAACACCGACCCACTTGCCGAAGGTCGGCGAGTTCTTCCTCAAGTCAACTGCCACATCGTAGATTATGCCCCTAACGGCCCTAACGATCTTGGCCTGGGCGTAAGGCTCACGCTGGAAGTGCAGTCCCCTTAGAACGCCGTATCTAGACTTTGAATGATTATCCTGGATGAAGTCACCTTTTATTCCGGCTTTCTCAAAGTCAGACTTCTTGTAGGTCTCCATAAAGAAGCCCCTCTCGTCCTCAAAGACTTTTGGCCTGATCAGGAGGACGTCGGGGATTTCAAGGCGTTTGAACTCGAACGGCATAACATCACCTCATTCAACCAGGTTCAAGCTGAAGTTCCGGGGCAATATTCTCTATCCATGAGAAGTGTTCGTCCCTTGTAATGACTGTCATGTTCCTTGATATTGCAACGGCCGCTATCACCACATCCACAGCTGGAACTGGAGTGCCGGCCTTTACCAGCTTCTCTGAGAGCTTAACGGCCAGGGCATATTCCTTTGGGGAGGGTATGATAACATTTAAGTCCAAGGATATTGCCCTTGGGTACTCCACGAGGTTCAAGGTCGTCGTGTATCCCTCTCTTGGACTCTTGCCCCTTTTAACGAGGTCGATTAGGATGTTTGTGTCGTAGAGTTTCTTTTTGTCCTCTCCCATTCTAAATCCCTCGTTTTTTTGTGATACCCGTCATAGGCCTCGTTTGGGATTGACTCTATGTCTCCAACCGTTTCCTTGCCAAGAATTTCCCGGAATTCCCCCATAGACATTTCAATTCGTGAGTTCTCGAGTTCCATAATGTACTCCGCTATGGCCCTCCTTGCCACTTCGCTCCACTTGATTTCCGGGTGCTTTTTCATACGCCTGTAAATATCTGGGGGTATCGAGAGGGTCATCGTTGGCATGTTATCACCACGCATAATTATGTGTATACACATATTTAAAGCTTCTCACCATCCCAGCTTCCAGGGTGTTGGATGCAGGACTTTCTCGTTAACAAGGGGCCTCCACCACCATTCGTTTTCGAGGTACCATCTGACCGTCTTCTCCATGCCCTCCTCAAAGCTGTACCTCGGCCTCCACTTCAAGTCCCTCGTTATCTTCCACGGGTCGAGCGAATACCTTAAATCATGGCCCGGCCTGTCCTCGACGAACTCTATCAGAGTCTTATCCTTGCCCATGAGACTGAGGATAGTCCTGACGACCTCGACGTTGGTCCTCTCCTCACCGGCAGAGATGTTGTAGATTTCCCTTGGCTCTCCTTTTAGGAGAACCCGCTCAATTGCCCTCACGTGGTCTTCGACGTAGAGCCAGTCCCTCACGTTCTGACCGGTGCCGTAGATCGGTATCTTCAGCCCCATGCTGGCCCTTATTATTGTCTTGGGGATGAGCTTTTCCGGGAATTGGTAGGGGCCGTAGTTGTTGGTGCACCTCGTTATGGAGGCGTTAAGGTTGTAGGTCCTCGCCCAGCCAAGAACGAGAACGTCACTCGCGGCCTTTGTTGCGGAGTAGGGTGATGAAGGCATCAGAGCGTCTTTCTCCGTAAAAGAACCCTCCAAAATATCTCCGTAAACCTCATCCGTGCTCACGTGAACTAGCCTCACTTCGGGGTTCTCCTTCCTTATCGCTTCGAGGATCGTGTAAGTGCCGATGACATTACTCTCTAGGAAGTGTTCAGGGCTGGAGATGCTCCTGTCCACATGGCTTTCGGCTGCAAAATCCACAACTGCGTCCGCCTTCTTAACCAGCCCTTTAACGAGCTTAAATTCCGTTATGTCGCCCCTGACGAAGGTGTACCTTGAATCATCTTTAATATCCCTAAGATTTGCAATGTTTGAGCCGTAGCCGAGCTTATCGAGGTTTATCACTTCCCAGCCGGGGTGTTTTTCCAGGATGTAGTGGATGAAGTTGCTCCCTATGAACCCCATCCCACCGGTTACCAAAAGCCTCATCATTCCACCTCACAGTATCAGCCTTGAGTTGTCTCCGATGACCAGCTTTCTGCCGAAGGGGTGGCTGGTTCCGTTAATTATCTTCACGCCCCGTCCGATAAGGCTCTCCACGATCCTGCCAGCGTTCCTTATTTCACTCCCCTCGAGGATTATTGAGTCCTCAATCTCGGTGTTTTCAATGACGACATTGTCGCCGATGCTCGTGTAGGGTCCGATGTAGGAGTTTTTGATCCTGCAGTTCTTTCCTATGACCACCGGGCCTTTTATTACGGTGTTCCCGTCTATCTCGGTGTCCTCTCCAATGACGGCTCTGCCGTGAATTCTAGCCTTGGTCATGATCTTTATGTCGGTTCTTATATCATCCAGTATCAGCCTGTTGGCGTCGAGTATGTCCTCCGGTTTTCCGGTGTCCTTCCACCAGCCAGTAACCTTTGTCCAGCCAACCTTGTAGCCGTGATCAATCAGCCACTGTATCGCGTCTGTTATCTCAAGCTCGTTCCTCCATGAGGGTTTTATGTCGGCAACGGCCTCATGGATGACCGGCTTGAAGAAGTATATTCCAACGAGGGCCAGATTGCTCGGTGGGATTTCGGGCTTCTCAACGAGGCGTTTTATGGTCTTCCCGTCTTTGCTCAGCTCTGCAACGCCAAACTGCCTTGGATTGGGAACCTCCTGAAGGAGTATACTGGCATCAAAGTTCCCCTTCTTAAAATACTCCAAGTGTTCGGCTATTCCCTCGCGGAGGATGTTGTCACCGAGATACATGACAAAGTTATCATCGCCGAGGAATTCCCCAGCCACTAGAATTGCATGCGCTAAGCCTTTGGGCTCTCCCTGATAGATGAACTCTATGTCGGCGTCCCATTCCCTGCTCAGGACGGTCTTCTTAACCTGTTCCGAATTTGGACCGACGATGATTCCAACCTCGTGGATTCCGGCGTTTATCACGTCCTCGATTGCATAGAAGAGCACCGGCTTGTTGGCAACCGGGATGAGCTGCTTCTGCTGGGAATAGGTTAACGGGCGGAGTCTAGTACCGTGACCACCGGATAAAATAAGCGCTTTCATCGCTGCCACCTGACTCTCTTAACCTTGGGTTGATATAAAAGAATTTTGCTGACTTCATTCCTTCCTTAAAAGATAGGCTTCCGAGGGAAGGTAGATTTATAATAATTTCCATGGTTCTTTTGGGAAATGACGTTTATACTGAAGACTGTCCGGGAGCCGGGTTTAAGTGAAAGGCGGATTACGGCAGTGCTCTATCTGACCTCCTCCCCGCCGTGAAGGACGAGGCTTTTCAAAAGAAAAAAGGGAGTATACATGAAGGTCATCGAAGAACTGCTGGGAGATATTTACCGGAAAATTTATTAAGTTAGTGACCAAAACAGTCACTATATGATGAAAAATTACTACCTTTCAAGGACTGAGCAGGAGATAATCCGCATCCTTAAGAGTGCAGACATTGTGGCAGTTGAGGAAATAAGGGGACTGTTTCCGAGGTTAAGTGGGAACATGGTCAAAAAAGTGCTCTCAAGCCTTGTGAGAAAGGGTTACCTGTACAGGCTTAAAAGAGGGCTCTATCTTGTGAATGAGGAACCGGGGAAGCCTTTGATAAAAAATCCTTACAAAATGGCACTGACATTGTTCCCGGGTTATATTGCGTTCTCCTCGGCGCTGAGGCTCTATGACCTTATTGAGTATGAACCGTTTACGATATTCGTGGCAACACCAAGGAAATCGGGTGAAAAAGAAATTGGAGGGTACACCATAAAAGTCCTCGCTCTGGGTGAAAAGGCAGTGGGGATGACCATCAAGAACGGGGTCTATACATCCACATTAGCTAAGACTTTCTTTGACTGCTTTTACAAACCAAGCTACTGTGGGGGTTATTCGGAGGTAACGAAGGCACTTTATGAAGCTGAGAAAATAGACTGGAGCGAGTTCTTGAGATACTTTAAACGCTTTGCAAGCAATTCTCTCTGCCAGAGAACGGGCTACGTCCTGGAGCTCGCGAGAAACCTCGACATTGAAGTCCCGGAGGAGGTCATTGAGTACATGAGGAGCATGGTTAAAACATGGACAAAGCTTGTTCCAATGCTTCCCTCACGGGGAAGGGGTGTTAGAGAGTGGAAGCTAATTGACAACCTCGGAAAGGAGAGGATTCTGGGGTGGGCCTATGGATGAGAGGATTCTAAAATACACAGCTGCCAGGACTGGATTGGGCCTGAACTACATTGACAAGGAGGAGAAGATCTCATTACTCTTAAGTCAGCTGTGGAGGATTTTTGGTGAGAAGGCAATTCTAAAAGGAGGAACCGCACTCAACAGGGTGTATTTAGCTAAGGTTGGAGCGGCGAGATTTTCGGGGGATATAGATATCGATTACTTCAACGGCAACGTCGAGACCTCAGCCAAGGAAATAATCGACGGAATGAGGAAAATTAAGGACTTCAATGTGAAGGGGCCAAGGATTCTCCACAGGACTTTCCGCTTTGCCTGCTATTACACCAATACACTTGGAAATAGGGATAGAGTGAAGGTGGAGTTTTACCTCAGCAGAGCGCCGTACGTTGAAGCAAGAATTGAGCTGGTGAAGTCGCCGTTCATTGACAGCTATCCTACGATGTTTAGGGTTTATTCTTTAGAGGACCTTCTTGCAAAGAAAATTGTTGCTTTATACAACCGCATGGAGGGCAAGGACATCTATGATGTTTTTCATGCCCTCAACATGGAGTTTGAAATGGAGAAATTCCTGAAGGCCCTTAACCTTAACACAAAGTTTTACCACATTGAGGAAGATTTCCGGGGAGGGTTAATCAGTAGGTTAGGTCAGGCAAAGAAAAATGCCCGTTATATCGGCAATTCAACAAACCACTTTATCCCCAAGACTCTCCGCCCGAACTGGGAGGAGCTCATTGAAAGCCTGCGCTTCAAGATAGAAGAACTTTTTAAATGACAGCTTTTAAAGCAAAAGAGGGAAGCGAGGCTCATGAGCGAGGCGAGCCAGGCACTGCAGAAGAGTGCTAAGAGGATATGGATTAACAAACCAGAAACTTATTGAGCAGTATACACAACGGAGAGGGGAGGTAAACATCAAAATTTTCATCCGCTCCCATGTGAAGCCCGTCCGATGATAGGAGGGGACGGATGAGCGGGTGCGTCTTGGTTTTTATTTTAACTCTTTTTGCCCCCCGATATTTTAGGCTCATACTTCAATTTCATCAAGAATCCCAGCTATAGCTTTCATCAGAGAATTAAAGAAGCCAAGGAAATCTTCGTCTGGCATAACATTTAGGAGGCGCAGTTCATACTCGTCTAAAACTCTATCGGCGTTTATATCAAATGTAGCCTTGTTTCTTCTAAAATTCTCCAGATACTTCTCATACCACAAAGCTGGAATGACTTTCTTGATAATTGCATCTCCGTAATCGGAAACTCTTAAGCCATGCTTGTACAGAAGGTACAGGTCGTAGAAATCCCTCAGTTTTTGAACTTTTCGGGTCAAAATGGCCCTAACCTTCTCGACTAAAATTTCTCTCAAGTCATAAGCAAGAACCTCAACCTCAGAATAGTCCCCAAGGAAATCATAAAAATACAGCCTATCATTCTCAGACAATGGAACTCCGCTCAAAAGGGTTTTGCCTTGAGCCTCTTCGGCTCGAAGAGAACGTTTTCGACCAGATTAACCTGAACCTTTATTAAACCGCCAGGATAATACAACTTGTACGTTACCATTCTTGAACCGCTTCCAAACTCGATGTAGCGTCTATTCTGCAGTTCGGCATTGAACTCAAGACCGACGTAGCCGGCAATAGATTCAATTAGATTGCCCACCACTTGTGCTTCTTCGACGAGGGCTTTCCTCCCCCTTCTCTTTGAGAGCCCTTTTTCCACTTCTCCTGATTCTTGAAGGTGAAGTCCAGGTCAACGCTGAAGCGGTAGTAGCCAAAATAGCATTTGACTAGGCAGGTTCCGCCCTTAAAGAGGTAATTCTCTGCGAAGTGTTCATTAGAATAGATCCCCTTTAAAATTGTGTGCAGGACTACGTCCTTCTCAATCAGCTCTGGCTTCTTAATTCTACTCTTCTCAATTATTAGCCGAATGAACTCAGAGTAGTCCTTCATTCTCAAGCACCTTCCTTAGAGACACCGGATAATACGTGAGATATTCTCTGATCTTTTCTTTATTTGCCGCATCCCAGTATTCCATCACAACATTTTCTGCGGTGGGCCTGAGTTTTGGGTTGTACCTTGAAAGGTAGAGAAAATCCAGCAGGGTTTTTTCCACGTCAGAATATTTTATCCTCCCCCTGTCGGTAACGCCGAACTCAGTTAGACCGGGTTTGATTTTGATGAACTCAACGTTCTCCCCATAAATTTTCAAAGTTTTTGAGCGGTAAATCCTGTCATTTAGGATAAATATCCTGGCGAAGTACTCGTGAGTGAGGGCGTTTAATCTGAGGGCCGTGAACAGGCCATAGTACCATTTTACTCCCAGCTTATCCAATCCGAGCCCGATGATTTCCAGCGGTCTTAAAGCCTTTTTAAGCTTAAATTCCTCAACGGTCTTCACGTAATAGAGTCCCCGAAGAACCCTAACTACGTAGCCATACGATATGAGGTGATGGACCAAATAATCAACATCGATCCCAAACCTCTCGCATACCTTTTTCAATTCTTCCTTCCTGATGACCTTCCCGCCGTACCTAGATAGAAGGAACCTTACTGCGATGTTCATGTCTTCAATTTGTGGAACAACAGTTAAAAAAGTTAACGATTGTTCTACACTTTTTCAAGCTTCCCCCCTCACGGCGAGGGTCAGAAGTTGAAGCTTGTCATGATTAGAGGGAGAACCGCATGAACGATCTGCAGAAGATTGCGGGGGAGTTTACCGTTGCTGGAACGGTAATTTCAACATCTTTCTGGTTCTAAGCAGAGCCCGCTGAAACGCTTATTGGCAAACCCCCCGAACCGGTTCGGGGGGTACCCATGTGGTTCAAGTCATATGTTCTTATCATCAATATCAACAAAAGACTTTTAAATATTTGTTGATATCGTGGATTTGGTGGAGAGGGTGAAACCCCCAACTTCGAGGGAGAAGGTTTACGCCCTGCTTTTTGATCACACCCCAATTTCAGTCCCCGAAATCTCAAGAATCACCGGGATGAACTACAAGTACGTCTTTCAGGTTGTCAGGACTCTAAGAAAGGAAAATTATCTGACGGTGGTGCCGGGCGGAAAGCTGATGATCCTTGACAGGAAGGGGCTGATATTCAGGTGGGCGAAGGATAAGGAGATAATACTGAACTCTCTGAGCCCGGTAACCATGAGGCTTATCCCGGATTACGACCTGAGGGATCTGGTTCTCTTCTCCGGAAACTCAGCCCTCTGGCTGCTCGGCAGGGTAATCAGCCCCGCGGGTGGGATCCTCTATGCAAGTGAAAGAACATTCAAAGAGCTCATGAAGTTCAGGGATCCTGAAGGCTACCCCTTCAAGGTCTACATCTACGATGACTTCTACTTCAAAATCCGGAAGGAGCTCAACGGTTATTACATCCCAGGGTGGGGAGTGATTCTCGCTGATATGCTTGTCCAGGGGACGTACACAAGGCTCTTTGACGATGTCTTTGAAACCGTTGTTTCCACAATCGAAGGTGAGAAGAATGAAGGGGGATTGAGCTCTCGGAGGATATAGCCCTTGAGGTCTGTGATTTGAGGAGCCACAACACTGCCCTCCTCTCCGCCGTGAACGGCGAGGCTTTCGGAAGAAAAAGGTAATCCGATAATTGGAGAATCCCCCAACTCCCCTGGAGGCCTCCGACTGTACCTAAAAAGGAAAGACTTAAATATGGAAGGGGCTTCTATATAGAATGGGGTGTCCATAAATGTTTGAAGTTCGACCAATAACCGATGAGAAAAATCTTTATGGAAGAAGACACAAAGAAGCCCTCAAACAGCTGAAGGAGAATGTTGAGGAGAGAACTTTTACGGCAATTCTCGGCCCAAGGAGGGTCGGCAAGACGAGCATCATCAGAGTTTTTTTGAATAAGTACAAGTACCGGTACATATACTATGATCTTTCTCCTTTTATGGGCAAGCAGGGGATCAGCTACACCGAGCTGACTCCGGCAATAATGAACATTGAAGTAAAAGAACTCTCGTACCATGCCCAGCTCAACTTAGGTCTTGTAAGGCTTGATGTTAAACCCGAAAACGGGGTGCAGTTCCAAAACGCCCTGATCAACCTCTTCAGGGAACTAAATGCCAAATACGATACCCTTCTTGTGATAATAGACGAAGCTCAAGTAATGCCCCGCATCAGGGGTATTAACCTGCCCGGCCTTCTCCAGCTGATAAGCAACACAATGGACAACACAACCGTGATAATGACGGGTTCGATGCCGGGTCTGCTTGAGAAGATACTCAGTCCCTCAGCATCGCAACCGATGTTCGCCAGATACGTTGACAGGATTTACATACCACGCTGGACACCGGAGGAAAGCATAGGGTACCTCAAAAAAGGATTACGTGAGGCAAAAGTGCCCTACACGAGGGCTGAACTTGAAGAAGCTGTGGAGGAGCTCTCAAACGTGCCCGGGTTTCTGGCATACTACGGCAGGCAGAGGGTTGGGGGCATGGGCCATGATGAGGCACTCATAGAAGCTTCAAGTTATGCCGTCGGCGTTTGGGAGCAGGATTTGGAGGCATTTCTTAACATCTACAGCACAAAAGCCTATGTAACTACACTCTGGGTGCTGGCTCAGTCAAAATTTGGTCTCACGCGGAAGGAGATTGCTGGAGAGGTGCTCCGCAGGGAGGAAGTTAGCGACAGGAGCCTCACTCGCATATTGAAGAATCTCGTTCTCTCGGGGATGATCGAGCACAGCAAAAAGCGCGGAAAGTACCGCATTGCTGAGAATCCTCTTGCAAAGGCAGTCCAGAATATAGCCCATAAATATGGCATTCATTGATCTGGAGATACAGAATATGTCATCCAAAGGATGCAAAGAGATGAAACCACGAGTGAAACAAACCAAGCACTGCAGAAGATTGCGAGGGGAACGGGGATTGTCTTTGCAGGGACGGTTGTTTCGATGCAAAGCATCTCAGATGTTACAGTCACCTCCCACTGTGAACATCGCCTCCAGATAAGGGGAATACCAAAGATTTGGTGGAAGAGCTGCTTTATAACCCTCAGAGACTCAGAGGCGTGATCCAGCAAGCGCCCAAGGGAAGATTTAAGCTGTATTACCCTTTCTTCCGAAAGCCTCGCCGTTCACGGCGGAGAGGAGGTCAGCTCAGCACATACATGCTGTGTGAATTTATCGAAATCTTTTTATACTTGTTGAGTATAATACTTGTGGGGTATAATTATGAGGTTCTATGACAGAGAAAAGGAAATCTGGCTATTGGAAAAGGGAAGAAGAATCGTCATAATTGGCAGAAGGAGGGTCGGGAAGACAAGGCTTGTAG
>NZ_JALVUC010000025.1:0-11725 GCF_027023865.1 Thermococcus sp. | reverse complement strand
TGAGTATAATACTTGTGGGGTATAATTATGAGGTTCTATGACAGAGAAAAGGAAATCTGGCTATTGGAAAAGGGAAGAAGAATCGTCATAATTGGCAGAAGGAGGGTCGGGAAGACAAGGCTTGTAGAGGAAGCCTTGAACCCGATAACCCTTTTTATTCCGGCGGAAAAGAATGAGGCCTTGATATGCAGGGATTGGTTGGAGGAGATTAGAGAAAGAAGGTACATCCCAACACTGAACTCGATGAGGGAGATAGTGGAGTTTCTGATGAGGGAAAACGAAGTTATCTTTATAGACGAGCTCCAAAATGTGCTAAAAGTGAATTCATCCTTCATCTACGATCTCCAGAGGCTCCTGGATAAATACAGGGATTCAAAAGTCATCGTTACGGGCTCGTTAATAAGCATGTCCAAAAAGCTCGTGGAGGACTATAAAAGCCCCCTCTATGGAAGATTCGACTACGTTATAAAGCTCAAAGAGCTGGATTTCAGGACAACCGCTGAAATAACGAGGGACCTGGGATACAGCTTCGAAGACGCGATAACCCTGTGGTCGGTTTTTGGGGGCCTGCCGAAGTATTATGAAACCCTTGAGCGCTTTGGGGTTCCGGTTCTGGAGTTTATAGAGACCATGTTCTTTGAGGAGCCGTATCCAATGTTCAGCGAGGTCATTATGATGCTCAAAGAGGAGCTCGGGAAGGAGTACAAGACCTACTTCAGCATTCTTCAGGCAATAAGCGAGGGCAAGAATACACTCGGTGAAATCTCTTCATACCTGTCAACAAAAAGCACCAGCCTCACCAAATACCTCTCGGCCCTTGAGAGGGAATACGAGCTGGTGGTCAAGAGGAAGGACGTCTTCGATAGGGGAAAGAACAGGTATTACATCGGCCAAAACCTGATAGATTTTTGGTTCCGTTTCATATGGAGGAACTACGCCAAGCTTGATAGGGGGGAGCTGAGGTTTGATAAGAACGAGTTTAACTCGTACATTGGCAGAAAATTTGAGGTTCTGGTCGAAAGCCTCGCTCAAAACTTTGTCCCGTTTAATGTGATAAAGACCGGGAAGCTCTGGGGCAAGTTTAAAGGGAAAGAAAAAGGAAAAGATTCGTTTGAAATCGACGCTGTGGCTTTGGGGAAGGAGGACATCGCTTTCTTCGAGGTTAAGTGGGAAGATCTAAGCTTTGGAGAGGCCAGAAAGGAACTGGAAAAGCTTGATGAAAAAGCAAGCGCAGTGGAAGACGGGAGGAAAAGGCACCTGGTTTTAGTGGCGAAGTCGATCAAGGGGAAAGAGAAATTGGACGCCCTGGTTTACGACCTGGGCGATATTGAGGCCAGAGTTTTTGAATGAGGGAGTTGTTATCTGACCTCCTCCCCCACCTGAATGGACGAAGCAAGCCAGGTACTGCAGAAGATTGCGAGAGGAACGGGGATTGTCTTTGCAGGGACGGTTGTTTCGATGCAAAGCATCTCAGATGTTACCCTTTCTTCTGAAAGCCTCGCCGTTCACGGCGGGGATGCAATAAACCACCCAACGACCCTTAAACCGCCGAAAACCATTTTAAACTTTGGAGTGTAGTAAGGCCTCGGAGAGGCCACTCAAAAGACAACCCCGTGAGGGGGTTTTCGTTAAAGCCTATCCGCTCGGATAGGCAACGTCGTAAGGCGTCCACGCCGTCTTGTGGGGCCGTGAAAACTCTGAGTGGTGGCCTTTGGAACGATAACCCCGAGCCGGCTCTGGCCGGTAGGGCTTTCCTCACCCCTTAAGGGGCGAGGCTTGAATTTTTAGTCAATTGAAAAAATTCGTTTAATGCTCTCTTTTACTTCCTCGGTTTTCTCAGGTTTGAGTAGACCAATTCTTCTCCTGATCAGGCGTTTATCAACGGTGAAGAGGATATAAGGCTTTATTATGCTTTGATACATTGGTAGAGTTCCCTCATACCGAATAACGTCCGAGTCAGAAAGAGGGATGTTATACTCCCTAAATCCACTAGAGAGGTTTGACGTTATCTGAACAACCATCACACTATTACCCATCTTGTTGAGAGCATCGTTGGAGATTATAAGAGCCGGCCGAAGCTTCCCCCGAACTAGGTCTACAAAAGGGAACTCCACCATAATGATCTCCCACTGTTTGAGGCCTCCGTGAGGCTTAAGTTTCATTTGGCTCATATTCAATACCTCCATAGTCATTCCAATGTGCATCGGCCTCACTGTTCCAGTCTTTGGCAAGAATCGGCTCGATGGCCCTAAGCATGAGCTCAGCATATTCGTCTTCACCAGTCTTGGAATACTTTCTCTTCAGCAGGAACTCTCGAAGAGCTTCTTTGATGATCTCACTCCTGTTAGAGTATATTCCAGCTTCAATCAGCCTGTTCATTTCCCTTTCGAGGGCTGGGGGGATTCTCGCAGAAATCTTAATTCCTGTCGCCATTCGTATCACCCAAAACCTTATTTGTCGGACAATTTAAAAGTTTTTGGGAGGAGGGAGTAGCCGTAACGGGGGTTACTTTTTTCTCCCGAAAGTCTCGCCCTTCAGGGCGGGGAGAAGGTCATCCGTTGTATTAGTTAAGATCAAAACAACGGGGTGAACCTTATGAGCGAGGCAAGCCAGGCGCTGCAGAAGATCGCAGGGGGGACGGGGGATTAACAAACCAGAAATTTATTGGGCAGTATATACTGATCAACATCAAAATTTTCGCCCGCTCCCATGTGAAGCCCGTCCGATGATAAGAGGGGGCGGATGAACGGGTGTGTCCCGACTTCTTTCTAATGTTTTAACCCTCTCCTCCTGAGATTAACGTAATTGTCGGCTATCGTTATGAGAATCTTCCTCTGAAGATAGTACTCTAACTCTCTCTCAGCTTCTGCCTGCTTTGTGATGTCTTTTTCTTTTCGTGCTTTCCATAGCCTCTGTTTTAGCTCTTCTATGGCGGAAGCGATGTCCCCCTCCTTCACGATTGAAATTTGCATGTCCCTAAATTTATCCGCAACGGCCCTCCAGAGCTTGTCATCAGCTAGAATCTCCAGTCCAAATTGAGCTCAACATCCTCCCAGAAATAGTGGTCGATTTTGGGATGATACCTGAGTTCAAGATAGTACTTTCTCACGGCCTTTTCCAATTTCGGCTTAAATTCCTCTTTTAAATACCGATTCCTGTTCCTTTTAACCTCTCTAAAGTGCCGTATTCTCCTGAAATCTTTTGTAAGTCTCGGCAGATCTTCGTAATTAACGACCACAATTGCCGCGGCGTTATTGCTTTCGTCAATGGCTATTACAACCGGCATGTATTGCCCCAAGTTCCATCCGGGGGTTAGATTTATAATAATTTTCGTGCATTCTTTTGAGAAAGGATATTTATACTGAAGATTACCTGAGAAAGCTGGGTTTAAATGAAAGGCAGATTAAGGCAGTGCTCTACGTGAAGGAGAAGGGAAGAATTGGGAATAAGGAGTATCAGGGGTTGTTTGGAGTATCAAAACCGACGGCCTCCCGGGAACTGGACAGTCTTGTCAGGAAAGGGATTTTAGAAAGAGTCGGGGTTACGGGAAGGGGTACTTACTATGTGCTAAAAGGCTCAAAGGTATCATAAAGGGCTCATAAAGGTATCATGAATTGGAAAGGTGAACCCTATGAGCAAAACAGGCAGAAATGGAGCACTAGAGAGATACTAGGGAAGGATCATAATCCGAAAGATTTAATAAAGGGAATCTCAAAAACATGCACCAAAGTTATCAAAACTGTTAACCATGGTGGATAATTATGAGAATCAAACTGCTTAACAAACTCGCAAGAAAGAGGGTCTTCACAATAGGGGAGGCGGTCAGGATAACGGGCCTCGACAGAAACACCCTGAAAGTTCTCCTCAGCAGACTTGAGAAAAGGGGCTGGGTTGAAAGAATTGAAAAAGGAAAATACATCATCATCCCGTTGGGAGCAGAAAAAGGAGAATACACGCTTCACGAGTTCATAATAGGTTCACTTCTTGTAAAACCCTCGGCCATAGCTTACTGGTCAGCCCTCAATTATCACGGTTTTACCGAGCAGATCCCCAGCACTGTATTCGTCCAGACGACGGCAAGAAAGAAAAAACAAGACCTCAGAATTTTTGGGGTTAGGTATAAAATTATCAGGATAAAGCCCGAAAAATACTTTGGTGTTGAAAAAATCTGGATTGAGGAGTTTCAAGTTCCCATAACCGACAGAGAAAAAACCGTGATCGACTGCCTGGACAAGCCGAGATATTGCGGAGGGATAATTGAGGTTGCCAAAGCCTTCAGGGAGGAACTTGAGGGGGAAAAGCTCAGAGAGTATGCGTTGAGAATGAATAACTCTGCCGTTATAAGAAGACTCGGCTATCTCTGTGATTATTTTGGAGTAAATATTGACTTACCAAAGCCGAAAACGAGGAATTACATCCTCTTTGACCCAACAATGCCCAGGGAGGGGAATGTTGAGGGCAAATGGAAGATCATAGCCAACGTTGAACTGGAGGGCTTGGAATGATTCCCATACTTGAGATTAAGACAATTGCCAGAAATAAGGGGGTTCCTGAGAGTACTGTAGAGAGGGATTACGCCCAGAACTGGCTTTTGTTTGGACTTTCAAGGACATCCCTTAAAATGGCGTTAAAGGGGGGAACAGGGATAAGAAAAGTATACATCGGAAATTACAGGTTTTCTGATGACCTGGATTTTACACTCTTGGGGGAATATGATGAAAAAACGCTACAGGGAGAACTGGTGAAGGGTATTAAGATTGCCAGAAGGGAAAGCGGTATCGGTTTTGAAGAAAATATTGCTTTCAAGGAGACTTTAAACGGCTATGAGGCCGGAGTCTATTTTAGAATAATACGGGCATCGGGACCACCCTTAAAAATCAAAATTGATCTGACCAAAAAGGAGAACGAACCAATCCTGCTCCCGCTGGAAAAAAGGAAAGTTATTCATTCTTATTCTGATGAATGCAATGCCAGGGTCCTAGTGTATTCCCTTGAGGAGATCTTTGCCGAGAAAGTTCGCTCACTCTTCCAGAGAACGAGACCGAGGGATTTATATGACATCTGGCGTTTGAAGGATATTACCCGGTGGAGGGACATTAATGGCATAATATCTGAGAAGTTTAAGGTTAAAGATGTTCAACCAGAAATTGAAGAATTTAAAAGACGTGAGGCTCACTATGAAAGGGCCTGGGAGATGAGCTTGGCACATCAGATAAACCCACTTCCAGAATTTGAGAGGGTCTGGGATGATACTCTGGAATTTCTGGAGGGACTCAAGGGGAGTGTTGAGCTGTGAGGATTAAAGCCCTCAAAGCCATCACAAAGCCGTCATAGTCGAAGGTGAAATCCCATGAGCAAGGCAAGCCAGGCACTGCAGAAGATTGCCAGAGGGATGGGAATTAACAAACCAGAAATTTATTGGGCAGTATATACAACGGAGAAGGTAGATTTATAATAAATTTTAGTGAGGTTTTTCACGGAATGAGACAGTCTTAAATCGAATACAATGACTCTAACTTTAGCTACGTTTGGTTTTATGTGAACGCCTCTGTCTGGAGAATGGTTTACACAGTTATCTTTGCTTTAACGGGAGAAAAATCTACACTCCATGGGTAGAAGATAGTGAAACATTCGGGAGATTCTGGTTTGATAGTCGCTGGCAATTTACACTCTTATACACCTCTTTAACAAAAGATTTTTCTCTGGTTTTCAACAACCCTCGTCCTTCAGGATCTTTCCAATGTCTCTTAGGCTCATCCTGTACTTTTTAGCGAGGTCCCTCGTCGAGAGGCCCCTCCGGTAATCCTCCCTTACCCTCTCCACCAACTCCACTCCAACCACCCCCTTGATACCCTGATACCATTTTTTCACTTTTACACTTCTACACACTTACACTTTTTCCACACTCTTACACCCTGATCACACGTGAGAAACTCACGTGTATTATTCACATGTATATAGTAGAAGTGAATTTTGAAGTAGAAATAGTAGAAACAGTAGAAACCTCACAGCGCTCGTGCGCTACATCATATAATGATATGAGCCCACCTCACCCCCCACTTTTACAAAAAAACCCGCAATAACTGAATAATTATGTACTACAAACATGCAAAAAATAGTAACAACAAAAAACCCGCAAAAACAGGACATTTATGCACTGTAAAAGTGTAAGAAATTGATAAACCCTCCAACCCAACCTAGGATTTACACTATCTCTTATGCTTTTTGCGTATATTTACCTGCACTTTTAGCATTACATATTTGCATCAATTATCATTCTCCCACTTTTCATCTCCCTCACTAACTAATTTTTTCCAAAAGCATCACCCTTCAGGAGAAGGATGCGGTAGAACGTTTAAGATAGTCCACCTTTGCCATGAGGGTGAGGTGGAGCCCATGAGCGAGCGGCAGAAGATTGCGAGGGGGACGGGGGTTGTCTTTGCCGGATCCGTTTTGGCGTATCCTGTGTATCCCAAAGTTTATAAAGTATAGCATACAAAGGATACAATATGAGAGCCCCAATATTGAAGGAGAAAATATTAAGGGAGTTAGCACTTAAAGGGGAGGTTTCTGTTAAAGAGCTTTTAGCCAGGTTTAATGTTAACAGGCCTTACCTTTACAGAATTCTCAGGTCACTGGAAAGTGACGGTACAATAATTTTAGAGACGGGGAGGATACGGGTCCTTGACAAAAAATCCCTCCTCTATGCATGGGGGATGGAAAAGAGGAAGATATTCCAGGTTGTTAAGGGGATTACTTATAAAGTAAGGCCCAAAAAAGTTAGGGATTTTGTGGTGTTCTCCGGAACTTCAGCGCTGTGGGTTCTGGGAAAGGTTTTGGAGCCGAGCTTCGGGACGGCTTACATCAAAAAAGAAGATTTCGACAGGTTAAAGCGGATTGGGATCAAAAGGGAGGGGTACCCAATCAGGTTTTATTCTTACGATGAGGATATCTTTAACTATGCGAGGAACGTTGGGGGGTACAGGATGGCAATAATCGAGCAGGTCATTGCGGATGCCCTGGGAGAAGGGATATACACGAGAGTCATCGAAGAACTGCTGGAGGAGATCGAATGGAAGAGGTAGCCCTGAGGAGCTGGAGTAATCCGATAATTAAGGAATCCTATGAGTGGATGCTGAAAACTGGCAGGGAGCTGAAGAAAGAGCTTGTGCTAGTTGGGGGATGGGCAACTTACCTTCAAGCTCAGAAATTGGGGAGCAGGACTCTCCCTTCTCTGGACATCGATTTTGTTGCCTTGAAAGAAAATTTTAGGGCCATTGAAAGACACCTGCTGGCCAATAACTTTATGGCGGTTAGTTTCAGGTACGTTAAATATTACCACGAAACCCTGGACGGAAGATTAAGGGAAATAGGCCTGGAAGAGTCCAAAGGATACCTTCATATGAACTCAGAGAACTGTTTCTGGACATCCTATGGGACGAAAAAATAAGTTCAATAAGTTTTGCGCATCCTTACGCCGGGGTGATTTTTGAGAGGGAGCTTTATGAGGAAATTGAAGGGGTCAACGTTGCCCTTCCCGAGGTTATCCTGCCAATGAAATTTTTAATAGAGAATAACAAGTACCGGGGAGAGAAGCAGCTGAAGGATTTGGTGGACATTTATGTACTGACCCTTAGTCCCGAAGAGCTGGACTTTGATGTATTTAAACAGCTGTACTCCAAGGAAAAATTCAGCCTTGATTGGGTGATCCAGTATTTTAAAGAAAATGAAGGGTTTTTAGCCTCAGTCACACGTGGGATAGGGATAACCTTTGATAGAGAAGAATTTCTGTTAACCATCAACGACTTGAAGGAAAGTCTAGAAAGGTGAACCCCATGAGCTAGGCGAGCAGGCTCCGCAAAAGTCTAAAAAACCAAAAGTGTTATATATAATACTTTCTAATTTTTGGACATGGATGCTCTGTCAAAAATGGAAGTTAGAGTACTTTTGAAGCTTAAAGGGGAGGAAGCCATAAGTGAGTTAGCCAGTGGATTGGGTTTATCCATTTATCGAACCTCTGTTCTTGTTGCATCCATCAAGAGAAAAGGTCTGGCAAAGACAGAAAAAAGAGGGAGGTATAAAATAGTGTCGTTAAGTGAGGCAAAGCCTGCAGAGATTCTTAAAAGACTGGCATCCAAGTTTGGTCACATGCCTCTCGATGAGATCCTGAGCGGAAGGAATCTCGCACTTCTCGCGGTTCTTATAGATATTCCTCTGAGTGCCCATGAGCTCTGCATAAAGAGCAACCTCTCAAGGAGCACTTTCTACCATGTGATTAACAGGCTCTCCAATTACGGCTTCATTGGAGAGAAAGACGGAAAGTATTTCCTAATTGAGAGGTACAGATTGTTTCATGAGTTTGCTAAAGAATTCTATGAGCTGCAGAACTCCATTAGAGCCAGGGAATTTTCTAGAGATTCCGCCCTAGTATGGAGCGGAGTCGGGGAGTTCATTCTGTTAACGAGGGAGTACAAGGGGAAAGACTCCGGGAACTTCCACCTAACTGGACTTGGAAGGTTCAGAGATTTTGGGGTGGACCTCATCGGGACCGGGCAGTATCACTATTATTATTCTGAAAAGATGGGGGAGGAGCTTTCTCTGGAAGAGATTATTGTGCATGCACTGCTCATTGATTTCGGCCCGAGAACGATTCTGTATTCAACTGCCCTCCTGCTGGAGTATAAGGATATGATAGACCAGAAGAAGCTTTTTGAGTTCGGTAGAAAATACGATGTCAGTGTGAAAGAGCTACTAAACTATCTTGAAGGCAGAGAGGTTAAAAAATATCCTTATCCCTCCATGGAGGAGGTGAAAGAAATCTTCAAAATGTACTTTGGTGAAGGGAAGTGAGTGCGGTAACCAGGGGGAAGATAATATCCCAATTTCACCTGCTGGAGGAGAAGGCGAGACTGCTTAACATTGAGCCCCTGCAGGTCTACCTGATCGGTGGCGGGAATTTGGCTCTCAGAGGGCTCAAGAGTGCGACGAAGGACGTTGACATCGTGGTGTTGAACAGGGGGCAGTTTTCTCTTCTGCAGAACCTTCTGGAAACTCCACTACCAAAACTGCCCGTTTATGTGAGGCAACATAGATCGCAATGGGACCATAACCTGGGTATGAGTGCGGGGTATACGCATCCTCTATATGGGTTCCATCTCGATGTTTTTGTGAAGAGAGTCCTCAACAAGCTGTATCTGTCGGAGGGGATGGTTTCAAGGGCTGAAGCTCCAGAGGAGTTCGGCTCCCATGAGTGGTTTAAGGTCCTGCTGGTTTCAAAGGAAGACATCTTCCTGTTTAAGAGCGTGACCTCGCTGGAAAGGGTGAGGGACCTCGAGGATCTGATTGCACTTGTTGAAACCGGGCTGGATTATGAGATAATCATCCATGAGCTTGAGACCCAGCTTTCCAAGGATGAATCCCTCAGGAGCCTAGTTCCGAGGATAATACATCGTGTTGATCTTTTAACGAAACAAATCGGGACTGTAAAAGGACTCATCCACCTCAGCGAATATTTGAAAGAAATAAGCGGGTGAACCCCATGAGCGAGGCGAGCCAGGCACTGCAGAAGATCGCGAGGGGACGGGGATTGTCTTTGCCGGGATGGTTGTTTCGATGTTCTTCGGGTTTTTGAGCAGGGCGGTGATAGCGAGGTACTTTTCAACCGGGGAGTATGGAGTGTTTAATTTAGCGCTGACGGTACTGAGCATCGCCCTTGTCCTTGCCACGCTCGGCTTTCAGAACTCCCTACCCAGGGAGGTCGCCTTCTACAGGGAGAGGGAGCCTTCGAGAGTCAGAGGGCTGGTTCCAATATTATAAATGTATATTTTAAACTTCAGTTTTGGGACGTTAAATCTCAATGAAGTCATCATATTTTTCGTCATCCTTTGCTAACTCCTGTAGCCTCTTGACTCTTTCAGCGAGATGCTCACAACCAGCCCTTTCTAAGGAGCTAATAAAGTTGTAGGGTAAAACGTTCAAAAATTTCCTTAGTTCTTCCATCTTTATTTCTGAAGGGGCTTCTTGCAGTTTTTCTATTATTAACTCCAGTTCCAATAAGCATTGGCTTAGAGCATGTTCGAGGTTTTCCTTAATTTCAGGGACAAAGTAGAGTGGATATAAGGATATGACAAGATCCGCAAAAATTATCCTAAAGATTGGCTCTATCATGTTTAATATCCATGTCGCTTCATCTTGAGTTATTCTGCCCGCGTTAAACTGATCAATAGTGTATAGCGCAAGATAACGTAATCTGAAAGTTAATTCTTCAATAAATGCTAACATTAATTTGAGCTCATTCAAATCATGTCCCCTTCTTTTTTCTGCTCTTTTTGCTAGAGTATTCAGCTTCTTTGAAAACTCAATTCGAGCATATTCCCAGATTTTCTGAAGAATATACGTGGCGACTTCTACGTTTTGGGACTGGATACTTTTTGAAGCTATTCTGAAAAGTTTTGGGAGCATCCTCTCTTCTGTGATTTTATGCATATGTATAAACTTGTCGATAAGCCTTCTTGGATTGAACAGCAGGAAAGAATCCCGTATAAAAAGAGGGACAATTAGGAGATTAAACGTGCCCCATAAATAAATCAGGCATAGCCAAGAGGTATTGAGGTTCCCCACATTTTGCAGCAATATAAGGGTGAAAACAATGGAAGTTATATAGGATATAAAGACCAGCCAGAACTCTGGATTTCCGAGATATACCTCGTTAACGACTTCAGAATAATCCTTTATTGTGAGCTGAACTCCTACAAGCATCATGGTTATGTATATGGCTATAATTGCTCCTTCCACCTGAGCCAATGCACTCAGGAAGTATCTGGTATCCTCAGGGGGGATATTTTGGAGAAATCCTAATCCTAAAAAGATGAAGAGCACTTCCACGCTTATTACCAGCATCAAAACATAAGACATTATTGTTTCGTGTTCTCGTATACTCATTGCGATTTTTCCCATAATAACTACTATCACCTTTTATACTTTAAAGATGTTGTTTAGCAGTAGCTGGAGGGATACAAAAATTCTTAAAAAGCAGGTGCGCCATTACAATCCTGAGTGGAGGGGCAACCATGAACACCGTCCAGAGAATAGCGAAGAACATGACGGTTCTATTCCTTGCTAGAATCGTGAGCATGTTATTCGGCTTCTTCTACCTGATGTACACCGCAAGGTATCTGGGTCCGGCCAATTACGGTATCTTGGCATTCGCCCTGGCCCTGAACGGGATATTCGGGGTTATCACCAACTTTGGTCTTGACCCTCTGACGGTGAGGGAGGTTGCCAGGAATAAGAGCCTGGCGAGAAAATACCTGACAAATGGGCTCGTTCTGAAGCTGTTGTTCGGGGCTTTAACATTTTTAATCGTCCTTACGGTGGTGGTTCTTTTAGGATACCCGGAAATCACGAGAAAAGTCGTGTATATAATAACCCTGTCCACCATTGTTGGGGGGTTAAACAGCCTGTTCAACGACATCTATCAGGCGTTTGAGAGGATGGAGTTCATGTCCATCGGGCAGATCCTGCAGAGTGCGCTCTCCCTGGTTTTTGCAATAATTGCGATAAAGCTCGGCTTGAATGTGGTGTATTTTGCAATGATCTACCTGAGCGTGAACTTGATTGTTCTGGGTTACCACGTTGTTGTAGCGACATGGAAGTTTTTGAGGCCTAAGATAGAGGTTGATTTGAACTTCTGGAGGAGCGTTGTGCGGGAAGCGTGGCCGTTTGC
>NZ_JALVUC010000024.1 GCF_027023865.1 Thermococcus sp. | reverse complement strand
GAGGTCAGATACCTCGAGTTCGCCTCTAACAAGGCCGAGAAAGGACTGTCCCCATGGGCCGCTGAGAGGGTCGCACAGTCCCTAGCGCCGTGGCTTGGTCTCGATTTGGCGTTACTCTTTGGAATTATAATACCTCTGAGTGGTTATCTCGCGGGTATCGCCTACAACAGCCACGGACTCTTTTTAAGTCTGTTAGTGCTGGTCTCAGCCTCAACATTTGCAGGCATCGTTCGAGGGTTAATCTACGCCCGCATCGGCCTTCCAGAAAAGCCGGGTTTCCCGTATCTCAGGCTGGCTGAGAAGCTCGCAGGCAACACCCACAATCCGTCATCGAAAACTTTATGAAACCCCCCTCGAATCCCCGCCGGGGAAGATAATGCTGGAAGCGACGCTCTGGGCAACGGCAATAGTCATCGGTCTTGTTCTCCTCGTTCTTTCAGGTGACAAGCTGTCCGACAAGATTGTAGATGTGGCCAGGAAGGCCGGCGTTTCCCCCCTTGTCATAAGCATCGTTCTCATAAGCCTGGCCACAACCTTACCCGAACTCCTAACGAGCGCCGTGGCGAGCTATCAAGGGTTAACGGGCATAGCACTTGGAAACGCCCTCGGAAGCATATTCGCCAACATAGCCCTGATCCTCGGCATTGCGGCCGTAATACGGCCTCTTAAAGCCACAAAAGCCGCCTACGAGAATTCTCTTGTCATGTTGGGATCGTTTTTCCTCGTGATTGCCCTTTCCCTCGATGGGACCCTCTCAAGACTCGATGGAGCGGTACTCCTTGGGGCTTACGCTGTATACCTCCTCTGGCTCCTCAAGAAGAACGCGAGGAAAGACGTGGAACTCGAAAGCGCTGAACGCGCCACGGTGATCGACTACGCTTTCCTGCTGTTTCTAGGCCTTCTTCTAGTTCTGGGAGCTAAACTGGTGGTCTATGGGGGGACGAACATAGCGAAGGCAATTGGAGTTTCCGAGTTCGTGGTTGGAGCGACCATAGTGGCCGTGGGGACGTCCCTCCCTGAGATGACCAACGCGGTTTACGGCGCCTTAAGAGAGCGCGGGAGCATAAGCATCGGCAACATAATAGGAGCGGACATAATGAACGCCCTCGTCGTCCTCGGAGTTGCTTCGGTGATAAGACCCCTCCAGACCGGGGCTTCCATTTTGACAGTTTTCCTCATTCTGGCGGTTATGCTCCCAATGGTGATTTCCCTCAAAAGAATCCACGGACTGGGGAGATCTATGGGAATATACTTCCTAGCAGTCTACTTCATCTACTTGGTTCTCATGTTCTCTGGAGTGGAACTCTAAAGTTTTTTAAAGTCCCCCCCAACTTTTTTCGGTGGTGAGAGTGAAGTTCCTGTGGGCACCCTGGAGAATAGAGTACATACGCTCACCGAAGTATGATGGTTGCATATTCTGCGACTTCCCGAAGGAGAACAGGGACAGGGAGAGGCTGATCCTCTATCGGGGAAAGCACGCCTTTGTCATAATGAATAACTACCCCTACAATCCCGGCCATGTCATGGTCGTTCCCTACCGGCACGTCGCCAACTGGGAGGATCTGACTGACAAAGAACTACTCGACATAATGAAACTCTCCCAGCTCATGATAAGGGCAATAACGAGGGCAATGAACCCGGACGGCTTCAACATGGGGGTGAACCTGGGCCACGTTGCAGGTGCTGGAATCGACAGCCACGTCCACCTCCACATAGTCCCACGCTGGAACGGTGACACAAACTTCATGCCTGTAGTTGCGGATACAAAGGTCATCCCCGAATCCCTTCAGGAGGCCTACGACGAGCTTAGGAAGGCAATTGAGGAAGTTGAAAAGGGAAATAAACATAAAAAGGTGCCCAACCTTTAAACATTTTAGAGGTTATCATTTTCTCTTGAATTATCAATTTTCTCAATAAGCAAATAAATTTCTTCAATTGCATGAACCACCCCAACAAGGATCTTTCTGCCTCATCTATCTCGAAAACTTTATCTTGGATTTTAGAGAGGGCAAAATTCCATGTAGGGTACGGCTCACTTTCATTAATTTCTTCGTTAGTTAGTTCAGAATATAGTTCTCTAATTGCAGCTTCTACTGCTCTCAAGGATATCATCACAGAAGCTGTGGGGAGATCAAATAATAATGCTCTAAAAGCTTCTAGCAGGTCATGTGATACAATTTTGGACATATTGCTATATACTACTTCAGGATACGAGAACAGTGGCTGTAACTCCGTAGATAGCAAATTCTCGTAATCTAAAATGCCCTTATGCACCTCAATTTCAACAGTTTTTCGTTTTGAAAGTCCCTGATGTGTAAGAGTTATTATATTGATAGTTTGCCCAAGAGCCCTCAGATCACTCTCATCAATTTCCTTAGGAGATTCTCTCTTTGAAGCATACTTAGTATGGAGATACGAAATTAAATCATTCAACTGTATTGAACTATATAATCCAATCCTTTTCGCCTCAAGAAATCTTGAATAAGATATAATGTGTGTAAAATGTAACCATTACCTTTTTGATCATGGACCGCTCCAGAAGGGAGCACAACTAAGTCCTCAGGTTTAGCCATTCTTATATATTCTGTCCAAGCACCGATTAAATATGCATCAAATAAGGATGTGGGCTCCACAGTAGCTCTAGTAAGCTCTTGGCTTGAATTCCCATCTCCTCTCACGGGGTCTCACCCATATTTTTACTGTAAGTATATTTAAGAGTTTTATGGGAAAAGCTACAGAACGGTTCTCATGGTAAGTTCTGAGGATCCTAACCAAAAGTTGAAGATGAATCCCTGGACTTTAAAGCGGATCCTGCCCCCGTCAATACCCTTGGAGTAGGAAAAGAATGGAAGAGCCTTTTCAGGCTCGCTGAAAATCAATCTGGAGGCTGCTTCAGAATGCAAGATTGAAACCTTCCAGCTCTTCCTTTTCACATCTCTCGTGGGGTTTAAAGGAGAAAGGCCATAACAAAAGGTTTCTTAAACCTTGGGTTTGGGATCGGCTAAGGCTTTCCATCTCTCCCTTGTCCTCTTCCAGCAGCCGGACGGCATCAGCCCCCCTTCAGGACAGTAGCCAAGCTGAATACAGCGCGGTCCAAGCTTCGCCCACTTTATTATTGGCCTTAGTTCTCCGTTCTTTGCTATCTCCTCCAGCATCTTCCAGGCGACCTCGCGTATCTCCCATTGCGCCCGCTCACAGGCTCTCAGTCCAAGGAAATGCTTAAGCTCGCGGAGGTTCATTGTGACAACGATTTTTGTCCTCACCGCTTGGGGAAGGATGAAGCGAGCGTCCTCCTGATGAACCCCTGCTTTATAACTCTCCTCGTAGAGTTCAATCGCATCCTGCATGAGTTTCTTCCACTTTTCGTAGAGCTCCGGCCTCTCCTTTACCCCCTTGGGAATTAGAAAGGTCTCTTCCACATCATTTAAGTTTAATTTTATGTATCTCTGTGACTGCTGGGTATAACTTGCAAGTCTATGTCTTACAAGTTGATGCGAGCAGACGCGAGAACAGCCCTCTATTGCAAGGGTGAGCGTCGCGTGCTCCAAAATCGACTCGTGGCCGTAGCCTAAAACCCTTGGGAGGTGCATCTCGACATCTTTCTCCTCCATTCGGTCAAAGGCTTCCGTTTCCCATCCGTCCCAGTAACTTATGAGGGCTGCCCATGTGACGGTTTCGAGAGGCTTTCTTGTATAATTGACGAGCCTGACCTTTATTCCACTATCCATCAGCGCCACCGGGGATAGAATTGCAAAGCTCTTATTAGGTTTACGGGGCCGGCTCAGCCCCTAAGGTCCCCCTCATCACTCGGCAATCCGCCGTACTCATCACCGCCCGGCCCCTTACGGAAGTGCGTAGAATACCCCCGCTCCAAGGAGACCCCCTAAGAGGGCGGCTAGGAGATTGGTCGAGTTGTTATCAGTTACCCCACGGTTTTCGAGGGTTGCACCTATAAGACTGTCGAGATTGACGCCAATGAAACCACCAGTGACAACCGCGGTGAGCATCTCGGTATCATGAGCGGTTAGGGGGAGGGCAAAGGGGGCTATAATGAGCGCCCCGACTAGGGCGAAAACCTCACCGGCGAGCGAAACCGCGCCGTTGGTCCCAGTTCTTGCAGGCTTGAAGTTGGTTATGAGGCGTGGGGCCTTTCCAAAGACTTTGCCGAGTTCACTTGCCAGTGTGTCCCCGTTGACGGTTGCTATCGACGCGAACGTAGCGGCCCAGAAGACATCCCTATGTGATAGGTACTCGGCGATGAGGAAGACCGTCGCGGCGAGGCCGTTTCCAACGACGTTTTCCCATCCCCTAATTCCCCCGGACTCCTGTGCAACGCCCAGTCTTGCCTTCTCATTGAATTTGTATTTGGTCGCCGAAACGCCGACCACAACGAAGGCTAGAAGCGCGAGGAACGGGTAAAATCCACCAAGTTCGATTACGGCAAGGCCGAGGAGCGCAGCCGAGAACGCACCCTTTGCATCGAGTGCCCTGGTTAAGTACGAGCCAACACCCAGTACTGCAACCACTGCCACGTCGGCCGCGATCCTTCCCAGCATTTCTTCCACCTAGTTGGGATTCAGAGGCCCCTTTATTACGCTTTCCCTCGTCAAACGACGATGAAGTAAAGGGATTCAAAGAACAGTTTAAAGGACTTCGAACTTAACCGTCTCGGTCACGAAGGTTATGTCGAGCTTGTCTATGCCGGGTATCCTGCTCGAGACCTCTGAGATTATCTTCTCAAGCTCCTTCATATCCCTAGGGCCGACTATGTGTAAAACGAGGCTGTGCGAGCCGAGTGCCCTCTGGATGATCTTGATGTTATCGTCCTCCACTAGCCTGGGTATGACCTCGTCCAAGTTGGTAGTGGGCTTGAGTGTTATTCCTAAGACCACATGGACGTAGCCGAGTTCGCCGTAGTCCGGTATGACGGTGTACTTCTTTATGACCCCATTCCTCTCAAGCCTGTCCATTCTGCGGGATATTCTCTGCCTCGTGGTCCCAAGCATCTCAGCAAGCTCCTTGTAGGTAAGCCTGGCGTTCTTTGAGAGAAGCCTTAAAATGCGGATGTCGATACCGGTTATTTTATCCGGCACTTTCTTCACCCCCCAGTTCTTTAGTCTCCCTTGGGCTGATAATTATAAAAATGTTTCTATGCTTTGGATTATTTCTAATCGTGTTGTAACCCTTTTCTGTCATATGCCCCCAAAACATGGTTATATAATGAAACTAAATGTTATAATTAAACCTCCTTATCCACGGTAGACATTATCCTATACTTACCATTTATTCCCATCTCTCTGCCGGTATTTTTTGGCGGTTTTATCCAGGGCTTCAATCAGGTCTACCCCGTAATGGTTAGCTATGCACGCCAGAGCAAAGGCAACATCTCCAAGCTCCTCTTCAAGTGTCTGGATGTCGCCACTTCCCTTTACCCCCTCGAACTTGAGGATTTCATCGGCAAGCTCCCCGACCTCTTCCGTTAGGGCCGCGAGCATCTCAAATGGATTCCAGTAACCCCCGAGTTCTCGTATTAGTTCATCCACCTTAATCTGGTGTTCGTTCATGTCATCACCGGGGAGAAAAAGTAATGTGGGGTTATGAACGTTTCGAGAGTTCAGATGAAAATTAAAGAACCTCCACTGAAACGCGCTTTAAGTAGCTTTCCAAGATTTCTCTGTTCGTTCTGTAGAAGTGCATTTTGCCCTCCTTGCGTGATTCTATCAGGTTCAGTGACCTGAGGGTGCGGAGATGGTGGCTTATCAGCGTTTGATCCTGCTCCAAGATGGCGGAGATGATGCACACGCAGAGCCACTTGTCCCTGAGCATTTTTAGTATTTCGAGCCTTATAGGGTTCGAAATGGCCTTGAGGAACCTTATCAGCTCCCCATCAACTTCGGTCTCGATCTCTGCCTCGATGTCAAGTATTCCACAGTTCTCACTGCATTTGGTCACGGTTTTCCTCTGCTTCTCATCAAGCCTTTCAAGTACATCTCTCACCTTCATGTCCAACACCTGGTTTTGGTTAAGCGTTTTTTCTTTATAAAAATTTTCACATGAAATAGTGTGTTATTCTACTATTTCAATCCCTATGGGCGTCCCATCGCTCCTATAGGCCCTGACATCCCTCTCGGTATATGGATATGCGATTATTAGGTGCACCCCTCCGAACTTTGAGAAGAAGTGAAGGTCTGCCTTAGATGGCCTCGCAACGGGACCGGGATGGGAGTGAACGGTTCCCTTTACACTCTCGTCATAGGGAAGCATCCAAAGGTTAAAAAAGGCGGAAGTGGACCCAAAGTGGGGGTTTGGGGCAAGAAGAACCTCCTCAAAAATCCCGTCTTTCTCCCGGAGGAATCCTGCGAACTCGTTTGGATAAAAGTCACCTGCCAGCTCCAGGAGGTACTCAAGGAGTTCTCGCCTTACTCTCACCGCTTCCATCTTTTCACCTTCACTCACAGGCCCAAAGAGTGAGACATCAGAGGACGGCGATGGCCTCTATCTCAACCGCCACTCCTTTGGGCAGGCTGGAGACCTCTACCACTGCTCTGGCCGGCTTTGAGGTCTCGAAGTACCTCTCGTAGACCTTGTTGAACCTGGCGTAGGAGCTCATGTCCGTGATATAAACGGTAACCTTCACGACATTGTTAGTGCTTCCCCCGGCAGCCCTGACCACCTCAAGGAGGTTTCTGATGGCCTGCTCTGCCTGCTCCTCGATTGGACCTGTCACGAGCTTTCCAGTCTTGGGATTTATTGGTATCTGGCCGGAAACAAAGAGTAACCTTCCTTCCGCGAGTATGCCCTGGTTATAAGGTCCTATCGGGGCGGGGGCATTTTCCGTAAACACAACTTCCTTCTTCATATCACCACCTCCTCCATCAGCGAAGAGTTCTCATCGGTTCTCCTCATGTGTTTCGGCTTCATCCTCTTTCTCTCACTTCTTCTCCAAGTACTTCTCAAGCCCTTTTGCTGGGACGTCCAACGGAAGACCGATCTTCTTGAGAGCCTTCCTGAGGGCGTAAACTTTGGCGTGCTCCTCGAATCCCTTTGGGGCATAGTTCTCGGCTGGGAAGTACCTGTACTTCTCAACAACCGCCGGAATGTCTGACTTCTTCACCTTTCTAAACTCCCCGAACCAAGAGTCTATTCCGCCGGTATCTATCCCCGCGTAGACGGGGAGTTTTAGGGTTATGCTTTCGTTTATGCTAGCTAAGAGCCTAGCTATGTCGGCCATTGGAGTCTTGTCGTCGATTATGAGTCTCTTCACAGCCCTCCAGGCATCGTGCTCGGTGCTGAGATGGAAGGCCGTGAAGTTCACATGGTCTTCCGTGAAGGGGAACATTATCCTGACTTCGCTCAGCGGCTCCTCGGGGTAACTGACGGGAACCTTCCTTGCCAGAGCCCCCCTGACGAGGACGGCCTTCGCGGCATCCATAAGGTGTTTCCTAAGCTTCTTGTCCTCTTCGAATATCAGTGATCCAAGCTTTCTCGCCGTGCCGGGAGACTTGAGGGCGACGATGGCTCCAGCAAGGTCTTTCGCGGCAATTCCCTCGGCCAGACTCATTATCCCTGCGACGTTCATGACCTCGGTAAGGTATCCCGGTATCTTCGCGTTGACAGTGTTGGCTATCCCCGCTATGAAGTGTGCTACTTTCTCATCTTCCACGTCTATGAGCCTGTCCGCCACCTTCCAGTCCCCGTGCTTGGCGGTGAAAACTATCTGATCATCCACCTTCATTCTCCCCACCACCCCCATTTGTGCGGGTACCTATTTAGCTTTTTCTTGCCCTCAAAAAAGTTATAAATCACCCCGAGCATCCCGACTCAGAGTGCAGAAAGAGGGAAGCAAGATGGGGGAAGATGAAAGGATTGATGAGGCAGTTGCCCCCCGCGAATACGGTGAGAACATCGAGCTTGGCGTGGATTTCGAGACGACGGAAGAGATCAAGGTCCCTGAAAAGCTCATTGACCAGGTTATCGGCCAGGAGCATGCTGTCGAGGTCATAAGGACTGCGGCCAACCAGAGGAGGCACGTTCTCCTGATAGGCGAACCCGGAACTGGTAAGTCAATGCTCGGCCAGGCAATGGCAGAACTCCTCCCAACGGAGAATCTAGAGGATGTACTGGTCTTTCCCAACCCTGAAGACGAGAACATGCCAAAGATCAAGACGGTTCCGGCCTGTCAGGGGAGGAAAATAGTCGAGAAGTACCGCGAGAGGGCCAAGGGTCAGGAGAACATCAAATCCTACATCCTACTCTTCGTGATGTTCACCGTGATGGTAGCGCTCTTCATGCAGTTCACCCCGACCACACTGCTCATGGGCATCTTCGTCATCATAATCACTATAATGGCACTTTCGAACATGCGCCTAAAGAACTCCGTTTTGGTCCCCAAACTACTCATCGACAACTGCGGCAGGACGAAGGCACCTTTCATCGATGCTACAGGGGCACATGCTGGAGCACTCCTCGGCGACGTCAGACATGACCCGTTCCAGAGCGGTGGACTCGGCACCCCCGCTCACGAGCGCGTTGAACCGGGCATGATACACAGGTCACATAAAGGCGTTCTCTTCATAGATGAGATAGCGACCCTTAGCCTGAAGATGCAGCAGAACCTTTTAACGGCAATGCAGGAGAAGAAGTTCCCAATAACTGGTCAGAGCGAGATGTCGAGCGGCGCGATGGTGAGAACGGAGCCCGTCCCGTGTGACTTCATCCTTGTCGCGGCGGGAAACCTAGATACCGTCGACAAGATGCATCCAGCACTCCGCTCTCGCATAAGGGGCTACGGTTACGAGATCTACATGAGGACAACGATGCCTGACACAATGGAGAACAGGCGCAAGCTCGTCCAGTTCGTTGCACAGGAGGTCATCAGGGACGGCAAGATACCTCACTTTACAAAGGATGCCGTTGAGGAGATAGTCAGGGAGGCCCAGAAGAGAGCAGGAAGGAAGGGTCACCTCACGCTCCGCCTCAGGGACCTCGGTGGAATCGTTAGGGCCGCGGGGGACATAGCCATCAAGAAAGGCAAGAAGTACGTCGAGAGGGAGGACGTGCTTGAGGCAACCAAGATGGCCAAGCCCCTTGAGAAGCAGCTCGCCGACTGGTACATCGAGAACAAGAAGGAGTACCAAGTCATCAAGGTTGAGGGCGGCGAAGTTGGGAGGGTCAACGGCCTGGCCGTCATAGGGGAGCAGAGCGGCATAGTTCTCCCGATTGAAGCAGTGGTGGCTCCAGCGGCAAGCAAGGAGGAAGGAAAGATAATCGTCACAGGAAAGCTCGGTGAGATTGCCAAGGAGGCTGTGCAGAACGTCTCCGCGATAATCAAACGCTACAAGGGAGAGGACATCAGCCGCTATGATATCCACGTTCAGTTCCTCCAGACGTACGAGGGTGTTGAAGGGGATTCAGCCAGCATAAGCGTTGCCACTGCTGTCATATCCGCCCTTGAGAACATTCCGATAAGACAGGATGTTGCTATGACTGGCTCGCTCAGCGTCCGCGGGGAGGTTCTCCCGATTGGAGGTGCCACCCCGAAGATAGAAGCGGCCATTGAAGCGGGCATAAAAACGGTCATCATCCCGAAGTCCAACGAGAAGGACGTCTTCCTGGGCAAGGACAGAGCCGAGAAGGTGCAGATATTCCCTGTCGAGACCATTGATCAGGTTCTTGAGATAGCCCTCATGGAGAGCGAGGAGAAGCAGAGCCTCCTTAAGCGCGTCAGGGAGGCCCTTCCTCTCTCCGTTTGAGTTTCACTTCCTATTCTCCCTGTTCATCCCATGCTCGACTTTTTCCCGAGTTCCCATCTATGTCCAGAAATGCTTAAAAAACGTCCCATCAACGCTACCCATGGAGGTGGGATAATGCTCAAAGTTGAGAACCTTCACGTTTCAGTCGAGGACAAGGAGATACTGAAGGGAGTCGACCTCTCCGTTGGTCAGGGTGAGTTCCACGTTGTCATGGGACCCAACGGCTCTGGGAAGTCGACGCTCTCCCTGACTATAGCGGGTCATCCAAAGTACAACGTTACCCGCGGTAGGATACTCTTTGAAGGGGAGGAAATCCATGGACTCGAGCCTGATGAGAGGGCTGAAAAGGGAATTCTCCTTGCCTTTCAGGTTCCGCCTGAGGTTGAGGGTGTTAGGATAATCGAGTTCCTCCAGCAGATTCTCGTTGAGCTTAAGGGAGCCGATCCAGCTAAGGCCTACGATGTAGTGGTGGAAAAGGCCAAGGAGCTTTGGTTCAAGGAGGAAGATCTGCACCGCTACATCAACGTTGGTTTTTCCGGCGGTGAGAGGAAGAGACTTGAACTTCTCCAAGCTCTGCTCATCGAGCCGAAACTGCTCATCCTGGACGAGCCGGACAGCGGTGTTGACGTCGATTCCCTCAGCATCATCAGCAGGAAGATAGAGGAGCTTCACAAAAATGGGACCGCGATACTCCTCATAACACACTACGGTAGGATCCTCGAGCACCTAGACAGGGAGAAGCTCACCGTCCACGTCATGAAGGACGGCAGGATCGTCAAGACCGGAAGCGGTGAACTCGTTGACAGGATAGACAGGGAAGGATTCGCTAAGATATTCGAGGAGGTGGGAGCATGAAACTCCATTCGGAGCGCGAGACCATAACCCTGAGCGATGCAAAGGCCATAATCGAGAACCAGATTGAAGAGCTGGCCAAGAGGAACAAAGAGCCTGAATGGATGACTAGAATAAGGTACAAGGGGCTTGAGGCATTTGAAAGGGCACCCCACAACGACCCGATAATAAGCGAGGACGAGCTTCTCCACTTCATAGCAAAGCCCGAGGTTGAGGGAATCCCCGAGAAGATAGAAAGCCTTGATGACCTTCCGTCGGAGATGAAAGCCCTCTTAGATAGACTTGGTATAGATGAAGTCGAGCAGGAGTACCTTGCCGGACTGACGGTTCAGACAGACACCGGTGTTATATACAACCAATTCCTTCAGGAGTGGGCTAAGAAGGGCCTTACGGTTCTTTCGACGGAGGAAGCCGTCAGAAAGTATCCAGACATCGTGAAGGAGCACTTCCTCAAGCTATTCCGCGCTGACGAGAGCAAGCTAACGGCCTATCACATCGCAGTCTGGAACGGGGGAATCTTCCTCCACGTCAAGGAGGGCCTCAAAGTTCCCTTCCCACTTCATCTGTTCTTTTTGATTCAGGAGAGTGCTTTAGCGCAGGCGCCACACATAATCATTGTGGCCGAACCCAACAGTGAGTTCCACCTCATTGAGGGCTGTACCTCACCTGTTCTGCTGAGGCACTCCCTCCACCTCGACATGACGGAGGCGTACTTCGGTGAGGGGGCCAAGGGTCAGCTCACGGTTTTACAGAACTGGCCGGAGTACGTCCACACGAGGCCCATGACGAGGGCAAAGATCGGAAAAGGTGCGCGCTTCATCAACACGACGGTTACCCTGGGCTCCGGAAAGAGCAACATAGGCGACCCACACTACTGGGTTGATGAGAACGGTTACGTCGAGCTGAACGGTATTCTCCTTGGCCAGAAGGACTACTACATCGACCTCGGGGGCAGGATGTTCCTGCAGGGGCCTGGAGCGGCGGGGATAAACGCGAGCAAATCCGTGATAATGGACGAGAGCAAGGTAATCACGCGTGGCGTCATAACCGCAGAAGCTCCGAAGACGAAGGGTCATATCAGTTGCGACGCCCTTCTGATGAGCGACAAAGCGACCATGGAGACCTATCCCGGACTAGTCAGCAAAGTTGACGACGCAGAGCTGAGCCATGAAGCCGCCATCGGCAAGATACGCGAGGAAGAGATGTTCTACTTGATGTCAAGGGGCTTAGATGAAGAAAAGGCGACGCAACTCATCGTCAAAGGCTTCCTTGAGCCGATGCTGAAGGATATCCCAACGGAGTTCCTTGTGGAGATAAGAAAGATAATCGAGCTTGCAGTGAGCGGGGGCATGTGAGCCCCGCATTTCCTTGCATTTTTAAGTAAGCAATCAATTATGTAATTGTTTAATTCTTGGATTGATTAATAACCGAGGCTTTTCTGTGTGGTTGAACCAAAGGTTTAAGAGAAACCTTGGGTATACCTCAGGAGGTGAAAGCATGTATGGATGGCGCGGAAGGCTTGGCCTGATAGTCCCATCATCGAACACCACTATGGAGATGGAGCTTCACAATTTTCTTCCCGAGGGCGTATCACTCCACACTGCTAGAGTCCCGCTCAAGGATGTCAACGAAGATGAATTAATAAAGATGAACGCCTTAGCGGTTGAGGCCGCAAAGTTAATCAAAGACGCCGGTGTTGAGGAGATACTCTACGGGTGCACGAGCGGCTCTTTCATAGGCGGAAAAGACTACGAGACGGAGCTTGAGGCAAAAATTGAAAGTGAAGTAAACGTTCCGGTTGTGAGCACGAGCACCGCCGTTGTTGAGGCTCTAAAGATACTCGATGCCCAGTCGATTTTAGTGATAACCCCCTACACCGACGAGATAAACCAGAGGGAGAGGGAGTTCCTCGAGGCCAACGAGTTCGAGGTTCTTGACATAAGGGGCCTTGGAATAGAGGACAACACCCAGATCGGGAAGCTTGAACCATACGAAGCCTACCGTCTTGCTAAGGCCAGCTTCATGGATGAGGCAGACGCAATTTTCATAAGTTGCACCAACCTGCGGACGTTCGAGATAATCGAGGCTTTAGAGGAAGACCTTAGTGTTCCAGTGGTTACGAGCAACCAGGCATCGTTCTGGCTCGCGTTGCGTGAAATGGATGTCACGGAGAAGATTCCGGAGTTAGGCAAACTCTTTACTGAGTTCTGAATTTCAGCTGGCTGCTTGTCCACTTTTTCTCACATTCCTGAACGAAACCCTTTTAAGAACCGGCCCACATTTCCAAATGCTAGTCACTGATGGTGATACATATGGGGCTCCTTGACGAGGCTAGAGAACTTTCCATTTACACTGCATACAACACGAACGTCGACGCAATAGTCTACCTCAAAGAGGAGACCGTTCAAGGGCTTATAAACGAGTTTGGGGCTGAAACAATACAAAGAAGGATGGAAGAGTATCCCAGGCAGATAAACGAGCCCCTTGACTTCGTGGCAAGACTCGTCCACGCCCTTAAGACGGGCAAGCCCATGGAGGTTCCTCTCATCAACGAGGAGCTTCATATGTGGTTCGATTCCCACTTTAAATACGATGTGGAGAGGATGGGCGGCCAGGCAGGCATAATAGCCAACCTATTGGCCAACCTAAACTTTAGAAAAGTTCTGGTCTATACCCCCCATTTGGCCAAAAAGCAGGCTGCGATGTTTGTTAATAAGCCCAACCTCTTCTACCCAGTCATTGAGGATGGAAGGCTCATCTTCAAGCACCCTTATGAGGCCTACCGCGATGGTGACCCGGTTAAGGTTAACCGTATCTTTGAGTTCCGCGCAGGAATGACCTTCAAACTCGGTAGTGAGACGGTAACGGTCCCCTTCTCGGGCCGCTTTATCGTTTCTGCCCGCTTTGAAAGCATAAGAATATACACCGAGCCGGGGCTGAAGCCGTTTCTCCCCGAGATTGGCGAGAGCGTTGACGGGGTCATCCTTTCAGGTTATCAGGGCATTAAACCCCGCTATTCCGACGGAAAGGATGCAAACCACTACCTTCGCGAGGCCAAGAAGGACATACTTCTCCTCAAGCGAGAGAAGGATGTGAAGGTTCACCTTGAGTTCGCCTCCATACAGAACCGCGAGCTGAGGAAGAAGGTCATCTATAACCTGTTCCCCCTTGTTGACAGCGTTGGGATGGATGAGTCCGAGATAGCTCACGTTCTAAATGCCCTCGGCTACTCAAAGCTCTCTGATAGGATATTTACCTACAATCGCATCGAGGACACCGTCTTGGGCGGAAAGATACTCATCGACGAGATGAATCTCGAAGTCCTTCAGATTCACACGATTTACTACATTGTGTACATCACCCACGCGGATAATCCCCTGAGCGAGGAAAAGCTCCGCCAGAGTCTTGGGCTGGCAACGAATTTAGCAGCGGCGAGGGCCTCTTTGGGAGAGATTCGCTCACCGGAAGATTTCAAAGTTGGTCTCAGCGTCCCCTACAACGAGCGTGGTGAGTACGTCAAGCTCCGCTTTGAGGAGGCGAAGAGAAGGCTTAGAACGAAGGAGTACAGGGTCGTGATAATCCCCACGAGACTCGTGAAGAACCCGGTATCAACGGTCGGCCTCGGCGATACAATTTCCGCCGGGGCCTTCACGAGCTACCTTGCGCTGCTGAGGAGGAAAGGAGAGCTTTGAACGTCTAGTTCCCTATATTGTATCAAACCCTTAGAACTTTGGTTTCGTATGACGTGCTAACTCTCTACAAAGAATTAACAAAATTTTTAACCGTGTAACTCTTTTTAGGCAATGATTAACGGCACTATTTGTTGGGTGTGGTGATAAATATGGGCTTTAAAGACATTTTGAAAAAAGTTGCCTCTTCCACTACTAGGGTCTTGGATTCTGCAACCACGAACCTTGAATACAAAAAGAGAGTTGACGAGGCTAAACGTGAGATTCTAAGTAGATTCACAGTTAAACAACTTGAACAGATCGCAACAACAAAGGGAATCCCCCTGTATGATGAAGACATTCTAACAGGGAAGAGGACCCATCTGCGTGTTAAATCAGATATAGTACGGAGGCTTGCCATAAATCTGAGTTTTCAAGAGGTTATTGATCTTTCAAAAAGATACAAAGTGAGGTACTCGGATGTTACTCAAGAGCTTGAAGAGCATCGTCGGATGCTTTATGAAGAAAACCAACAGAAACGAAGCGAAAAGGGGATCCTAGCAAATACAAGAGAGATAGAAGAAGACGGGTTTGTTAGAGTCAATGGTAAAGGGACTAAAACCCCGAAAAAGGCCTCAAAGACAAAGAGGTTGTCTAATACAAAGAAAGATGAATTTGTAAATTTGTTAAGGTGGATTGAGAAGAATTTCAGGCCACCTGCTGTTAAGGACGAACATGAACTACAAGAAAAATTACTCACTCTACTTAGTGCCCCTGAGATTCAAGAAAAGCTGGGAATAAAATCTATTCAAAAAGAAGTCCATATAAGGAGGAGAAAAATTGACCTTGTAATAAATGAAAAATGGGGCATAGAACTTAAAGTAATCAAAAATAAAAATAGAACGAGTCTTGATAGACTACCAACTCAGATCAATGCTTACAAAAAAGGTTTAGAGAGAGTAGCAGTGATTGCAGTTAAGCCACCCAATGAGGAGATTAATATCAATGAAGTGTTGGAACTCATCCCAAGCGATGTGCCGATTATCACGATGGAAATCCCAATTAAAAGAAAATCTAGGGGAACTACCTATATAGCTAAGCTAGTAAAACACTGATATCATTTTCTTTCCCCTATTCCATCAGCCCCTCAATCAGCCTCGCCTTCTCTTGAGCTTTCCTTAGGTGCTCCACGGTGACCTTGGTGTATATCTGCGTCGTTGAGAGGTTTGAGTGGCCGAGCAACTCCTGAATCGCCCTTATGTCGACGCCGTTCTCTAGCATGTGCGTCGCAAAGCTGTGGCGGAGCCTGTGGGGTGTAACCTCAACCCCTGCCCTCTCACCGTACTTCTTGAGGAGGTGCCAGACGGTCTTCGTTGAGAGTTTGTCCTTCTTCCTCCGCCCCTCCTCAACGATAAGGTACTCACTATTATCATTCCGGCTTTCTAGGTATTCTCTAACCGCGCCGCTCAGGAAGGTCGGAATCGGGACTACCCTGTCCTTGGCTCCCTTGCCCCCGCGTACGACTAGGAGGTTCCCCTCGAGGTCGACGTCTCTCTTCTTCAGGTTGCACAGCTCACTAACGCGCAGGCCGGCCCCATAGAGTAGAAGAACAATCAACCTGTCGCGCTTCCTCATTGGCGGGATAACCGAGAGGAGTTTCTTGACTTCCTCTCGGGTTAGGGCCTTCGGCAGGCTCCTCGGGACCTTGGGCGGTTTCAGCCTTTCCGCCTCATCGTCGGCTCCCTCGAAGCGGAAGTAAGCGCGCAATGCCTGAACTACAAGATTCAGGCTCCTGTTGGAGTATCCCCTCTTTCTAAGCCTTGCGAGAAAACGGAGGGCAGGGCGCGCCCTAAGCTCCCCGCCCCACTCGAGATAGCGCCTGATGTAGTAGGAGTACATCCTAATCGTATTGGGACTTTTTCCCTCGAGGTCGAGGTACGTCTCGAACTCTTCAACCGTTTCATTCATCGCCGACGCCCTTCAGCAGGCGCTCTATCTCGTCCGGCTTCAGCTCGGGGTTCTCCACTATGTTCGTCTCCTCCGGCTCGGGAGCTGGTGGCCGCTCCTCCGGTGGTTTTTGGGGCTTCGGCTCTTCCTTTCCTTCAGGTTCTTCCCTTACGGCGAGGCTGAGGTAGACTGTCTTGAGAAGTTCCTCTATAAGTGACTCGTCCTCCGCGAAGATGTAACCCTGGCCGACGAGTATCTTTCCAGCTAAACCGAGCTTTTCGACCGCCATTGCGAGTATCCTTTCCTCCGGTACTGGTTCAGCAGGGAAGAGGCCCTTCCAGGCGTCCTCTATCTTAACCGGCTTACTCTTCTTGTCGAGGAGTTCTTTCAGCCCATCGTTCTCGCTCCTCAGCCTGGTGTATTCTGCGTGAAGTTCCTCGTACTTCCTCTGAAGCTCCTCATGCTCCTTGTAGAGTGCCTCGTAGTCGTTGGCCAGCTGGTCATACTTGCCCTTGACGTCAAGGAGTTCCTTCCTTATCTCCATATAGCCCGGGAGAACCTGGAGACTCTTCAGCCCGGCCCTCACGAGCGTATTCCTGAGTTCCTTCCTCACGAGTTCGACGTCAACGTGTTCCAAGTCATGTCCGAGGGGAAGCTTCATCCTCTCGACGTGGCCGACCATCTCATTGAGCTCGTTGTAAAGTCTCTCAGCTAAATCCCTTCCAACCCTGTCTGCATCGGTCGCAATTATAAGGAGGTCCGCTCCTGCAGCCGCGCTCTTTGCTATTTCCACGTTGGTCGTCGGGATTATCGCGGAAATCGTAATGTTGTACTCACTCCCCAAAGCCAGCCCTTGAAGGGCCTTGCTTACGACCTCAACGTCGCTTGCACCTTCGACTAAAATTCTAACGTCAACTATGGTCATTCCCATCACCCCACAGGCTCGTTACCCTTCTAAAATACGAGATGGTCTTTAAAAATCCTCCCTTAGTTTGATCTCCAAGTTGGGTTTCTCGAGGATTACTTTGCCGTCCGGAAGGAGTGAGATGCTCAGTGCGTGAACCTCAACGCCCGCTTTTCTCGCTTCCCTGAGGAGGCGCGCTATCTCAGGATCACCTTTTTCGTAGGGCCTGAACCTCTCCACTCCTGGCATTGCTCCGACGAAGAACATCATCGCCCGCTTTCCACTTTTTCTGAGTTCCATCAACTCCCGTAGGTGCTTTTGACCCCGTGTCGATGGGCAATCTGGGTACATAGCGTACTCTCCCCTTCCACCACCCCTAAGAACGGCACTCTTCATTTCGGCGTAGATTTCAGTGTCGGGGCACTCAAAGAGGTAATCCAGGCGGGATTTTCCAACGGTTACCTCCTTCCGCTTTATCCTGCAGCCCTTCAGCCAGGGAATAATGTTCATCTCCACCGCTCGTTCGAAGGCTTTGGCCTGAGTTCTTGTGTCTATTATGGCTCCCTTTCCGTTTAAGTCCTCAAAGGCAATCAGAACGAAGTCCGTCTTTCCCCCGCTCTTTGAAGTGCAGAAGGCCTTCCTTCCTGGAATTATGAATTCCTCTAGACGGCCGGTGTTCGTGATGAGGGCTTTTCTCTTCTCCCCGTCCACCTCCACAAGAGCAACGAAGCGGTTGAGCCTCTCGATGAAGGTGCAGGGGGTCACCTCGAGTTCCAGCAGCACTTCTCCACTCATGGTCTCTGATTAACCGAAAGGCGTTTTTAACATTAAGGCAACCTCATGTGGTGGTGTTATGATACCTGGGGAGTTTATCAGCTACGCCTTCGAGGAGCGCGTTGAGGGGATAAAAAAACTTGCAGATGGAGAGTTCGGGCCTGAGGCTTTAATCGGCTTCACAAGGCACAACGCAGCCGTAATAACCTGTGGTAAAGCCGGCGTAAACGGCTCCATTAAGGGGATTGGCTTCATCCATCGCGGGGAGTTTCTTTCCGAGACCATCAAGAAGCTAAGAGAAGAGCTTGGAAAGCCTTACAACCCTAGGCGTGCCTTGGAGTTTCTCCTGAACGAGATCTACGTACGTGAGAGGATAGACTTCACAAAGTTAGTGTCTCTCGAACTCGCTAGGAAGCACACATGGGAGAACATCACCTCTGGGAGTAGGGAAGCGACGGTGCTCTTCTTTACACTGCCAAGCACATCCTACGAGGTTCGCTGCGAGGTTGAGGTCCATGAGGGGGATAATGTCTGGGAGTACACCAACGCCGTCCACGACCTCTTCCACCGCCCGGAGAAGCCGCGGGACTGGCGGAAAACGCCCGCTTACCTCCTTAAGATCCGCGAGATCTACGACAACGGCGAGAGGGCGATGGGGGTGAGGATTTACCCCTAGCAAAGTTTTTATCCAGTTGCTGGATAATCCAGCTGGTGGATTCTAAGACAGGAAAGAAGAGCTGGATGCACTGGGAAAAGCACTGGCTTTATCCAAGTCCAAGCTCGTTTTAGTAACAGTGACCGGGAGGAGAAGGATTGGAAAAACAGGGCTCATTAGAGAGTTTTTATCCTCAAGGCATCTTCGATACTTGGATTTCTTCTTCTCAGTGAAAAGCGAGCGCCTGCTCCTGGACAATTTTTCTCGAGAGATTGAACTTAAACTTGGCTATTCTCCAAAGTTTGAAAACTTTCAGGAGTTTCTCAGATACCTTGAACGGATAAACGTTGATGCTGTTTTCTTTGACGAGTTTCAGAATATCCTTGAGGTAAATCCTTCGATGGCCTCTGACCTGCAGGCCTTTATAGACAGGAATGGCGATCTCCCGCTTCTTATTATAACCTTAGGATCGTACTTAGGAAGGATGAAGAGACTCTTCGCTCAAAGGAAAGCCCCCCTCTACGGCAGAAGCACGCTTTTTATGGAACTCAGTCCCCTTCAGCCAAGTGCCGTCTTTCAAATGCTCTCAGATTTGGGAGTGAAGGATCCTCAAGAAAAGATCGTGTTCTGTGGAATCTTCGGGGGTGTTCCAAAGTATTACGAACTGCTTGAACTCTTTGGCCCAAAGCCCTCCCTTGAAATTATAATAGATGCTGTTCGGTATTCCTCCTTTATCACCTCTGAGGGGGAGGGGTTGCTCCTCGATGAGTTTGGAAAGGCCTACAAAACATACTACTCAATCTACTCAATATTGAGGGCTATATCAATTGGGAGAAATAGGCTTATGGAAATAGCCAACGCCGTAGGCACGAAGTCGGAAGCATAAGCAAGTACTTAGATGCCTTAGAGAGCTACTACGGTTTGATTTCCCGTGAGGGGCCTGTTCTCAGCGGGAGGCGCTCGAGGTATATCATAAAGGACTACTGTCTTAACTTCTGGTTTTCCATGATCGAGCCGTGGAAAGCGGCGATAGATTCCTCAGACTACGAACCGTTCTTCAGGGCTTCAGAGGCAGATTTTCCTTGGATATTTTGGCAGGTTTTTGAAAGAGTAGTATCCGATATTTTGAGGAACTTAAATGGAAAACTGCTGACATTTGACTTCATCGGCCCCCAGTGGGGACGGAACTACGAGATAGATCTCGTTGCCGTGAACATGAAGAGGAAGGAGGCAACTTTCGTAGAAGCAAAGTGGAAGGATGATGTTGACGGCCCCAGGGAAATCGGAAAGCTCATCGCCAAGTCTCAGGACGTTCCATAGAATGGGAAAAGAAAGTATCTTCTCATAGCGAAGGGCTTTAGAGTAAATTGTAAAGACTGCCTAACCTCCGAGGAAGTGGTCTCGCTTTTGGAAAACCTTAAATATCCCTCGCCCCACATTCAGATGGAAATCTAAAGGAGGCGAAAGCCATGGTTGATTTTGAACTGCTCAAGAAAATTATAGAGGCACCTGGTGTTTCCGGCTATGAGTTCCTCGGTGTTAGGGATGCTGTAATAGGTGCATTCAAACCCTACGTGGACGAGATAAGGGTTGACAAGCTCGGTAACGTCATAGCCCACAAGAAGGGGTCGGGACCAAAGGTTATGTTCGCGGCCCATATGGACCAGATAGGGCTGATGGTTAACCACATTGAGAAGAACGGGTTCCTCCGCGTCGTTCCGGTCGGCGGTGTTGACCCTAGGACGCTGATAGCTCAGCGCTTCAAGGTCTGGGTCGGACCGAACGAGTACATCTACGGCGTTGGCGGAAGCGTTCCGCCGCACATCCAGAAGCCCGAAGAGAGGAACAAAGCCCCAACCTGGGAGCAGGTGTTCATCGACATTGGAGCGGAGAGCCAGGAAGAGGTAGAGGAGATGGGCGTTAAAGTGGGGACCGTCATCACTTGGGACGGCCGTCTGGAGCGCCTCGGTAAGCACCGCCTCGTGAGCCTCGCCCACGACGACAGGATAGCCGTCTACATCTTCGTCGAGGCCGCCAGGCAGTTGAGTGAGACCGATGCTGACGTTTACTTCGTCGCTACCGCACAGGAGGAGGTCGGCCTTCGTGGTGCTAAGGTTTCAGCCTTTGGCATCGACCCGGACTACGGCTTCGCCCTCGACGTTACCATAGCGGCAGACGTTCCTGGAACGCCGGAACACAAGCAGATAACCCAGCTCGGTAAGGGCACCGCCATCAAGATAATGGACCGCTCCGTCATCTGCCACCCGACCATAGTCCGCTGGATGGAAGAACTGGCGAAGAAGCATGATATACCATACCAGTGGGACATTCTCACCGGTGGTGGAACCGACGCAGGAGTGATACACCTCACTAAGACCGGCGTCCCGAGCGGTGGGATAAGCATCCCAGCGCGCTACATCCACTCAAACACCGAGGTCGTTGATGAGCGCGACGTCGATGCGAGTGTTAAACTCGTCGTCAAGGTTCTTGAGGAGATTCCGGAACTTAAACTCTGATTTCTTCCCTCTCGTTCTTCTTTGCCACCCGCCAACTTTAAAAGTCTTCTTTCATAGGGAATCAAGGCAGTTTAGAACGGCGTACAAAGGTGTCCCTTATGGAGTCAAGGAGGGCAGAGGTTCCCTTCAATGCGGGCTGGAACTCCCTACTGAGCGTTGCATCGATGCCTGTCAAGCTTTTCTCCACGTTCCCCTACGAGGTTAGGGTCGATGGTAGTGATAAACCCACTGTTAGGATTTCCTTTGGGCGGTTCTTCACCAGGTTTAGCTTTGAGGGAAACCTCGAGTTCACTTTCAATGAACCCCACGTTACCTACATCCTCAAAGGTATGGACGGGCTTCTCGTGCTCTCCTTTGCGGCCCTTGATTCACGGCTCGTGACTAGGGTTTCCGCGGACATACCCAGTGAGAGGAGGCTTGGGAAAAAGCTGAAATTTCTTGCCGAGGGTTCTGTATTTGCCGCCGCGAGGATGGCAGAGAGCTACAAGGCCGTCGCCGGGAAGGTGGTTGGACCCTTTGATAATTCCATCGTTGAGAGCCTAAACTCTGCCCTCCTTCCCCACCTTATCCGGTACGTCAGATTGCACACGGGCAGGAAGAGCTTCCGGCTTAAGGGGGTGGGGGAGCGCGACAGGTTCACAGTTACCATTGTGGACGACTTTATTGAGAGAATGGAGCACGATTCCGGCTCTGGAGTTTCTATAATCGAGGTTGAAAGGGGTACAATAGATGTCACGGAAGAAGACTTTGGGGGGGTGGAGCTAAGGGGGAGGTACAGGGTGAAGGTCCTCTGAGGCGTTACTCACTTTTACTCTCCTTGCTGTTCTCAGATTCCTGCTCTATGGTTCCTTCCCCAACCAAAGGAGAAGTGTTTCCGGTGCTCCCCCGCTCAAACTTATCCCATTCATACCAGAAGAAAGCTAGCCCCATTAGAATGCCCGCTATTAGGGAGAGGTACCTTGATGGTAGGGGCAGGCCACGGTGCCAGTTGTAGAGGAGGTAGTTCTGATAAATCGTCAGGTATCCGAGCCAGGCTATAAGAAGGGCCTCGACGGTGAGTTCGATGAGTTTGCTGGTCTTCGCATCCATCGGTTTCACCGGCAAAGGTTAAAAGTGAGCCGTTAAAACTCTTTCCCATGGGCGAGAGCACTGACACCTTTGAGTACTTTCCTTACCGGAAGATGCGACCGAACCAGCGTGAGTTCATTGAGTTTGTCGCTGAAACGGTAAGAAACGGGGAGAACGTGATAATTGAGGCACCAACTGGCTTCGGAAAGACAGTTAGTGTTTTGGCTGGAATCCTACCCTTTGCGAAGGAAGAGGGCTATAAGGTGCTCTACCTCGCGAGAACCCACAGACAGATGGACCGCGTCATAGAGGAGCTCAAGGTGATAAGTGGAAAGAGCTTGGTCTCTGGAGTTGAACTCAGGAGCAGAAAGGAGCTGTGCCTCCACAACTACCTCACTCAATTCACAACGGATGCATACACCGCTATGGTCGTCTGCAAGAACCTAAAGAAGCTCGGAAAGTGTGAGTTCTACGAGAACGAGAAGAAGAAAAGGGTTGAGTTCGACGAGTTTGTGCGCTTTTTCCTCGAAAGCCCCAGCCACCCCTCTGAAATTCTGAGCTACGCTGAAACACTTGAGCTGTGTCCCTACGATTTAACCAAAAGGATAACCGAGAAGGCCGATGTGATAGTGGCGAGCTATCTCTACCTCCTCAGTCCCAGCATCAGGGAGAACTTCATCAGCTCCCTCGATGTGGATTATTCTGACCTCATAGTCGTCTTCGACGAGGCTCACAACCTTCCTGACCAGGCGATTTCGGTGTTAAGTGATAAAATCAGCATAAACACCGTGAATAGGGCCATAAAGGAAGCGGATGAGTATAACGAGCATGAGATAGCAAACTTCCTCAGTATCCTTGGCAGGGGGCTGGAGATGCTCTTCCAGGAGAAACTTGGTAACAAAGAGGTTCAGGAGACCCCAATTCAACCGGAACTTGTCTTTGAGCACGTTGTAAACGTCCTCAACTTTGATACGCGTTGGCTCGTCAAGACACTCAACGACATGGTTGCAATAGGTGATTCGATAAGGGAAGACCGAATAGAGAAGGGCAAGCCCCCGCGCTCTTACATCGGCCGCGTTGGAGAGTTCCTCCTTCTCTGGCTGTCACTGATAGGGAGGGAGGACTACCTATTTATAATGAGTAGGGGTAGGGGTTTAAGCCTCGAACTTGTTGCCCTCGACCCCTCGAAGGCCCTCAGTTTTATCCGAGAAGTGCAGAGTGCGGTCTTCATGTCCGGAACGCTCACGCCGCTTGAGGCCTTCAGAGACATCATGGGGGTTGAGAACGCTCGCTTTAGGAAATTCCCGCGCATGGTGAAGCGGGAGAACGCGCAGGTTTTAGTGGCGAAGGACGTTTCCACTCGTGGAGAGGAGCGTTCGTTTCAGGTTTACAAAAAGATAGTGGAATACATAGTTGAAGCCGCCAGGATAATCCCAAAGAACGTTGGCGTTTTTACTGCCTCCTACGAGGTTCTTCAAGGCTTACTGTCAGCAAACCTGGGGGTCCGCCTTGAAGAGATAGGGAAGGCAGTCTTTGTGGAAAAACAGGGTGTTTCATCGGCGGAAAACGATGCCCTCGTAAGGGCATTTAAGGCTCATGCAAAGGGCAACGGTGCGGTGCTCCTCGGTGTTATAGGTGGAAGAAACAGCGAGGGCCAAGACTACAGTGGCGACGAGATGAACGGAGTTATCCTCGTTGGGGTACCCTATGCAAGACCAACACCAAGGATTCAGGCTCAGATACGCTATTTTGAGGGGAAATTCCCGGAGAAGGGCCGCTACTACGGCTATTTCCTCCCTGCCCACAGGAAGCTTGCCCAGGCGGCTGGGAGGGTCCACCGCTCGGCCGAGGAGAGGGGGAGCATAATCGTCCTTGATTACCGCTTGCTCTGGCGTGGAATAAGGAAGGATTTGCCCGACTGGATGGTTGAGGTGATGAGGCCGGTTGACCTCGGGCGGATGAGGCTCTATCTGAAGAGGTTCTGGACTAATGGACGGTGAACTCCTTTTCAACCTTAACCCTAACCCCTTTTACGTAGGCAAATTTGGCGACCTTATAACGTCCAGGTGATAGGTTGAGGGGAAGTCTCTGCTCAAGGGTCTCCCCTGGAATCAGGACAATCCTCTTTTTAACGAAGACTATTCCCAGATCGAGTCTCTGCCAGTAGCCGACGTACTCGTACAGCTCAACTTCATTGCTTGTCTCCACCTTTACAGTGTTTGGATTGCTCACCCAGAGGGCAAGTTCTTCCTTCCTCGGCTTTACGTCTATGTCAAGCTCGACCTCGACAGGAGTTCCAACTGTTATGACACCTGCGTCATCGTTGCTGGGAACTTTTACTATCTTCATCAAGATGTGTCTTTGTGTTCCTTCAAATAAAGTTTTCTGTTCATACAGTTGTCGATTGGGTTTAACACTGTCGCTGTGTGTCAGATGTGTGTGAGGATGGTGTGCATACTAGAATTCTAGAACGATAGCGAAAGCGGTGCTAAAGCTCTTGGAAAAAGCTTCACCAAAAAACTTTGCAGTGCAAAGTTTGATCAAAGGGTAAACTTCCGCCAAAACGCCCAGAATGAGTATACATGTTCCCAGAAATTGCAAGTCTATAGTGGGTTTAGCCCAGAATCCTGAAACTAAAACCTGTTTCCCTTTCTTTTAACGCCCGAAAGGTGTTATTCTCGCAGTAAACACCTTAAAACCTGCTAATTAGGGAGTACACCCCGGCTTAGAACTGAGAATTTTTGGAAGTAACATGCAAGCTTTGATGAAACTTTTGCTTGGCAAAAGTTTCTTATGGTGCCCCGGCCGGGATTTGAACCCGGGGCGCGGGCTCGAAAG
>NZ_JALVUC010000023.1 GCF_027023865.1 Thermococcus sp. | reverse complement strand
TGGTATCGAATTTTTCGCCCCTAACCGGCCCGTAGAGGCTCCCCCATCTAACCTCGGCGTTTCTAACGCCGTTGATTTTTAAATTTTTCCTCGCGATTTTGACAGCGCGCCTGTTGACGTCGGTCATCACCACGTAGTTCACAAAACGGGACGCGACGATGCCGATGGCACCGTAGCCGCACCCCAGATCCAGGACGCGCCAGCTATCATCGAGCACCATGCTCTCTATGAGCAGTTCCGTTCCGCGGTCGAGCTTCCCGAAGGAGAAGACCCCGCTGGCGGTTATAAACTTGAAACAATAACCTCTGATGCAGAACTCTATAGTCTTCATCTTCAGCGGGACGTTGGGCTCTTCGGAGTAATAGTGGCTCATGGTCGGGGGTAAGGGGAGGGGTTTATAAAGATGGGGGAAGGAGTTGGTCTACAGGGCTAACGCCACTTAAAGCCAATAAGCACCGTCACTATAACCACTGCCAGCCATATCCATCCAACTGCGCCCACGTACGTGGAAGAGCCACCAGTACGGGCTTCCCAGGTCATGAGGCCCAAGAGGATCATGAAGACCGCCATCTCCAGCTGAACTATCCACGAGATTCTGCTCCTGCCTGCAAGGGAATCCCTGAACGCAAAAAGTAAAAGGAGATAAAGTGCCCCCCCAAGTATCCCCGCGTAGGCTCCGTACTCTATCCATAGCATAAGTTTTCACCCCTCATTTGACTTTAAGATTTTACTTTTTGCTTAGCGGGATCAGTGCCCAGACGAATAGCGCGAAGAGCAGCAGTCCGGTTAAGTTCTCTTTGCTCGCGGTCCCGTGGTAAATAGAGCCCACAATGGTCAGGACGATTAGGAGGGTGACGAACGAGGCGAACTTTCTGGAATCCTTGAGCTCGCCCAGGTGGTCAACGAAGAGGAAGGCCATTAGCGTTACGGGAACAATGCTCAGTATAAAAAGAACCGCCCTCCAGAGTGGAGTGGTCAAGTAAAAACCCGCCACCTCGAGAATCGCGTAGAGAACAAGGCCAAGAAGGCCGAGTGCCGGCCTCACGTCACCACCCCCTCCTGTGTCTGTACCAGATACGTAGAGGAACTGTCCCAAGACTCAATATTAGTGAAGTTATAGGGGCACCTACTGCAGGTATCCTTCGATTCATAGCTTGCCATAAAAATGCATAACCCATAAAAACAAAGAAAAAAATGGGGACCGACCTTAATAACTCCTCCTCGGTTATCTTATCCAAATCTATCACCTTGTACAGTTTTTACACTGAGGAATTTAAAGACCTAACGCGCACTCTACGAGACATGAAACTACAATGATACCAAAACATCCGGCACATGCTATTGCTGTAACCTTTGTCGGGTCCATAGCTGCTATCCATCACATATCTCATCTTCTCAAGAGGGTTGATAACTGCAGAAAAAGAAGTAATAAAACTCCTAAAAGGCTTAGGTACTTAATCCAGCTTCCCCAGATTGAGAGAACAGATGAAAAGAGGGCTACACTACCGCATAGTACTAATTCCTCCTCACATTCAGATTTCAAACAGGGAAAGTACAGCAATGTGGATAAAACCCCCACAAAAATTGGGAGGACATCTACCTTATAAACACCATAAACTAGGGCTAAAATAGTAAAAGGAAGTGGTATAAGGTGCTTCAATTTCATGCTTGGTCACCCCAATCCGTTTGTAGTGTAAAAAGAAATAAAAAGTTACAGACAGCTTGCTGCAGCTGCACAACTAGCTATACCTAATAGTGTCGCTGCACAGGCAAAGCACCCTGCTGCTCCGGTACCTAAGCACAGCAGACAGGTCCAGGCGGTAAAAATAGTAGCGCATGCCGGGATACATGTTACAACCTGAGCACAGAGCGGGCATGTCCCCAATGCTCCAAATCCAAGGCCTGCAATGCTGCCGAGGCAGGATATTATAGATGATATACAACCCCATGAGAAATCCATTGACACTGACATTCCCATTGCTTTTTCTTGGTTGTATTCTGGTAACTTCAACTTCACAAGATGTGATAAGTGTCTTAGCTCGCGAGCGCTCCTGCCCCAAATCCAAGCGGTCTCGTCATGCCTCCTAAGATTCATGAGGACCCTGTTGAGAGTCCAGTAATACTGCGAGAGGGTAAGGTTGTTTTTGATAATAACAGCATCCTCAACGGGCACAACCCTGTCCTCATCCTTCGGAGCAATGTTCATCCCGGTCAGGTAAGCTCTGTACTCGCCACTCTTAGGGTCAGTAAAGATTCTTGTGACGAGAGTGAAGTTGTACTGGCTCCTCTCGGCGCGATAAACGAGCGCGTACATTGTGTAATTAAACGTGCTGTTGTAGAAGTTCAGTCTAAAGAACAGCAACTGTTCATGCTTCTTACTCATATTGTAAAGGGTAACTATTGAAACGTTAACTTTTGGAGTCGCGTTGGACTTGTGGAGCGGACAGCCCTTCGTCAGGTTAGTAAAGTTCACAACCTTATTAATCCACGTAACGTTCATCTGGAGCCTGCCCTTCTCATCATACCAGGCAACAACGGCCCTGCGGAAGGTAACGCTGGTGTTGTTTGTGCTCATTGCCATAGCTTGGGGAGCGGCTATCAACTGCAGGCTCAACACCATGGCAACGAGGAAAACCCCGAACGCAGTCCTCCTCCAGTTCATGACCACCACCCAACCAGTTGGTCACTCTTGATAATACGTGAAACTATATAAGCTTTTTCTTTTACAAGTTGAATTAACTAACGTTTTTTTTTTCGTAGGATTTTCAATTTTCAACCGTATCAAAACGACGAGAATGAGTCAAAAGAGGCCAGAGTAAAAGAGCGAACAAAAGGATACAAACGATCGTTTTATGCAATAAAAGTTTCGGGCGTGGGCGTCAGCCCCCCAGTAACCTTTGCTCACGCAAAGCTTGACCAAGAAACTGTTCTTGGGAAAAGTTTCATCAAAAAGCTCAAACAGTTTAGATGGGGGAGTTTGAGTCGTGCACGCTAAAAGCTAATGGTTTTGGAAATGGGTTTGTACTGAAATCTTAACGGTTTTACAGAGTTTCATCCTCTAAACGGCGTCATTCGGACGCCGTTTTAAAAGTAAGACACTTACCAAAAAGCAAAGTTGAGAACAAACCCACTAAAAAACTAAAAATCAAAACAGCACCCAACCTTCCGCCGGCGCTTGCATCAGCAAGGGCCGCTACCAGAGCCTCGGATACCACTCCCTCGGCATGAACACCTTGTCCACATCAACGGCTATACCCTTGCTCCTCTTCATCATGTCCCCACTGCCCATCTTGGCCTTTCCAAGGGCGATAAGCTCATCTTTGAGACTCATCACGGCGACCAGATCCCCAGGCTTTATCCGCCTGTTTAACTTAACTATCCCCGGAATCGCCAAATCCGCGCCGTAGGTAACCGCCGAAACGGCGGAATCCCTAATCCACACCTTGGGCAGGTGCTCAACGGCTTTCTCCATCGGCTGTATCGCCCTCCTGAAGTACTCCTCGATGCCGCCATCCTTCCAGAAGTGGTAGTAGTCGACGAGGTCGTGAAGCGTCACGAGAGTCTCGTCCTCTTTGAAGGGACCGCTCCTCGTTCTCCTCAGCTCGGCCATGTGAGCGCCAACGCCAAGGGCCAGGCCTATGTGATGGATAAGCGAGCGGATGTAGGTCCCTGCCTCGACGCCCACCCTGAACAGAACGTCCCTGCCGTCTATCTCGAGCACCTCGATGTAGTAGACTTTTCTGGTCCTCAATCTTCTCTTCACCGCACTCCTGAGCGGGGGCCTCTGGATTATCTCGCCCTCGAACTCCCTCATAACCGCGCGGATTCTGTCCTCTGGAACGTCGCCGTGGAGGTGCATCAACGCGACGTACTCTTTACCGGCCGGGAGGAGCGCCTGAACAACTCTGGTTGCCCTCTCAAGCGCGACCGGGAGGATTCCGCTGACCTTAGGGTCAAGGGTTCCGCCGTGGCCGGCTTTGTTGAGGTTGAAGAGCCTCTTTATCCACGCAACGACCTCGTGACTCGTAGGACCGGGCGGCTTGTCAAGGTTAATTATGCCAAACTGTATGTGCATCTCCAGGGGCCTTTCCTCCGGTGGAAAGCCCCACTTGGGGTTGGTCTCCGCCCTATCGTCTTTAACCAAAACTTCACGCTTTATATCTGCAGGTAAAATCCTCCTAACCTCATCCCTCGCCATGAGCATCACCCGGTGAGCGTTATCGCACTAAGTTTAATCTCCCCCTTATAAACCCGACTAATACCTAAAGCGGTACGTAAAGACCGGCCAGTTCGGGAGGTACTTGAGGAGTTTCAGGTAACCCGGAACAAAGACCTCGCGCCTGCCCCGCTCGATACCTTCAAGAATTGCTCCGGCCACCGCTGCGGGTTCTATTGAGCCCTTTGGGTATGGAACCCCGTTTCTGGTGAAGAAACCTGTTTTGACCTGCTTGGGATAAACGCGCACAACGTTGATCCCCCTCCCCTCAAGCTCCCGCTCGAGGTTTACCGCGAGGTAGTGAAGGGCGCCCTTGGCGGCGCAGTAGGATGGGAGCTCGGGGACGTTGATAAAGGCGACGCCGCTGATTATGAACACTACGGTCGAACCCTTTGGGAGCACTGGGAGGAGCATCCTCGTGAGCTCCACGGGCGCGAGGGTGTTTACCCTGAACAGGTTCTCCAGCTCCTCCCTTGAGTGCTCAAGAAGGGGCTTTCTCACCGCGAGGCCGGCGTTGTTTATGAGGAGGTCAACCCTTTCCACACCCAGCCTCTCAAGCTCCTCCAAAATCGTGCCTGGAAAGTCCTCTTTGCTCAGGTCAGCGATTATGTACTCAAAGGCAGGCAGTTTTTCCTGAAGTTCACGGAGCTTTTCTCCGTTTCTGGCCACCCCAACAATGCGGTAGCCCCTCCCGACGAGACCCTCAACAAGAAGCCTTCCGATGCCGCCAGTTGCACCTGTTATAAGTGCAGTTTTTCATTTGATCACCTCACATTATTCTAGTTGTCAATGTTTAAATATTCTGCAAAGATTGACAAAAAGTATTTAACCTTACACTTACTAGTATAAACCGATATGATGTTAAGATACGTACCCACAGGAAAAGAGCAACAAATATTACACCAGCTAAAGGAAGGAAACCCTGTTATGATACTTGGATTGCCAAGTAGTGGTAAGAGCACTTTGGCGCGATACATAGCTATGAAAATGGCAAGAGAAGGATATCTACCTATAATCTTATCTCCCCAACATTACTCTGTCCAACCCCAATTAAAAAGGATTGTTGATGAACGGGGAAATTCATTTTACATACCATTAGTTCCAATCAAGATGATCTCTGAGAGCGAAAGGTCTCTTTTCTTGCAGGTTGTAGAAGTTGCTAGTTCTCAAGGAATTCTAGAAAAAATTATGGATAGTATCTCCAATGTTTCAGATATAGAAGAATACGTCAACACAGTTGGCAATTCAATAAAAAGTCTGTTAGAGATAATCGGGGTAAAAGATGTGAATCTTCAGAATATCTCACTCAAGCTAAAGTCAATTATTGAGAAGGAATCATTTGACAAAATCCGGGATATAACTCAGTCCATAGTAATTGGAATGACAATCTTCGAGGGGATATCCACAATAGGGAACATATGGAAGACAAGTAAAGAAATATATAATTTATATAAGGGCTCAAAAGTAAAATCTAAAGCTTCACAATTCGTGTTCTTGATTGATGATTATATGGACTACTCTCCATCCGAACGAAATACGCTATCTAAGCTCCTTAGTGAGCTATCTGATTTGGGAAGTAATGTAATTATAGTGGACAGAATCTCCATAGAAAAGTTAGCAAATGACGGAAAACGATTCATTCTAAATCCGTCTGAGTATGTAAGAAGCATTCTTAATGAGCACACTTTAATTGAAAGTTCGGAACAAGTCATATTCATCGGTCCAATTAGAGATAGCAAGAAATTCTTAGATATTATTCACTCAAATGGAATTGATATAGATCTAGAATATGGCGAGAAATTAAAAGCACTTACTTTGGGACTCCCCGGTTTTGCTGTTATGCTTGCAGAAGTCTCCGCTAATCTCAAAGTAAATATTGATGATCTCCTTGGTAACCTTCCTCAAGAAGATCGAGTGTATTACCCCTTAGATGTTGCATCTAAAAACCAGAACCAAATTATATATAATCTCAAGGGGTTGATTAAGTCAAATGAGTTCATATATAAAGAGCTTAGTAAGAAAAACAAACTAATAATACCCCTTTTGCTAACTCCTCTTGAAAAATCAATCCTGGAACTATTAGGAAGAAGAGTTTATGGGGATCAGAGTGAAAATAAATTAACAGATCTTATATTCAGCGAGGACGTTGTATATCTTACCGGCTATGTATATGTTGGTTCACTAAATGATCCGGATAAACAAATTGTTGATGAGATATACGATCTAACTGAGCTATATTCTCATCTGAGAACGTTCATACCGTATCTCATAAGGAATGATGCCATAAGAAGAGAGATTTCAAGGTTTGTAAATCTTATGCTAGAGGCCATAAATAGTACTTCAGAATACTCAGAGAACGGACTAATTAGTATTCTCAAAATTCTTGAATTAGTAGATAAGCATGATCTTAAAGTTGCATTCACATTAATAATAAATGCAGGAATCCGAGTAGCCAATAGCCAGTCTCCAATCACGTATGAAGTTACAATTGCCATATTCAATATACTCTCGAAAATAGGAGGGGCCTCTGCCCTAACTCAAGAAGATAAATTAAGATTATTGGCATTTTTATGGCAATATAGCGATAGTTCAGCTTTGAATCCCTATGTGATTGATGAAGTAGACTTTGAAATCTCCACTATTTTAAGAGAACTCACCAAAGAGTTACCCGATAATAACCTAGTGAGGTTTCTTACAATAGCTACAGAGTTAAATATCATAAGAAAGAATGTCTACAACCCATTTTTAAAGGAAGATATGCACGTACTAGGAAGAGAAATAGAGCAAGTCATGGATAGCATAGAAATCTTAGGAGAGACCTGGTTTGGCAAATATGCTAAGATGGAGCTGCATCTCAAGCTAGGAGAGATATTTACCTTTGCACCTATACCATTAACCAAAAAAGCTACTAAAGAGAATATACACTTTTTGAAGAACGCTGAAAAACTTTTAAATGAACTAGAGACCAATTTTGAACTTGTACAGAACGACAAAGATGTTAACGCTCTCTTTAGCACTGTTTTCGTCCAATATAATAAAGAAGACAGACAAAAAAGAATAAAACAATTGCTTGAATTGAGGATCTTTGGTAGCTTTAGACTAACTTATTATACCCTTACATTTGCTTTCCTGTTTCTAGGAAATATCGAAAAGGCAAAAGAATACGTATCTCTAGCTTTAGAATATTCGGAGAAAGAGTTTAACGCGTCTGGAAAGAGGGTATTCAACCGGATATTAGTGTGTGATCTTTCCATGAGAATAAATGTGATAAAAAATGGTTTAAACTATGAAAGTGTAAAAGAATTCATAGAATTCGCTCCAATAATTAGAGAATATGTGTTAATGTTACCTCCAGAGAACGCGATGACGCTAATTGCCGAGATAATTTTTGTCAAGTATTACTCGGATAGGATACTAAAACTTAACATTGAAATGCCCAAAAGCGTTGTAAATTCTATAAAAGAGCTAGAATCAATCCTAAGAGAATCATTTTCTCCTGTATACAATGAGATACATATTTTATTAGACATACTAGAGGGAAAATACAAAGAAGCTTATCTTCACATTATAAATTCAGTCCCAGTAAGTCAACACGACTTTCAAATAGTCTTGGAGTTTATTGCTGCATCAATGGTAATAGACAAAATTGAAGATTTAATGATAGGAATTTATCTACAAGTCACATATCCAGATCTTGCCGTTATCATATATGAGGCGATAAAGGAGTATAAAAAAATGACAAAATTCTCCGCGCCATCCTTCTTGAGAATATCTTCGAGAAGGTGAAACATGATAAAATCGATAGAGACTCTATAATTAAAATGTTCTTCTTAACGTATTGACAATGTAAACCAAAAAGAGAATCAAAGAGAAGACAAAAGGCCTCACTCAAGGCTGATTCCAGCCTGTTCAAGGGCGGCCTTAACGGCCTCATCATCGGTGCCGCGCTCAATGTTCACCTTCTCAGGAAGGGGCTCGAGGTGCTTAACGTTCATCCTCCTGCGCTTGACCTTGTTGAGGCCAGCGCCGGTAACGAGGACAAAGTTCCTGTCGACGACGTCAACGACGACGACCTTCTGACCGGCCCTCCTTCCGGCGATAACGACGGCAAGCCTTCCGACTTCCATAGCTGGCATTCATACCACCTCCATCTTTTTCTTGCCCGGGTTCAACCCGACCCCGCGTCACCGTCGGGGTACAGGTGGTCGATGGCGGCCTTCACAATCGCGAAGACCCCCTCCGGATTCCAATGGGCTGTGTTGATGATTAAATCATAAATCGACTTGTCGTCGATGTCAATCCCGTAGAGGTTTAAATATCTTTTCCTGTTGCCCTTCTCACGCTCGGCAATCTGAACGAAGGCCTCCTCGATGGAGATGCCCTCCCTACGGGCAACCCTCTTCGCGCGCTCCATTATGGGCGCGTCAAGCCATATTCTAAGGTCAGCCTCCTTGACCATCCAGCCGGCAAGGCGACCCTCAATAACGACGTTACACTCATTGGCTGCCTCAATTTGCCTCCTATCAACCTCACGATCCACCTCGGGGTGAAGCTCCGCGTACTCCTGAAACTCCTGCAGGGTCATCCCCGTCTCCTTCGCCATCTGACGGAAGATTAAACCCGCATAGATGTGCTTGAAGTTGTAGTGCTTGGCGAGGTTCCGGCAGAGGGTTGTGGTCCCCGAACCGGCCAAGCCGCTGACCGTTATAACGAGGCAGCCCCTTGGCATTGGAACACACCTTCATATGGCAATGCCGGCCCTGATCTGGGCCTTCATGACCTTCCTCATGCAACTCGGGCATAGGTTCGGGTAGGGCCTCTCCGGCCTCTTGGCAGTCTTCGGGAGCTTCCTGAGCTGGCTCGGTCTTCCGCGTGGGGTGCCGTTGAGCGGCCTTCCGCACATGGCACAGTGGGCAACCTTAGGTTTCTCTCTCTCAAAGTGTATGACCGTCCTTCCGCTCGGAGTGCGAACGTACTTCCTCTTCCATGACCTTGACCTGTACATCGGCTTCATGCTCTCACCTCGGCTTTCCTTTAAAGGGAGCATTTTTAAATTTAACTCATATCGAGGAGTTTTCTAAGGATATAACCGACGGCCATTGAGGTAAGCATGTACCATCCAAGGTAGCCCAGCTCGTTTGCTGGAAGGGCCGAATGGTACATCTTGTGGAACCAGTCAAAGAGGAAGAAGTTGAAGGGGGATTTGACTATGCCCACCTCAACGTACCATCTCTTGAGCCATCCCCAGAATATCCAAAAGATGGGGAGGGTGAGCAGGGAAACCTTGAGCATGCTATCCTTCATTACCTCGCTCTGGAGCTTCATAAGCTCCATTTGTTCTTGCTGAAGCTTTTTGAGCTTCTTCTCATCCTTTGCTTTTTGGGCCTCACGGTACTTCTTCTGAAACTCCTTGCTTTTCTTTTGAAGGAGTTTCGCCTTCTCCTGGTCAACAAAGAAGTAGTTCAAAAGGGTGAATAAAGCACCGAGTATTATGCCCGCTATTGTAATGACCACTATCGGGCTGTACGCCTGTATGAGTGGCCCAAATATGCCGTCAAGGAAACTGTATATTCCCTCAAACATACTCTCCCACCGCCAGATCAAGTACTCCAACAAGCTCATTAACGGCCTCCTCAAGGCCCTTATCCTCGTGGTTCTCAATTATCTTAACAAGGGCCCGTGAATGCATTGCGTAGCTAACCGCAGCCGCACGGTTCAGATCCTGGTGCCTCTGTATCTGCTCCTCCGTTTCAACGTCCCTGTCACGTTTCAGATCGCGGAGACGCCTACCGAGTATCTCACTTGGAGTGGCTTCAATTATGACTATGAAGTTCGGGTTTATGACCTCAATAACCTCCCTGGGGAAGCCAAGCAGGTAGCCGACTGGGGTTCTTATGGTCGCATGAGTGTCTATGAGCACTGGTTCACTCTGAGACATCTCAACGATTCTCCTCGCAGCTTTTATCTGGAGTTCCTTCTGGACGCCAGGGTTAAGCTTCCTCATCTCATCCCTGTGCTTAACTAAGCCTGCCTTAACTGCTTCCTCGAACATTAGATCGCCGAAGTTCACCAGCCTGAACTTGACCCGGGCTTTTTTGAGGGAGAGTTTTGTGATAGTGCTCTTACCGACCCCGGGAATACCAGTTATCATGACGACAAACGGCATCACGCTCACCCAGGAAGGCTTCTGGAGGAAGTAAACGGACGGGTTTAAAAGGTTTTGTAAAAAAAGGAAATCACTTGCTGAAGAACTTCCTCAACGCTGGGAACATCTCTGTCGCCTGCTCCCTTGCTATCTCCTCGTAGAACCTGTAGAGTATGCCCACCGTAAGGAGGATTCCAGTTCCCGTTCCAAGAGCCCCCAGGAAGTCTGCGAGCACTGCAACTATTGCCAGGGTGAACGAACCCCAGAACGTAACGTAGGGAATGTACCTGTTGAGCACCCTCTCCAGTATCCTTGGATCCCTCCTGAATCCAGGTATCTGCAGTCCAGCATTCTGAAGCTGTTTCGCTATACTCTTGGCATCAAGGCCCGTCAGCTCAACCCATAGGAACCCGAATATCAACGCCCATACGATTGTCATGAGGGCATAAACCAATGCCCTACCCGGGTCGGCCATGACGTGGTAGATATCCATCGGTGGGTAGAGGTAGGTGACAAGACCGCTTACCGGATTTCCATGTTGATCGAACGTCCCGAGCCATGTGTAGCCGTAGTTGTTGAGGAGTCTCGCCCATAGCTGAACATTGGCGTAGAGGGCCAACGTAAGGATTATCGGTATGTTGCTGACGTACATAAACCTTATCGGGTACCTGCCACGGACCGTAACGCGGCCATAGCTGAGGGGTATCTCGACGCGCATGCTCTCGAGGTACACTACGATGAGGAAGACTATTATCGTCGCGGTGAGGTCTAACATATCTGGCAGGGGCCCCCTGTATATCGCCCCCGTTAGGTCGCCGTGAATGAGATGCTGTATGAACGCAGGGATGGCACCAACAATAGCGGGTCCACCCGTTAGGGGATCGATGTATTGATTGGTGGTGAAGGGATTGAGGGACTTGACGATGACCTGCTGAGAGACGCCGGCGGCAATGAAGAGGCTGATACCACTCCCAATACCCCACTTACTCACAAGTTCATCGAGGAGGATTAACATGGTGGAAGCGAAGCCGAGCTGGAGTATTATGAGTATCCCCAGACCTATTCCAATGAAGACGGCACCCTCCGGAGTGGTGATAGTCTGAAAGGAGCCGATGCCCGTGTCCACCCTACCAAATGCCCCGGCGAAGACGTATATGGCCGCTTCAAAGAAGCTCATGAAGACCGCAAAGAGCTTCTGAGTGGCCTGGTAAAACCTTCTGTCCTCGGGATTTGAGAGATCAAGGTGAACAATTTCAGAACCGACGAGAAGTTGCATGATTATACTCGCGGTAACAATTGGACCGATACCCAGGGTCAGAAGGGAACCGTTTCTCCCGGCAAGGACAAACCTTAGTGTGGCAAAGTAGTCTTGGATGTTCTTCGGCATCCCATAAATGGGAATCTCTGCGAGCACAAAGTACAATAGCAGAACGATCCCGGTCCACATGAACTTCTCCTTGAGGGGAACGTGCCGCTTGGGCCTCTCAACCTCAGGGAAGTACCTTTCTATGGCATAGATCATGTCCCTTGTCTTCCCCATGATTAACACCCACCAAAAGTTAAATTAAAAGGAATCAGGCGAGGAGAACCTCGCCGCTAATGGCCTTAATCTTCTCCTCAGCCTTGGGGGTGACGTAGTAAGCCTTGACCACGAGTGGCTTGGTTAGCTTTCCTGAGCCGAGAACCTTGTCAACTCCTAGCTGTGTGGTATCAACGATTATCCTTCCATCTTCTTCGTAGGCAATGCCCGCATCGAGGAATAGCTGGAGGTTCTCGTCGATGTCGCTGAGGTTGATAACGTTCGGGGTGTACTGAACTGCCTTGGGTCTGTGGAAGCCGCGCTTGCCAAGGTGGTCAGGGGCGTACCTGATGATCCATGTCCACTTGGTGTTCTTCCTCTTTCCGGTTCCTGCCATTCCCTTACCTCCCTTGCTTCCGCCGCCACGATGCTTCTTCTTGCAGCCCCATCCGTGAGTGTGACTCCCGCGGAGCTTTCTAACCTTCCTCTTTCTCCTTATCATCTCTCGCCACCTCACAGCATTCTCTCAATGAGTCCGTTTATCTCATCGCCGCGGTAGCCGAGTGCTCCACCCTCTTTAAAGCTGTGCTTCTTGGTTCCCCTGAGGCCGCCCCTCGGCGGGTGGAGCCTGAAGACAGGTTTAAAGTTGGGAAGGTCTGTGAGCTTCATCTCGCCGTTGACGACCTTCTCAGCAAACTCGTCAATGGTCATTCCAAGCTTCTCCTTGATGTAATCCTCGGTTACCGGTCTGTTTCCAATGAGCCTGCCACGCTTCTTTATAAGCTCTGCAAGGGTCTCCTTGTTAATTTCGCCCCAAGTTATGTAGTCCTTGACCTTCTGAACCATCCCCTCGTAGCTCGGGGTGTCATCGACAAGGACGAGATGGTTTATCCTATGAAGGCGGAGCATGGCAAGGGTATCCCTCACTTCCCCCTTCGCCCTTATCCCGCTCCTAAGCCTAATGAGCGCTAACTTGACCATCTCCTCTCACCTCACTCAACCTGGAAGTCTGTCGGCATCTCCCTGCCAACGACTATGCCGTAGCGCTCGATGTCCTCAGGCTTAACCGCAACGCTGTTGGTGTTGTAGAGCGCGTTGAAGACCGCCCTGGCGAAGTTAACGGTGGTCCTGGTCTCACCGAGGGTCTGAGACCAGACATCCTGGACACCTGCTAGGCTGAGTATCTTCTTGCCGACGTCACCAATGACCAGTCCAAGGCCACGAGGCCCGGGCATGAGCTTGACGCGGACGCTTCCCTCCTTGCCTTCAACGGCGAAGGGAATCGAGTGCGGCCTCCTGCATCTGCACTCCCATGAACCGCAACCGCGCTTGATCTCGATGATGTCCATCTTGGCGTAGTTGATGGCTTTCCTGATGGCTATTCCAACCTCCTTACCGTGGCCGATTCCAAGGCCGACATAGCCGTCCCTGTTGCCAACTGCCGCGAGAACCCTGAAGCGGATCCTCCTACCACTGTCGGTCATCCTGACGGTTAATGCGATGTCGAGCACTTCCTGATTCTCCCTCATGTTGACCTCCGGAAGGAGGACGTCGACGATCTCAGGCTCCTTTATCTGGTAACCCTTCCTGAATATCTCGTGAATGTCAGTTATCTGACCCTCCTTGACGAGTATGCCGAGCTTGGTCCTCGGCTCCCACTCCTCAAGAACGCGCTGGGCCATCTCTCTCGGGTCGCTCATTCTCTCGCCCCCTCAAACTTCTCGATTATCCTGGCCTTAACCTCTTCAAAGTGCTCGGGGAGTTTCTCGGGCTCAAGACCCCTGACGAGGTATCCACCAAACTGCTTCCTGTAGAGGCTCTCGTCCTCTTCCTTAAGGGTCTTGGCGTAGTTCGCCACGTGCTCGCCATTTATCCTGTAGTCCTCCGGGTATATCTCCTCACTGTGCGGGACGTTTAGGCCAGCGTCAACGGCACCCTTGAGAACCGCGAAGATGCTCGAACCTCTGATCGGTGGGTGAATGCCTATGTCGAGGATGACTTCCCCGATGCCAGCATTCTTGGCCTTGTATCCTATGAGGAGACCGAGCAGGTAAGCAGACGGTGTGTTGCCGCCATGGCCCTTCCAGCCGAAATCCCTCATGAGCTCCCTTGTATGGGCTGAAACGATCGTCCTGTCACCTTTAGGATCGTAAACGACTATCTGAGCTACGTGGTGGTTGAGGGTCTTCCTCACGACAAGCCTAGGCTTGCCAGACTTGAGGAGGGCGAGCCTCTTATGATAGTTAGTCTTACCCTCTCTCCTCCTTCTGAACGGAACCCTATACCTCGGTCCGTGTGCCATCTCTCTCACCTCACTCCTTCAAGATGTCGTGCTCCTGTATGAACATGTAGAGCTGCCTCTTGTTTTTGAACTGGCCGCCCTTGGCCCTGATGTAGAGCTTCCTGTAGGTGTGCTCGTCGAGCTTGCCATCGGCCTTGAGCGTTCTCAATTCCTTTCTGAGGGCTCTTATGGTCATCATCCAGCGCTCCTTCTTGCCCATCCTTGCGGTCTTCTTGCCTTTCTTGCTTCCGGGGCCCCTGTGACGGCCCTTCTTCCTGGCCTCCTGAAAGATCCTTGCCCTTGCCCTGCTCTGGCCTTTGATGGGCTTCTTCTTTATGACGCCATCGTTGATGAGCCTTTTGATGTCCTCCCTAGTTATCGCGGCGGCCACGTCATCTATCTTCTCGGGGTCTATCCAGACCCTGTTCTCACCACATTTCAAAAGGTCAGCGGCAATCCTTCTCTGCATTTTGAGCATGAGTCTCACCTCACGGGTTGAGTACCTTCACTCCAAGCTCCTTGGCCTTGGCGAGCATGGCTTCTCTCTTCCTCGCGCCGACAGTTCTGGCTATCCTAGCCGCCTGCCTGTTCGGGTCGATGGTCTCTATCTCCCCCACGTTGTGGACGAGAACCTCCTCGTAGCCGCTTGGGTGAAGACCGCGGACGGCCTTGGGGGAACTCCAACCGATGCTCGGGGAGCGGGCCTTCCCCTTCTTCTTGAGTCTCATCTTGCTGTCGATTCCCTTTGGCCTGCGCCACTTCGGGTTGTTCTTGAATTTAGGATAGCGCCACCACTCCTGACGAAGGAACCTCGGTTTCTTCCTCTTGATCCTGGCCCGTATCCTAAGGAGTCTCGCCTTCTCGTTCATTTCTCACACCTCAGAACTTTATTGGCTTGCCAGCCTTCTCAACGATGTAAACTCCATCCTGAAAGACACGCCTGTCCCACTTGGTTATCCTGGTGGATTGCTCGATGTTCGCGGCGGTTTGACCGACTGCCTCTCTGTCTATGCCCTCAACGATGACTTCCTGACCCATGACTCTAACGGTAACTCCAGGGAGTATCTTGGCCCTCCTCGGGTTCTTCTCACCGAGAAAGTTCTCCACAAGCACTGTATCTCCCTGAACTTTTATGGTCATGGGGAAGTGACTGTAGACGGCCTTGAGCTTATAGGTGAAGCCCTCAGTGACACCTTTTACCATGTTGGCTATGTGGGCCTTGAAGGTTCTGGCTATGGCTATGTCTTTTTTCCTCGGGAACTCCTTGAAAACAACGACCCTGCCGTCCACTGTGGATATCCTAATCCCTGGATAGCTGAACTCCCTCTCAAGCTCGCCCTTGGGACCCTTGACCCTGACGGTGTTTCCCTCAACGGTGACCTCGACTCCCTCTGGAATCTCAACCTCTTCCCTTACCCACGCGTCTATCGGCATCTCTCTCACCTCGCTAATATACGTAGGCTATCAATCTGCCGCCGATTCCCTTCTCGATTGCCTCTTTGTGGGTCATGACACCCTGGGAGGTCGAGACTATGAGGATACCGAACTCGAAAGCCGGAAGAAACCTTTTCTCCCAGGTCTCGTACTCCCTAGCTTTAACTGGGAAGCGTGGCTTTATTGCCCCAGCCTTGTTTATCTTGCCTATGAGCTGCACCCTGTAGATGCCGGCCCTTCCGTCGTCAATGAATTCGAACTCGCCTATATAACCGTTCTCCTGCATAACCCTGAGGACATCTCCCATGAGCTTTGAGGCCGGCTTGAGGTAGACCTCGTTCTTTCCGACCCTCTCGCTGTTGGTTATGTGGGAGAGAGCGTTCGCCAGCGGATCAAGCAAAGTCATCTCCTCTCACCTCACTCGTACTTCTTAAAGCCCAGCTTGGGGGCTATCTCTCTAAAGCAGTGCCTGCAGAGCATTAGGCCATGAATCCTGATCACCGGCCCGTACTGGCCACAGCGCATGCACCTTCTCGCGCCCTTCCCGAACTTCCTAGGCTTCCTCTTGTTGTAGTCAGCCTTCGCCATCTCACAATCCCTCCATCTGGATTTTGAACTCTTCCATAGCGAAGACGATACCCTCTTCCTTGGTCAACTTATGTTTGGTTGGAAGTTTCTTCCTCTGCATCTTCCTCTTGGCAACGCGATAGCCTGGTCTCTCAAGGGTGACACAGACGTCCATACCAAAGATGCCTATCTCAGGGTCGTACTCGACGCCAGGTATGTTGATGTGCTCCCGGATTCCAAAGCAGAAGTTGCCGTGCTCGTCAAAGTTGCTTACCTTAAGCTTCCTGTCAACTGCCTCCAAAAGCCTGTCAAGCATCTGCCTAGCCTTCTCACCGCGGAGGGTGACCTTAACGGCTATTGGCTCACCGCGTCTTATCCCGAAATCTCTATTGGTCTGCTTGGCCCTCCTCCTTATCGGCTTCTGCCCGGCGAGTTGCTCGAGCATGGTCTCGGCTTTAGTAAGCCTCTCACCACTCTCGCCGACGCCGATGTTTATGGTGAGCTTAGCTATCCTAGGCCTCCTCATCGGGTGAGCTTCCCAGTCAGCGAGTATGGTCTCTCTGTTGATCTGCATCTCATCTCACCTCACGGAAGGGAAATCTCCGGCTTCTCCTTTCCAACGACGAAGGCGTACTCCTTCAGGGTGTCGAAGAGCTCGCCGTTCTCGTCCTCGATGGTGACGACGTCCGGCCATCCCATTGGGAACTGCCTGACTTCAACGACCTTGCCCTTCCTCGCGACGTTCTTACCCTGTGTAACGAAGACGTAGGAACCGACCTCGAATGGGAGAACCTCTATGACCTCCCTCTCCGGAATCTTCATGAGGACGGTGTAGGCGGTCATGTATTTGTCCTTTTCATCCATGGTGACGAGGTGGTTACTTCCGTCGTGGAGGTTGAGCTGAACCTTCGCGCTCTTGACCATTCTCTTGTTGCTTATCCTAAGCGGCTTTATCCCGGCTTCCTTCTCTGTTATCGGGTGGAGTATGAGCTTGCCTATCCTGTTCGGAAGGACTCTGTAGTGCTCACCGGTCTCGGGGATGGATATGACGTCCATTATACCGACCGGGAACTTGTAGTCCTTCCTAACGCGGCCGTCAACGAGAACCTTACCCTCATTGAGTATCCTCCTCGCCTCGCGGGCGGTCTTCGCATAGCCAAGGTAGTCCCTGACTATGTAGAGCAGAGGTATTGAGGTCTTCATGCTGTGCGGCCCAGTCCTTGGCCTGACCGCCCATTTGTATTCCTTCCTATGGATGTACCACTGATTCGGAGCGGCAAGTCTCTTAAGGTGTCTCTTGGCTCCCTTCCGCGCCATCAGCCAGCCCTCCTCTTAATTATCTTTTCTCTCTTCTCATCGTCGAGGTTGAGATCAACTATCATAACGTTCGACGGGTGAACAGGATAGTAAACCTCGGTGCCATCGGTCTTCTTGTGGGTAACGCCCTCTATGTGAATCTCATACCCATTAAGGTCAATCTCCATGACCTTGCCTTCCTTGCCCTTGAAGTCGCCGCGCATGATCTTGACCTTATCACCAACCCTGATGGGCATGCTCCTTGTTCCGTACTTGCTCCTAAGTTCGGAACTTAGGGTGGCGGCCATTATCTTACCCCTAAGATGAAGGGGAGCGTTGTGGAGGAACTTCCTCTGCTTCCTCGGTTGTTTCGTATCGAGTTTCATAATTCTCACCTCACAACACTATGCTCGCTATGCTACCGAGCCTGACCCATCTCTCGGCAGCCTCCCTGGCTATGGCACCCCTGATCTCGGTACCCCTCGGGACGCCCTCTGGGGTGACTATGGCTGCAGCATTGTCCTCGAACTTAACGCGCATGCCGTCGAGCCTTCTGTACTCCTTCCTCTGCCTGACGACAACGGCCCTGACGACTTGGTGCCTGATGTCCGGCCTTCCCTTCTTGACGGCAGCTATGACCATGTCGCCAACGCCGGCCGAAGCGAGCCTTCTCCTAGTGCCCTTGTATCCAACGACACCAATTATCTGAATGACCTTGGCGCCGCTGTTGTCGGCGACCTTGAGGTAAGCGCCAACTGGCAGTGCCCTCGTAGGCCTGACTGGGCTTATTCCCCTAGTTGCTCCAGCACCCTTCTTCGCCATTTATATCACCTCTCGCCGGCCCTCTTGGTGATGGCAACGACGACCCAACTCTTGGTCTTGCTTATCGGTCTGGTCTCCGCGATGAGGACGCGGTCGCCAACTTTGGCGTCAATGCACTCCGGGTTATGGGCATGAACCTTGCTCCTCCTAAGTTCATACCTCTCATACTTCTTGAGGTAGTGGTAATACTGTCTCTCGACGACGATGGTCTTCTTCCCCTTGTCGCTGACGACTACTCCCTCAAAGTACCTGCCGTGGATCTTGAGGTGTCCATGCCAGGGACAGTGGGGATCGTCACATTTCTCAGCGGGAGGCTGAACCTTCAATCCAATCTCTCTCATTTTCTCCACCTCTTCTTCAGTCTCATCTCGGGTCTTCCAATCAGCTCTTTTCCGTTGATTCGGATCCTTTTATCGCCAACCTCAAACTCAAGGTAAACCACGTCCTTCAGGATAACCCACACCCTCTCACCGCCGATGGTGAGGGTGTTCCTCGTCTCGTCAAGGACGTAGCCCTCGATGCCAACCAGCCCTGGATGGGATGCCCTTATAATCTTTGCTTTCAGCCCTATGAGTTCGTGCCAGACGATGTTCTTCGCCGTCACTCGACCTCCACGAGTTCCTCGGAAAACCCAAGTTCTCCAAGCAACTTCTTGATCCTGTCCCGGTGATCGCCTTGGAGTTCTATTCTTCCTTTCTTTACGGTTCCGCCACATGCCAGCTTCGCCTTCAGTTTCTTTGCTATCTCATCTAGGTCGAACTCTTTTTCGTCTATTCCCTCGATTATTGTTTTCAGCTTTCCGTAGCGGGCCTTCTCTATGTAGACCCGTATCCTCTGCTGCTCCTTCAGGACCTCCTTAAAGAGCATCTCATCCAGAGGGTTAACAATCCTTGGCACCGAACCTCACCTTTTCTCCCTAAGCTTCTCCTTCTTTATGGTAAGCAGGCGCGCGATATCGCGCCTGAGGTCACGGATGACCATGGGGTTCTCAACTGAGGCCCCCATGGTGAGCACTCCTTTCTCCTTGGCAAGCTCAAGCCTAAGCTCCTTGAGCTTCTTCTCCATCTCATCGAGGCCCATCTCTCTAATCTCACTCGGCTTCATTGGCGTTCACCTCTTCCTGAACCTTGTCGATGACCTCTATCTCGTCCGGGAGCTTGACGTCAGGCGGCATGATCGAGACTTTGACACCAATGACACCGAGCTTGAGCCTAGCCTGGGCATAGCCCCTGCTGACGAGGGTCTCGGCGGGGTTTCCGACCTTGGCGAGGTAGCCCTGGTAGAACCTGACGCTCTTGGCCCTCTCACCGGTGAGCTTTCCACTAAGCCTTATCTCTACACCCCTGGCACCGTTCCTCATGATGGCCCTTATGGCGGAGTAGGCCGCCCTCCTGAAGTGGATGCCCCTCTCGAGGGCCTGGGCGAGCCTGACGGCCTGGACCTTGGCGTTGAGGTAGGGGTTCTTTATCTCCTCGACCTCTATCTGAGGATTCTCAAGGTTAAACTCCCTCTCAAGGGTTCTCGTGAGTTCCCTTATTCTCCTCCCACCTCTGCCTATAACGTAGCCTGGGCTTGCGGCAAAGATGACGACCTTGGTTCCGAGTGGGGTCTTCTTTATGTCAAGGCCGCCGTAGCCGGCTCTCCTAAGCTCCTTCTCGAGGTACTCATCGATGAGCATCTCCTTAACATTTTCCCTGATGAAGTATCTCTCGATTGCCAAAGTCTCACCTCCTAATCTCCTCGACGACTATCTCTATATGAGTAGTCTGCTCGTTGAAAGGTGTCGCCCTTCCAAAGGCCTTCGGAATGTAACCCCTTAAAACAGGTCCGCTGTGGGTTGCCGCGTGGACTATCTTAAGCCTGTCCGCATCGAGGCCCTTCTGCTCGGCGTTGTTCTTGGCGTTCAAAAGAACCTTCTTGACGGCCTTGGCAACCTTGACCGGGTAGCGGCCTGGACCGAAACCTCTGCCCGGCTTGTGGCCCTGACTGTCGTAGTGCTTCTTGAGTGGAACCGGCCTCCTCAAAGCAATGACGTCGTCGAGGTAGCGAAGGGCGTCGTTGAGCATCATGCCCCTGATCTCCCTGAGCAGCTCGACGCTGTGCTTGGGGGACATGCGAAGGTCCCTCCCGCTCGCCCTTGCCATTCTCTCGGGGTCAAAATTTTGAAATGAGTAGGAAAACCTGCCCTTGCTCATCTACACCACCTCACTTTACAGCAACGAACATCGATGACCTGGTAGCACCAACACCAGGTGACCCGTGCTGGACTATCTTCCTCGTGAGTGCGAACTCGCCGAGGTAGTGACCTACCATCTCTTCCTTGACCTCTATCGGAACGAACTCCTTCCCGTTGTAGATGTGGATGGTGATACCAACCATCTCCGGAAGGACAACCATGTCCCTGCTGTGGGTCCTTATCGGCTTCTTATACTTGCCCTTCTTGGCGAGCCTTATCTTCCTGAGTAGCTTCTTCTGCTCCGGGGAAAGACCGCGCTTGAGGCTCCTCCTCTGCCTGCTTGGAAGGAGCTTGGCAAACTCCTCGAGTGACATGTTGAGCAGTTCCTCGAAGGTGTAACCCCTGTACTTAAACTCCTTTTTTCTCGCCATCTTCATCACTTCCTCCTACCAGTTCTTCTCGCGGCTATGTGGCCGACCTTCCTTCCCGGCGGGGCGCTCCTCGAAACGGTTGAAGGCCTTCCAATGTGATGCTCCTTACCACCGTGCGGGTGATTAACGGCGTTCATCTTAACACCTCTCGGCTTCGGCCAGAACCTGTTGCGAGCCTTGGCTATGTAGTAAGCCTTTCCTGCCTTGATGAGGGGTTTCTCAAGCCTGCCCCCGCCAGCAACCACACCGATGGTGGCCCTGCAGGTTGGCTTGAACTGCCTGAGTTCACCGCTCGGGAGTTGAACTATGACCTTGTCTTTCTCCTTGCCAACGACGAGAGCGTAGGCACCGCCCGCTCTAACATACTTTCCTCCGTCACCTGGAACTCCCTCGATGTCGTAGACATAGCTTCCCTCCGGTATCAATGCAAGCGGGAGGGTGTTGCCGATCTTGATCGGAGCGTTCGGCCCTATCGAGATCTCCTCACCGACGAGGATTCCCTCTGGGGCTATGATGAGCTTCTCGGTGCCGTTCTCGAACTTAACGCGGGCTACCGGGGCGGTTCTTCCCGGGTCGTGGAGTATCTCAACGACCTTTCCAACCAGGGTCTTCTCCTTGGTAAGATTGAGCGGAACGTACTTGACGGCACCCCTGTACCTATGGGACGGCGCCCTAAAGGTCGTGGTTCCCTTACCTCTCCTCTGCTGAATCAAACTCTTCCCCATCTCATCTCACCTCAGAACAATCCTATCCTGGCAGCAACCTCACTTGCGCTGTACTCGGGCTTGAGCTTCACGTAGGCCTTTTTCTCTCCCCACATGGTGATGAGGATGTTGACCTTCTCAACCTTAACCTCGAACATCTCTTCCACGGTTCTCTTGATGTCCTGCTTGGTAGCCCTCTTATCTACTATGAAGGTGAGCTTGTTCTCGTTCTCGATAATGGCCACGGCCTTCTCCGTGACAACCGGCCTTACGATAACCTTGTATGGGTCCATCTCTCATCACCCGTAGATCTCCCTAAGCTTCTCTATGGCCCCCTTCGTCCAGAGAGTAAGCCTTCCGGGGTGGGTACCCGGAGCGAGCAGTTCAACACCAAGGTTCTCAACCGTTACCACATCAACACCTGGGTGGTTCCTAGCTCCTTGGACGATGCCCTCGTTCTTTGCAACGACAACGAGTGGCCCCTTGGCCTTCTTGTAGCGCCTTCCGCGCATCTTGCCCTTTCCAGCGCGGATCTTGGTGTTCCTCTTGGCTCTCTCGATGTCCTCCCAGACGCCGAGCTTCTTGAATATCTCCCTGGTCTGGGCGGTCTTGAAGATTTTTTCAAGGTCGTCGGTGACTATGATTGGCACCTGCGGGACATTGTCAACGACATGGCCTCTCCCCTTAACGAGGTCGTAGTTAGCGGTTGCCGCTATGGCGCTCATGATGGCAAGCCTGCGTTCCTTCTTGTTAATATCCTCCCAGATTATCTTCTCGACCTTCGGCGGGTGAGTTCTCCTTCCACCAACTGCGAATGGAACGAACGCTGCGAACCTCGGTGAGGTCTTTATCCTCTCAACCCTCGCCATACCATGGCCCTTTCCGATGTTCTCGGTGACCCTTCTCTTGCCAGCGTAGGGACTCCTTCCTTGGGGCTGTATCCTGTGGGTCCACGAAGCGATGACTGCTCTCTTAATAAGATCGGGCCTGTAAGGAGTGCTGAAGACCTTGGGAAGTTCGATCTCCTCAACAGCCTCGCCTTCGAGATTGAAAACCTTAACCTTCATCTATCTCACCTCACTGCTTGGACTCCCTACTGACGTAGGTTATCTGCGGCCTCTCAACGGGCGGTCTCTTCTTTGGTGCCCTTATGGCCGGCCTGACCCTGACGATCCTCTTGAAGGAACCAGGAACGGTCCCCTGTATCATGAGGAAGTCGCTCCTTATGACTCCGTAGTGCGGGAAGCCACCCTTCGGGGTTATCTCAACCTCGTGCTTCTCGTCGAGCTTGAGCTTACCGTTCTCACCTATCGCTATGAGCCTCTTGTTGAACTCGGTCCTGCGGTGGAAGCCCACCTGGCCGGCCAGTGGAATTGTCCACATGACCCTAGTCGGGTGCCACGGACCGAGGTTACCGATGTGCCTGGCCTTTCCGGCGCGCTGAGCCTTGTGGAACTGTATCTTGACGCCCCATCTCTTGACCGGACCTTGGGTTCCCTTACCCTTGGTGACGGCTATGACATCGAGAAGTTCGCCCTCATGGAGAACCTCGCTCACACGAAGCTCCTTGCCTATCTTCTCCTTGGCGTAGGAGAACTTGGTCCTGACATCATTCCCGCCGATGGCGTACTCCATAACCTCGGGCTTCTTCTTGAGCTTGATGAGCCACGGCTGAGTGTGGACGAGAAGGCGGACATCAACTATCTCACCGTCATTGGCGAGGTCCTCAAGCTGACCGAGCTTGGCTTTGAAGGCCTCCTCGTTATAGTCCTTCGGCAGAGGCTTTATGCGTCTCTTGACGTGGTCGTTGAGGTCGTGGAACCAGACCTCTGTGGCGGTCTCGAGACCGAGGTAACCCTGCTTGTAAGCCCGGATGCCGTAGACGAAGAGCGGTGGAACCTCCACTATAGTAACTGGCATGAAGACCTCCTTGCCCTTCGTAAGCCCCGGTCTGTTGTCTATCATGAGGACGTGGGTCATACCGGCCTTGTAACCGGCGAAGCCCAGCATCCTAACCTCAGTGTCCTGCGGCCACCTCTTGATTCTTGGGACTATACTCTTAGCCCTCTTTCTTGGGGAGTAAGCCAGTGAACCTCTCCTTGGCCTGTGTATTTTTCCCATCTCAATCCCTCCTTATGAGATTAAACACAGCGAGTGTGGCCAGCACGGCCTCCTCGGTGCGGACTGTGGCCGTCCGCTGATTTGGAATGGTGTTGAGGATTAGATCAAAGTTATAATCCTCCTCGCCGAGGAGCTCGATCACGCCCTTCCTCGGTGAGCCAAAGACGAATCCGACCTCCCCCTCCAGCGGGGGAAGCTTCACCTCTCGAACGTCGCGACCCTTGCGCGAGGTCGCGATGACCAAATCCAGCCTGGCCTTTTTAAGTGTTTTCGCCAGAGGCTTCTTTGTGAGATGGACTCTGTAGCCCCAGTATTCAGTGGGTTTCGCGGGTATCACTTTGAGCGGCCTTACCGAGATGATTCTGAACGTTGCACGTCCTTCAATGTCCCCATCAACCGTCGCGGGGTCGTCGAGGCCGATATCCGCATAGATCCTGCGTCCCTTCCGAAAGGCAAAACCCTCACGGATTTCGCCGATCTTTGGTTTTTCCTTGAGCTTATGGTGAGGTGTTCTGAGCGGCGGGATGACGCCGACGTATTTGAGCTCCGGCATGAGCGGGAACAGCCGTTTGCGGAGGTACTGGGGTGCTTCCGCATATTCAAGGACCGTTTTGATGAACCTACCATCCCCACCGCCGGCCCTGTAAACCCAGATGTGTTCGACGCCGAATATTGAGCAGGCCCTGGCTATCTGGCCGATCTTGTAGGTTCTAATCTTTGGGTCGTCACTCTCTTCGAGGAGTGAATCTGGAATGAAGACATGCCAGGCCATTTTTTCGTCATCCTTCGCTGTGGTCACTTCAACGCTGAAGTGGGGTCTATGCAGGATATTTAAAAGGCTTTCGAACTCTGCAACCCTTTTTTGAGTTGGAAGGCATGCAATTTTTTTGCAATCAGCTCTTACTTGCGCAAGCGCTGGCGGAAAGTGATAAACTGCTTCTTAAGCCCTCTTTAACGCGGGTTTCAATCATTGGGATTTAGTTTCTAAGGGAGAACATCTTCAGGGGGGTCACTTTTAAATGGGTTTACTTCAAAAAGACGCCCGAAGGGCGTCGAAGGAAGAGTAAACCCTCACAAAACGAGCACATCATACCATGTTCTCCGTTAAGTTTGGGATATCTAAGGAAACCCAATGTTGTAATCCTCCCCTTGTCTGAGGGAGAATTATTTGATGAAACTTTTCCCAAGAACAGTTTCTTGGTCAAGCTTTGCGTGAGCAAAGGTTACTGGGGGGCTGACGCCCACGCCCGAAACTTTTATTGCATAAAACGATCGTTTGTATCCTTTTGTTCGCTCTTTTACTCTGGCCTCTTTTGACTCATTCTCGTCGTTTTGATACGGTTAGAAATTGGAAACTCTATGAAAAAGTTATTAGATACAACTAGTAAAAAGAAAGATTTATATAGTTTCAGGTGCTACCAAAAGTGATCGGCTGGTCAGGTGATGGCTATGAACTGGAGGAGGACCGCGTTTGGAGTTTTCCTCGTTGCCATGGTGTTAAGTCTGCAGTTGATTGCGGCTCCGTAGACCATGGCAATGAGCACGAACAGCACGAGCATAACCTTCCGCAGGGCTGTCGTTG